>JBEKEI010000234.1:0-5775 GCA_050013915.1 Roseiarcus sp.
CGCCGCCATTGGCCCGAATGGCGAAACGAGGGGCGCCTTCGGGGACACCCTGGCGGCCTATTTTCATCAGGAGGCGAGCAAGACCGCCTCTGCCTCCTGGGCCGATGACAGCGCCTTCGCGATCACCCGCCTGCATTCCGACGCGGGGCTTCCGGGAACGTCCGCGCCGATCCCCGTCGAGGCCGCGCTGCACCTCTCGATCGCGATCATGCCCGTTCCGCTCGGCAGCTATCGCCTGGAGGTGGATGGCCGCCAGATCAACGTTCCCTACATCCCGCAATTCCGGACCAGCCTCCTCGACCTGCAGGCGCCGTTCCTCTGCACGCTCGACTGCGCATTCGACTACGTCCACTACCACGTGCCGCGCGCGGGGCTGGATGAAATCGCGCGCGATCATCGGATCAAGCCGGTCGAGAACTTCAAGGTCGGCATCTGCGAGGACGATCTGGTCATCGCCCAGCTGACGAAGACCATCCTGCCGCTCGCCAGCGCGCGAAACTGGTCGAGCCAGCTCGCGATCGATCAGTTCAGCCTGATGTTCGGCGCGCATGTCCTGCAGACCTATGGCGGGCTTGCCCGCCTGCCCGAGGTGACGACGCGCGGGCTCGCGCCGTGGCAGGCGCGGCGGGCCGCCGAAGTGCTGCGGTCCCGGCTCGACGGCGGCGTGCGGCTGAACACGCTCGCGCGGGAATGCGGGATGTCGGTCAGCCATTTCACACGGTCGTTCCGGGCGACATTCGGCGTCTCGGCGCATGCCTGGCTCGTGCAGCGGCGGATCGAACTGGCCAAGGATCTGATGCGGGCGACGACTCACCCACTCGCCGACATCGCGCTCCAGTGCGGCTTCTCGGACCAGGCGGCGTTCAGCCGGACCTACGCCCAGGCCGTCGGCGTGAGCCCCGGCCGCTGGCGGCGCGACCACGCGACAGGCTGAAAGCCCGCGCCGTTTCCTCGCGACAGGGCCCGTCTTGTCGATTCCGATCATTTGGGCTGCCGCAGATTGGGCGGCGCCGCCAAGATCGCCGACCCCCATCGCCGCTAAGACCTCTCCATCGGCTGACGACTTTCGGAGAGACATCATGGGCGAGAAAACCAATGTTCTGCTGGTGCATGGCGCGTGGGCGGACGGCTCGTGCTGGGCCAAGGTCATTCCCCTGCTGCAGGCGCAGGGACTCGACGTCGTCGCGGCGCAGATTCCCCTGACCTCGCTCGACGACGACATCGCGGTGACCCGGCGCATGCTCGGCGCGCTGCCGAGCCCGACGGTGCTGGTCGGGCACTCCTATGGCGGCGCGGTGATCACCGGCGCTGCGACCGGCGCGGACAACGTGAAGTCGCTCGTCTACATCGCGGCTTTCGGTCTCGACGAGGGCGAGAGTCTCGATGCGCTGAGCAGGCAGGGGCCGCCCTCCGCCGGCTCGACGGCGATCGGCCCGGACAAGAACGGCTTCCTCTGGATCGATCGGGAGCGCTTCCACGCCGCCTTCGTGGCGGACGCGACCAATACCGAAGCCGCCGTCATGGCCGCGGTGCAGAAGCCGCTCGCGATCGCCGCCTTCACCGGCTTGTGCGGCGCGCCGGCGTGGAAGTCGCGCCCGTCCTGGTACCTTCAGTGCACCGAGGACCAGATGATCCCGCCGCCGGCCCAGGCCTTCATGGCCAAGCGGATGGGGGCGACCGTCCGCACGGTGGCCGCCAGCCACGCCGCCTTCATGGCGCATCCCGCCGAGGTCGCCGAGATCATCGCCCTCGCCGGCTGAGCGCCGGGAACGACAAGGACCTGTCCCATGACCGAATTGCTCGACTTCGCCATGCAGGCGCATGGCGGTCTCGACCGCTGGCGCCGGATCGGTTCGATCCGGGTGGAGGCTTCGATTGCCGGCGCGATCTGGTTCGTGAAGGGCCAGGGGGACGCGCTGAGGGATGTCGTGCTGACCGCCGACACTCTGGCTGAGCGGCTCACCGTCGAATTTCCAGGGCAGGACAAGCGCGCGGTTTTCGAACCGCAGCGGATCGTCATCGAGCGCCTGAATGGCGCGGCGATCGCCGCGCGAGACGATCCCGAGCGATCCTTCGCCGGCCAGCAGCGCGAGACGCCGTGGGACGATATCGACGTGATCTATTTCGTCGGCGAGGCGCTGTGGACCTATCTGAACGTGCCCTTCCTCTATGCGCAAGACGGCTTCGTCACCGAGGAGATCGCGTCGATCGCGGTGAACGGCGAGGTCTGGCGCCGATTGCAGGTCACATTCCCCGATCGCATCAAGAGCCATACGCGCAGCCAGATCTCCTGCTTCGGACCGGACGGGCTGCTGCGTCGCCACGACTACACGGTCGACATTCTCGGGGGCGCCACGGGCCTCAACTACGCCTCGGAATATCGGGACGTTGGCGGAATCGTCATTCCGACCCGGCGCCGCATCTATGCCTTCGAGGGCGACTACCAGCCCGTCTGGGATCCGCTGCTGGTCCAAATCGACATGGGCGAGATCACGCTCGGGTAACGCATGAACGACGGGAGCCAGGCGCATGTCCATGGAAATCCTCTTCGAACCGCTGCAGCTCGGCGCCATCAAACTCCGCAATCGCATCGTCATGGCGCCGATGACGCGGATGCGGGCGGGCGCGGGCCACGCGCCGACGCCGCTCAACGCCGAATATTACGCGCAGCGCGCCTCGGCCGGAATGATCGTCACCGAGGGAACCGCAGTGAGCCCGCAGGCGCAGGGCTTTCCGAATGCGCCGGGCGTCTATGCCGCCGGCCAGATCGCCGGCTGGCGCGCGATCGTGGACGCGGTGCATGCGCGTGGCGGGACGATCGTGATGCAGATCGCGCATAATGGCCGGAACTCGCATTCCTCGCTGCTGCCGGACGGCGTGCTGCCCGTCGCGCCATCGGCGGTCCCGCCGAACATCCCGGCCTTTACGAGCGCGTTCCAGCCGGTCTCCGCGGAGGTCCCGCGCGCCCTGGACGAGGAGGAGCTTCCCGGTATCGTCGGCGAGTTCCGGCAGGCGGCCCGCAACGCGAGGGAAGCGGGATTCGACGGGCTCGAAATCCAGGCCGCCAACGGTCACCTGATCGAGCAATTCCTGGAGAACGGGGTCAATCGCCGCACCGATGGCTATGGCGGGACAAAGGAGAATCGCGGCCGGCTGCTGTTCGAGATCGTCGCCGCCGTCACGGCGGAGATCGGCGCGGACCGGCTGGGCGTCCGGCTTTCGCCGTTCGGCCGATACGCCGGCATCTATGACAGCAACCCGCTCGAGCTCTTCACCTACGTGATTCGTGAGCTGAGCAAGCGAGAGCTCGCCTATCTTCATCTGATCGAAGCGCGCGGCTCCGAGATCGGCCTCACCGACCAGCCCAACGACGGGACTCTGAACAATGCGGCGCTGTTCCGGCCAGCCTTCGCCGGTCCGCTCATCACGGCCGCCGCCTATACGCCGGAGAGCGCGGCCGAGGCGCTCCGGATGGGCCACGCCGATGCGGTCGCGTTCGGCCGTTCTTTCGTCGCCAACCCCGATCTGCCGGAACGGATTCGGGAGGGCGCCGCCCTGGCGCGGTTCGATCGGGGGACCGCCTATGGAGGCGGCGCACGCGGCTATACGGATTATCCGCCGCTCGCCGCCCGCGTGGCGCCCTGACATGTTTCATCCGCCGCGGACTCTGCTTGATGACCTGCGACAGGCGCATCATCGCCCGCGGCGGCTCGGATATTGGCCCCGGGCTCGCGGGCGACTCCATCCCGGTGCAGGAGGAAGTCATGCAACAGGTCTCCCCCAGTGCGAACAAGGCGATCGTCATCGAGGCGTTCGAAACCTTGTTCAACCGGCGCGACACTGAAAGGGCGAAGCGATTTTGGTCGCCCGACTATCTCCAGCACAGCGCCCTGGTCCCGGCGGGTCGGGATGGCTTGTTCAGCACGATCGAGAACGCCCCTGAGATGCGCTACGAGCATCAGCTCGCGGTCGCCGAAGGGGACTTTGTCATGATCCACGGGCGTTTCTCCCACATCGGCCAGGCGGCCAGCTGGGTCGTCGTCGACATCTGCCGTCTCCAGGACGGGGTTCTGGTCGAACATTGGGACGTGATCCAGGATGAAGTCGGTCAGGCGGCGTCGGCCGGCGGCCACCCCATGTTCGGCGCCGCCTTCCCTCCCGCCGCTTCGCCGCGTGGGTCGGCGACCGGCCAGCTCGGCGGCGACGGCGCGTAGCCAGCGCCGAGCATCGGCCACGGGAAGGATCTGCGCCTGCCGCGTGCTGTCGCCCGACAGGGCCGCCGGACTCGCGTCGCCATTTCCCGACCGCCGCCCCGTCACACAGCGCGGCAACGGCCGAGCGCGGATATTTGAGTTACGGAGTCGGCCGCACGCCGATCTCGGCGCCCGATCGTCGTCGACGGCCAAAACCTTGCAGAGGCGGGCCGTCGGCCCCCGCCTCGGGCGGCTTCGGCCTTGACAAGGCTTTGGCTGTCGACATTCCGCATTACGGGGACGTGATACTGGAGTGCACCCCGAAAGTGAGACACGGTAAAACGGTGACATGGCCTCGAAGGAGGGTTCATGTCGGATCAAGTGCAGCGCGCCTATTCGACGGCGTTCAAAGAGAGCGTGGTGTTACGGATCGAGGCTGGGGAGCGGCTTGCGGCTGTGGCCGCGGAGCTGGGCATCCGGCGCAAGCTGCTTTACGACTGGCGCCATGCCTATCGCAAGCTGGGGGTCGCCGGATTGAACCGCAAGCGCGGGCGCAAGCCGGGAGGCGAGCGGTCGGGCGCGCCGCCGGGCCGCGCGTCGCCCGCCGCGCCGCCCTGGCCGGGCGGCGCGCCGGTCGCCGCGCGGCCCGGCGGCGAACTGGCTGAGGCGAAGGCGCGCATCGCCGAGCTCGAGCGGGTGATCGGGCGCCAGCAGGTCGATCTCGATTTTTTTCGCAAAGCCTTGCGGCTCATGGACGCGGCGCCCCCGAGCGGCGCCGCGCCCCCATCTACGCGGTCATCGAAGCGATGAGCGCGCGGGAGACGCAAGGCCTGCCCCACGAAGACGCCAACATCGAGCGGCTGTGCCGGCTCGGCGGCGTATCGCGCGCCGGCACCTATCGCCATTTCGAGGCGAGCGCGCCGGCGCGCGCCGACGCGGACCTGCGCGATCGCATCCAGAAGCTCAGCCTGCAGCATCGCCACTACGGCTACCGTCGGATCGCCGCGCAGCTGCGGCGCGAAGGCGAGATCGTCAACGCCAAGCGGGTGCTGCGGCTGATGCGCGAGGACAACCTGCTGTGCCTGCGCGCCAGCCCGTTCGTGCCGCGCACGACCGACAGCCATCATGGCTTCGCCATCGTGCCCAACCTGACGCGCGGCCTCAGACCGACGGGCCTCGATCAGATCTGGGTCGCCGACATCACTTATGTGCGGCTCGGCGAGGCCTTCGTCTATCTGGCGATGGCGGCGCTGGACATGGCGCTCGCGGCGCGCAATCCTCCTCCCGACAGCTTGATCCATCACTCCGACCGCGGCGTGCAATACGCCTGCGGCGACTATACCGGCCGCCTGCAAGCGCGCGGCGTCGCCCTCAGCATGAGCCGGGTCGGCAATCCCTATGACAACGCCAAGGCCGAGAGCTTCATGAAGACGCTGAAGGCGGAGGAGGTGAACGGCAAGGCCTACGCCACCCCGGAGCAGGCGCGCCGCGACATCGGCGCCTTCATCGAGGCCGTCTATAACACCCAGCGCCTGCACTCGGCGCTCGGCTATAAACCGCCGGTCGAGTTCGAAGCCGAACT
>JBEKEI010000235.1:0-5426 GCA_050013915.1 Roseiarcus sp.
TCCAGTGACCGCCAAAGCGGTAAGCCGGCAAGCGTTGCTCACGGCGACGGCCTTAATCCGCATTGCGAAATGCGCGGCTCGACACCTGGATATTGTTGCCGCAAGGGTCTTTGGCGTTCGCGTAGGAATACCCGTCGGCCAGATGCTCGGCGCTGAACATGAGCCCATTGCCGGCGCTCCTCTCGCAGAACCCTGAGACATCTTCGACGTCAAACACCAGTTTCACGGTGACCTGCCCGGTCCTGACGCCCTTTGCAGCGGCATGGACCATGATGTTCGCACCACCGCTGAGCGCCACCAACTCGACGATTCGGTCACCAGGCAGACGTAGCACCTGAAAACCAAAGTGCTTTTCGTAGAAGGCGACGGTTCCCTCGACATCGCGGGCGTAGAGAATGAGCCGGTTCAGCGCCGAAGGCATTTTGGTTTCCCGGATTTCTGTCAAAAAGGGCGAGATCGCCGGGGTCTCCCGGGGGGAACAGGCCCCAGCGGATTCCGATGGGCCGACCAGCCGATCTGCTGCGCCACGCGCCAGGCCGGCTTCGGCCGCGAGGGCGCGCCCGCTGCGTCGGCCGAGCCGCGAATCTCTGCTCAGCCGATGCGCGGCCGCACAGGCGCGGCGCTCCTCGGGAGCGGCGGCGCGCCCATCACCCCGACCGTGGCGAAGGCTCCTGACCCATCGCGACGTCGCGGGCCTCGATTCCGAATCCGACCAGCAGGGCGATCACGACCGCGACGACTCCGGCGACTCCGACGAGGGACCAGCTGTAATTGGGGGGATCCCAGCGCGCGCCGATCGCGGTCTGCAGCGTCAGATTGTACGAAGCGAAGAGATTGCCGAGCTGGTAGACGACGCCGGGAAACGTCGCGCGGATGCTCGGCGGCGACAATTCGTTGAGATGCGCGGGAATGACGCCCCAGGCGCCCTGAACGCAGATCTGCATGAGGAAGGCGCCGATCCCGAGCGTCAGCGCGGTTTCGCCGAAGGCCCAGAACGGCAGGACGGGCAGCGACAGCAGCGCCGCGATCACGATCGTCACGCGGCGGCCGATGCGCTGCGACAGCATGCCGAACAGGATGCCGCCGATCACGGCGCCGGCGTTGTAGATCAGGGTGATTTTCGAGACGGTGGCGGGGTCGAACCCATGCTGCTTCCTCAGGAAGATGTTGGGATAGATGTCCTGGGTGCCGTGGCTGAAGAAGTTGAACGCGGTCATCAGCACGACCGCGTAGACCGCCAGGCCGATATGGCCGCGCAGGACCTCGACGATCGACGGCCGCGGCGCGGCCTGACGCGCCGTCCAGTCCGGACTCTCCGGCACGTTTCGTCGGATGTAGAGCACGAGCAGGGCTGGCAGCGCGCCCACGATGAACATGCCGCGCCACCCGAAGGAGGGGTGGACGTAGTAATAGACGAGCGTGGCGAGGAAATAGCCGCCGGGATAGCCCGATTGGAGGAGGCCCGAGACCCATCCGCGCCAGTGGCGCGGGATGGTCTCCATGGTCAGCGAGCTGCCGACGCCCCATTCGCCGCCCATGGCGACGCCGAACAGCGCGCGCAGCGCGAGAAAGCTCGCCAGCCCCGGCGCCAGGCCGGACAGCAATTCGATGACCGAGTAGCAAAGCACGCTGGCCATCAGCAGCGGCCGGCGTCCGAAGCGATCGGCCAGCCGGCCGAAGATGACGGCGCCGACCGCGCGCATCGCCAGCGTGAGGAACACCGCAACCGTGACCGACACGAGTTCGACGTGGAACTCCTCGGCGATGTCGGTGAACACGAACACCATGATGAAGAAGTCGAAGGCGTCGAGCATCCAGCCGAGAAAGCTGGCGATGACGACCTTGCGCGCCGTGCCGACATCCGCCATCGCAATCCCCCCACGCTCAGTCGAATTCGCGTTTCACGATCACAGTCCCGTCCCGAAACCAGGCCAGATCCCTCGTGCGGGAACGGCGCCTGGCGGGTCGCGGACGCTCACGCCGAGGCCCGCTCGCCACGCTTGGCCTCGTCCCACAATGCGTCCATCTCGGCCAGACTCGCCTCGCCGGGCGCGCGGCCCTGGCGGCCGAGTTCGGCCTCGATATGGCCGAACCGCCGCTCGAACTTGGCGTTGGTTCCGCGCAGCGCCGCCTCGGGATCGACGCCGAGATGGCGCGCGAGATTGGCGATCACGAACAGGAGATCGCCGACCTCGCCCTTCACCGCCTCCTGAGCGCCGGCCGCCAGGGCCTGCTCGATCTCGTCGGCCTCCTCGCGGAGCTTGGCGAGAACGGCGGCCGCGTCGTTCCAGTCGAAGCCGACCTTGCCAGCCTTTTGCTGCAGCTTCACGGCCCGCGTCAGTGCGGGCAGGGCGAGCGGCGCGCCGGCGAGCGCGCCCGCCGCCGGCTCCTCGGCCGCCCCGGCGGCGCGGCGCGCGGCGGCGCGATCGGCGCGCTCCTCGGCCTTGATCTCGACCCATAGCGACTTGACCTGCGCGGGCGAGAGGCCGCGCGCCTCGCCGAACACATGCGGATGGCGCCGGATCAGTTTCGTCGTGATCGCCTCGACCACGCCGCCGAAATCGAACAGTCCGGACTCCTGCGCCAGTCGCGCGTGAAACACCACCTGCAACAGGAGATCGCCGAGTTCGTCGCGCAGATCGGCCGCGTCGCCGCGCTCGATCGCATCGACGACCTCGTAGGCTTCCTCGATCGTATAGGGCGCAATCGTCGCGGAGCTCTGTTCGAGGTCCCACGGACAGCCGGTGACCGGCGTTCGCAGCGCCGCCATGATTTCGAGCAGGCGGGCGATTTCGTGCGAAGGGTTCACAGCGGGCGTTCCTGCTTCCGGCCGGGCGGCGCCGAGGCCTCGACAACAAAAAAGCGCGCGCCATGCTACGGCCGCGCGCTCGACCTCCGAGGCGTCGCCCCGGAGATTCCCAATGCCGCAAATCCCGCTCAGATCGAAAGCGAGACCGCTTCGCGGCCCTTCGGCGTATCGACGACGCGCATGTTGACGCTCTGGCCTTCGGCCAGATGGGTCACGCCGGCGGGGCCGAGGATCGAGATATGGACGAACACGTCCTTGCCGCCGTCGTCGCTCGCCACGAAGCCGAAGCCCTTGGCGTCGTCGAACCACTTGACCTTGCCGGCGACGCTGACCGCCGTCGACGGATCGGGCGCGGCGCGGCGCGGCGGCCGCGGCGAATCGCCGAACGCGCGTTGCGGCGCCCGCTCGACGGCGCCCGCGGTGTCGACCTCGAGCACGCGCGTGACCTGCGCGCCCTTGGCCCCGGCGCCGACCTGAACGCGCAGTTTTGCCCCCGGTGGCACCGAATCGTGCCCGGAGGCGTGCAAGGCGTTGACGTGGAGGAAGGCGTCGCCCTGGCCATTCGCGAGTTCGACGAAGCCGTAGCCCTTGTCGGACTTGAACCATTTGACGATCGCATCCACCGTCGGCCCCGTGGCCGGCGAGGCAGGCGCTCCTGGCGCGCTGCTGGGCGGGCCGCCCGCAAATCCGCCCGCGCCGCTGTCGAAGCTGCGCGAGGTGCGCGGCCGCGATTCGTAGGGCATCGGCCCGTCGTCGTCGAACCCGCGCTTCCTCGGCGCCCGAAAATCCTTACCCTTGCTCATGATATCCCTAAGTCTCCGCCGTTTTCAAACTGTGACGGGCCGGATGTGGCTCCAGCCCGCATCGCCGCCCGAGCGGCGAAACCCGATCATGGCGCAATAGTTGCGCCCGAAAGTCTCAAAGGGGGCAGCCCGTCTCGTCATGTCGCGCAACGGCCCCGATCCAAGGGAGCGTCGGCCGAATGACGGCGATCTGCGTGATGGCGGCCGCTCACACGAGACGCCCTGCGCCGCAACGCGATGGCGCGAAGCCGGAACGAAGCACCATCGAATGACCGCATCTGTGGCCTGCTGTGATGCGCGGGAAAGATCAACCCGCGCAGTCGAGCAGCCAAGATAACGCATTTTTTAAGGCAGTGCCAGATGATTCGGACCCGTTCAGCCTGAACAATTTTGACCCTGTCTCGGTCGCGCCAGCAGCACGGCGGTCAAAATCACGGCGCCGCCGGCCATCTGCGAACCGTTCATGGTTTCCCCGAGAATCAGCCAGGCCAGCAGCGCGGAAAACGGCGGCTGGGCGAGGATGACGAGCGCGAGCAGGCCGAGCGGGACGCGCCCGATCGCGACCGAGGTCAGGCCCTGCCCAAGGGCGTGCGACACCACGCCGAGCAGGACGACGGTCAGCCAGCCGGAGGCGCTGCTCGGCACGAGGATCTCGCCGCGCGCCCGCGCGGCGCCGGCGAGCGCGATCGTCGAGACGGCGGCCGACCACAGCGTGGCCGTCGGCCCATCGAGCTCAGCGCGCAGCCGTTTGATCACGAGCAGATAGATCGCGTAGGCGACGGCGGCGCCGAGCGCGAAGAGATCGCCGGGGTTGAGCCGGCCTGGCGCGGCCAGGCCCGCCATCGCCCAGGAACCCGACAGGGCGAGGCCGAGCGCGAACCAGACGCGCGGCGGCGGCCGTTCGGAAAACAGCAGCGCGCCGCCCGCCACCGTCAGAATCGGCGCGACATTGCCGATGAACGAGGCGTTGGCGACGTTCGTTCCGGTCAGCGCGATATGGAACGAGCCGACATCGGCGGCGAAGGCGAGGCCGGCCAGCGTCAGGAAGCCGAAAACCGCAGGCCCGGCGAGGCCGATCGGCCGGGCCGAGGCCAGACGCGCCCAGACGGCGAGCGCAGGAACCGCCAGGCCCATTCGCCACGCCGCGCCGGCGAGCGGCCCGACGTCGAGAAAGCGGACCAGGACCCCCGACCATGCGATGATGGCGACGCCGGCCAATATGGCGATCCAGCCGGTCTTGTCGACCGGCGGCGCCTGCGCGAGCGCGGAGGGCTTCACTCGGACTTTTGGCGGCCCGTGCAGGGATCGAGCACGATGGTCTCCCGACTCGTCGCGCCCGTCGCGGAATAGTCGATCGCGTTGAAGCTCGGCGGCTTGGACTTCTTGGCTACATATTGATCCGAACTGAGGAACGCGATCGACGGCATATCGCCGTCGCCGGCCCATTGCTGCGCCGAATAGCCGAGGAACAGGGCCGCGGCGGCGACGAGCGCGGCGCCGACGGCGACGTATTCGACGGTCGACCCCGAATCATGCGCCCAAAATCCTGGCCTCATCGCCGATGCCCCATGCCCCATGCCCTGTCGCAGCAGGTTGCGCCAACATGGTAAAGGAAACCTTGCGCGGGCGGCTAGATGTCGACGAGTTCGGCCGCGCGCGGCGCGCGTTCCTGGATGAAGGCGAAGCGCGCCTCCGGCTTGACGCCCATCAGCCGCTCGACCGCATCGGCGGTCGCTTCGCGCTCGTCCTCGACGACGGCGACCCGCAGCAGCGCGCGCTTGCCCGGATCCATCGTCGTATCCCGCAGATCGCGC
>JBEKEI010000236.1:0-5373 GCA_050013915.1 Roseiarcus sp.
CACGATGACCTGCATGTTCCTCGTCGGGCGGCTGATCGGGCGCGTCGACACGCGCTGGCTGCTCACGCTCGGTCTCGGGCTGACCGCCTGGGCGATGTATGTGATGACCGGCTGGACGCCCGAGGTCTCGCAATGGACGATCGTCTCGGTCGGTTTCGTCCAGGGCGCCGGACTGGGATTCCTGTTCGTGCCGCTGACCACGGTCGCCTTCTCGACCCTGCCCGCGACCCTGCGCGGCGAAGGCACGGGGCTCTACAATCTGTCGCGCAACGTCGGCTCCAGCGTCGGCATCTCGGTGGTGACGGCGCTGCTGACCAGCAACACCCAGGTCAATCACGCCGACATCGCCGCCTATGTCACGCCGTTCAACCACGCCTTCGCCGCGCCCGCGGTCATGCACGCGCTGAGCCCGTTCACCGCGGCGGGCCGCGCCGCGCTCGACGGGATGATCACGCTGCAGGCGGTCATCATCGCCTATATCGACGATTTCAAGCTGCTGATGATCCTCTCGCTGATGGCGATGCCGCTGGTCCTGCTGCTGCGCCGCCCGGCGACGCCGGCGGCGGTCGACCACAGCGTCGTCGTCGAGTAGTCTCGGCGCTCCCAGCCGCCGGCGCGCGCCGACCGAGAAGCCCGATTCATGACCAGACATGTCGCGGCCGCTTTCGGCGTCGATCTCCCGGAGGCGCCGCTCGCGCGCGCGCCCCGGCCGGGCGCGCCGCTGTGGCTGCTCGCGCTGTTCACTTTCAGCGGCACGCTCGGCATCCATGTGTTCGTCCCGGCGCTGCCCGACGCCGCCCACGACCTCGGCGCCGGCGGCGGCGCGATGCAGATGACCATCAGCCTGTATATTCTCGGGCTGGCGGTCGGCCAGCTCGTCTATGGCCCGCTGTCGGATCGTTTCGGGCGCCGGTCGATCCTGATGACGGGCCTGGCGCTCTACACCCTCGCGGGCGTCGCCGCCGGCCTCGCGCCGAGCGCCGACGCGCTGATCGCGGCGCGGCTGTTCCAGGCGCTGGGCGGCTGCGCGGGACTCGTGCTCGCCCGCGCGATCGTGCGCGACACCGCGCTGGCGGGCGATGCGGCGCGCCGGCTCGCGCTGATGAACCTGATGGTGACGCTGGGGCCCGGCGTCGCGCCGATCGTCGGCGGGGCGCTCGCGCAGGCGGCGGGCTGGCGCTCGATCTTCGTGCTTCTGGGCGCGCTCGGCGTCGCCAATTTCCTGCTCGCCTGGCGCCTGCTGCCCGAGACCGGGCCGCCGGCGGCCGGCGTCGGGCTGGCCGCGCTGGCGCGCGACTATCGCGGCCTGCTGCGCTCGCCCGCCTTCCTCGGCTATTCGATCGGCGGCGGCTGCGCGACCACCGCGGTCTACGCCTTCGTCGCCAGGGCGCCGTTCATCTTCGTCGACCAGCTCCATCGCGCGAAGGCCGACACCGGCATCTACATCGCCATCCTGGTGTCCGGCATCTGGCTCGGGACGATGCTGACGAGCCGGCTCGTCGCCCGCGTTTCGCTCGGCAGGCTGCTCGGCGGCGCCAATGCGCTGGGCACGATTGCCGCCCTCGCCTTTCTCGCCATCGTCCTGGCCGGCCAGCTGAGCCTGATCGCAACCGTCGCGACCATGTTCGTGTTCGCGCTCGGGGTCGGCGTCGCTGCGCCGGCGGCGCTGACCCAGGCGATCAGCGTCAACCCGCGGGTGATCGGCTCGGCGTCCGGCCTCTACGGCTTCACCCAGATGGCGGTCGGCGCGCTCTGCACCGCGCTCGCCGGCCTCGGCCATGACGCCGCGCTGTCGACGGCGCTCGTGCTCGCCGGCGCGAGCGTGATCGGGCAGGCGGCGTTCTGGATCGCGCTCAGAGGCGGGCGCGCGGCCCCGCCGTGACCGCGGGCGAAGGCGAAGCGTCAAATCCGCGCCGGCCGCCCGAAATTTGACTTTTCGCCGCGCATCCGGCTTATTCGACCCATGCGGATGCGGCGCCTGACCCTGAAACCGGCCCTGCGACTTAGCCGCCCGGCGCTGTGAGCGCGCCGGGTCTTTCGGCTTGTCCAACGCATTGAACGGCGCGCGCGGCCTGGATTGACGGCCCCGTCGGCGCCCCTCCAGGGGTCTCCCATGTCCATGATGCCGATTTCCAAATACCGGGCCTATGCGCCCGTTCCCTTGCCCGACCGCCGCTGGCCGTCGGCGGTGATCGCCAAGGCCCCGATCTGGTGCTCGGTCGACCTGCGCGACGGCAACCAGGCGCTGATCGAGCCGATGGGCGTCGATCGCAAGAACCGGATGTTCGCGCTGCTCGTCGGCATGGGCTTCGAGGAGATCGAGGTCGCGTTCCCCTCGGCCTCGCAGACCGATTTCGATTTCGTCCGCTCGATCGTCGAGGGCGACGCGGTCCCCGACGGCGTCGCGATCCAGGTGCTGACCCAGTGCCGGCGCGAACTGATCGAGCGCACGTTCGAATCGGTGAAGGGCGCCAGGAAGGTCATCCTGCACTTCTACAATTCGACCTCGACCTTGCAGCGCGAGGTGGTGTTCCGCGCCGACCGCGCGGGGATCAAGGAGATCGCGGTCACCGCGGCGAAGCAGGTGATGGAATTGGCCGCCAGGGCGCCCGAAACCGAATTCGTCATGCAATATTCGCCCGAGAGCTTCACCGGCACCGAGCTCGATTTTTCGCTGGAGGTCTGCGAGGCGGTCAAGGAAATCGTCCGGCCGACGCCGCGCAACCGGCTGATCCTCAACCTGCCCGCCACGGTCGAGATGGCGACGCCCAACGTCTACGCCGACCAGTTCGAATGGTTCGGCCGCCATCTCTCGAACCGCGACAGCGTGATTCTCTCCGTCCATCCGCACAACGACCGCGGCACCGCGGTCGCGGCGGCCGAACTGGCGCTGATGGCCGGCGCCGACCGGGTCGAGGGCACGCTGTTCGGCAATGGCGAGCGCACCGGCAATGTCGACATCGTGACCATGGCGCTCAACATGTTCACGCAAGGGATCGATCCCGAGCTCGACCTCCACGACGTCGACGCGATCAAGCAGGTCGCCGAATTCTGCACCCAGTTGCCCGTCCACCAGCGCCACCCCTATGTCGGCGAACTCGTCTACACCGCGTTCTCCGGCTCGCACCAGGACGCGATCAAGAAGGGCTTCGAGGCGCAGGAGAAGCGCAACGAGCCGCTGTTCCAGGTGCCCTATCTCCCCATCGACCCCAAGGACGTCGGGCGCGACTATGAGGCGGTGATCCGCATCAACAGCCAGTCCGGCAAGGGCGGCCTCGCCTATGTCCTGCGCGCCGACCACGGCCTCGACCTGCCGCGCTCGCTGCAGGTCGCCTTCTCGAAAATCGCCCAGGCGCGGATGGACCGCGACGGCAAGGAGCTGTCGAGCGCCGACGTCTGGGACCTGTTCCAGCGCAGCTACCTGCTGACCGACGCGCCGATGACGCTCGCCAGCCAGCAGATGATCCCGACCGGGCGCGAGGAGCGCGAGCTCACCGCGGTGCTGAAACGCGCCGACGGCTCGACGCTCACCGTCGAAGGGGCGGGCAACGGCCCGATCGACGCCTTCGTCGATGCGCTGAAGCGGGCGTTCGGGATCGAGTTCTCGTTCATCGACTATCACGAACACGCGGTCGGCCGCGGCGCCCACGCCACCGCCGCCTGCTACGTCGAACTCGCCGATTCCGCCGGCGCCCCGGTCCACGGCGTCGGCATGGACCCCAGCATTGTGATGGCCTCGCTGAAGGCGGTGCTGAGCGCGGTGCTGCGGCTCTCCGCGCGCGAGGGCAGGTAGGACGCCTCCTTCCGCCGCGAAGCGGGGGAGCGCCTGGGAAGGGGCGGCGGCGCCGCGCGAGCCCCCCGAACGGGCGCGGGCCCCCGGTTTTCCGAACAGCGGTCCGCCACCCTTTCGCGTCGCCTTCGTTCGAAAGCCGGTGAAAATTCCTGAAAACTCCCGAAAATTCTTATTTCCGCGGCCTCGAGCGATTTCAAGCGCTTGCGCGCGAACGAAAGCGGGCGAGCAACGCCCGAGCCGGCCCCGCTGCCGGGCCGCTCGAAGGGCCCCGGCGGGGGTAGCGACGGGACAAAGCCGAATGACGCCGCCAAGCTCGTCGCCGCAATCGGCCCGCCATCCCTCCGCGTCGCCCAGGCCCGGGAGCCGGGGGAAATTTTTTGAAATTTTTTGAAGGTTTTTGAAATTTTTTGAACCGTTTTTGAACTGCCTTGAACTGCTTTTGAAGTTTCCTGAACTTTGTTTTTTATTTCGCGGTTTTATGGGAATCCCTTGGATTTCAGGAGTTTGCGAGCGAGCGGAAGCATCTTGCGCCCCCGATGCGCCCGCGCCTCGGGAGTTACGCGGCAAAGGGCCTGCCGAGGCGCTCCCCACTTCGCCGCCGAACAGCGCCATCCGCGGCGATCCCGGCGGTTGGCGACTCCGGTTCGTTCTTGGCGCCATTCGTCTTCGTCCTGTCGCTGCCGCCGGGGTTCATGGCGCGCCCCGACAGCGCGGGCGCCTCGGGAGTTACACAAGGTCCAGCCCCCTTGCGAATTCCGGTCGCGATTCCCGGCCCGCCGCTCCCCGCGCGCGGCGTTGGAATTCCTGGACTGTATCCAGAAATATGGAATATGTCCAGAAAAAATTCTGTTAATCGGAATAAACAGGGCGCGACGGCCGGGAGCGGCCGGCGGCGCCGAAGTGATCCGCGCACACGCCGCCTCTTCGTCGCCTATCAAATAAATCGCTGGGATTGCTCGCAATATCGAGATGTATGCGCCCTTTCCCGCTTGCGGGAGAGAGCCGGGGCAAGGGGCGGCGCGGCGGGGCGCTGCTTCGCACCACCTTCGCCCGTAAACGGGAGAAGGAAGCGCCGCGCAACATGCTCCCACTTCCGCTTGCGGGAGAGGGCGCGAAGGTCTAGCGCCGCGGCCCCGCCAGCGCGCGAAACATGCCGTCGGCCTGCAGCGCCGCGTCAAACGCCTCGTCGACGCGGCCAGCGTAGCCCAGACAGTTGGCGAGGGTGTTGAGCGCCGACGCCAGATGAGCCGTGAACGCCTCGGGCCGCGCCTGCGCGAGCGTGTCGCAAAGGCCGACCGCCTCCTGCGCCGCCGCCAGAGCCTCCTCGCGGCGGCTGAGGCCGGACAGGGCCTTGGCGAGGGTGTTGAGCGCCATCGCCAGATCGGGCGTGAACGCCTCGGGCCGCGCCTGCGCGAGCGTGTCGCAAAGGCCGACCGCCTCCTGCGCCGCCGCCAGAGCCTCCTCGTGGCGGCCGAGGCCGGACAGGGCCTTGGCGAGGGTGTTGAGCGACACCGCCAGATCGGGTGTGAACGCCTCGGGCCGCGCCTGCGCGAGCGCGCGATAAAGCTCCGCCGCCTCCT
>JBEKEI010000237.1:0-5267 GCA_050013915.1 Roseiarcus sp.
TACATCTGGGGCGAGGCCACCTATGTCTACACGCCCACGGTCGGCTATCAGGTCACCGGCCCGATCACCCTCCACCAGCAGACCTATATGGCGCCCCGCCTCTCCACCTCGATCACCTACAACTGACCGGCCCGCCGCTGCGCCGTTCGGTCAGACCTTCACCCTGACATAGTCGCCCGGCGCGTCGCCGAGGGCCTTCAGCCCACCGTCCCCGGGCTGCCGCGCGGGGACCTGCTCGGGCGCCTGGGCGATCAGCCAGGCCGCCCAATCGGGCCACCAGCTGCCGGGATGTTCGACGGCCCGGGCGACCCAGTCGGCGAAACCGCCGCCCGGAGGGTCGCCGGTCCAGTACTGATATTTCGGCTTGGTCGGCGGGTTGACGACGCCGGCGATATGGCCCGATCCGGCCATCACGTAACGCACTGGCCCACCGAAAAACTGCGCGCCCACGAATACCGACTGGGCGGGCGCGATATGATCCTCGCGCGCGGCCAGTTCGTAGATCGGGATCGTCACCTTGCCGAGATCGAGCGTCTTGCCGCCGAGGACCATCCGGCCCTGGGTCAGATTGTTTTCGAGATAGCAATTGCGCAGGTAGAACGAATGGTTGGCCGCAGGCATGCGGGTGGCGTCGGCGTTCCAGACCAGCAGGTCGAACGCCATCGGCTCCTTGCCCTTGAGATAATTGTTGACGAAGAACGACCAGATGAGGTCGTTGGGTCGAAGCATGTTGAAGGCGCCGGCCATTTCCGAGCCTTCGAGATAGCCCTTTTCGGCCATCTTGGTCTCGATCGCCCGCAGGCGCTCATAGTCGACGAACACCTTGAGATCGCCGGCGTCAGTGAAATCGACCTGAGTGGCGAACAAGGTCGCGCTGGAGATTCGCCGGTCGTTCGTCTGCGCCATATAGGCGAGCGCGACCGAAAGCAGCGTGCCGCCGACGCAATAGCCGACCGCCGCGCTCTCGCGCTCCCCGGTCGCCAGCTCGATCGCGCCTAGCGCCGCGAAGACCCCCTCGCGCACGTACGATTCGAAGTCCTTGTGGGCGTGACGCGCATCGGGATTCACCCAGGAGATGACGAACACCGTGAGGCCCTGCGCGACCGCCCAGCGGATGAAGGACTTTTCCGGATTGAGATCGAGAACGTAGTATTTGTTGATCCACGGCGGCACGATCAACAACGGGCGTCTGCAGACCGTTTCCGTTGTCGGCGCATATTGGATCAGCTCGATCAGGGCGTTGCGGAACACGACCTGGCCCGGCGTCGCCGCCATGTTCTGGCCGAGAACGAACTTGCTGGCGTCGCTCTGGCGGATGCGAAGACTGCCGCGTCCGGCCGCTATGTCCTGCGCCATCATGTGCATGCCGCGCACGAGGTTCTCGCCGCTCTCGGCCAGGGTGGCGCGCATGAGTTCGGGATTGGTGGCGATGAAATTCGACGGCGAGAGGGCGGCCGCCAGCTGGCGCAGGTAGAATTGCGCCTTGTCGCGCGTGTGCGGGTCGATCTCGTCGGCCTTCCTGACGAGATCGCCAGCCCAGCGCGTAGTCAGCATGTAGGCTTGGGCGAGGAAGTCGAAATAGGGATTGGCGCGCCATTCCGGATCGGCGAAGCGCTTGTCGCTCGGCTCCGGCGGCGCGACGGGCCGCGTCGACTCGCCGTTCATGCGCTGGAGCGTCGAGGCCCAGAGCGCCATGAACTGGGTCGACAGCGCCGCCTGGGCCTGAAAGGCGCGCTGGGGATCCGAGTAATAGTGCTCGGCGACCTTGCCGAGCGTCGACACCGCGTCCGACATGTCCTCGCTGAGGGTCGATTTCACCTCGCCCGATTCGCGCGGCGCCAGAAACGCGGCCGCGACCTTGCCGCCCTCCTCGATGAGCCGGGCGATATTGCGCGACAAGGCTTCGATGTTCGGCACCGGAAGCGACGCCGCGGGGGCGGCGGACGGCGGCGCACCCGGAGCGGCGCCTTTTTCCTGCGCCGGGGACCCAGCGGACCTGCTGTTCGGGGCCGGTCCGGCCGGCCGGGAGGCGGCCGGCGCGGCCGCGGCCTCCGCCGGTCCCGGCGTCGGCGGCCGGGCGCGGCCGGCGTCGGCGCCTGCGGGCGCCGGCGCACGCTTATCCGGCGCCGCGCGCTTCGGCTTCCCGGCCGGTCGGGCCGGCGGGGACGGGGCGGGCGCCGCCGCAGGCTCGGCCGGCGCCGGGCTCGGCGACGGCGCCGCGGTCGGAGGCGGTCGCGACGAGCGTCGGCCGCGCGGGCGGTCTAGCGGGTCGATGGCCATATCGCTTCCTCGGGCTCGCCGTGCGCGGCGCCTCGCCCGGCGCCGTCCTGTTTCAGACATAATAGGACGATATCGCGGTGGCAGGCTAGAAATTAGCGCAGCGTTCGCCAGATGCCGTCAGGCTGGCCGCGCGCGGCGCGCGATGGGGGCCGACGATGTTCAGGCGCGGTGTGCGCGGATTTGCGGCGACGACGGCCGGACTGGCGCTCGCGATGCTCGCGGCGGCGGGGCCGGCGGCGCGGGCGCGCGCCGACGACGTTGCGCCGCCCGCCGCCGCGCCCCCGGCCGAAGGCGTCCTCGAATCCTTCTCGAAGACGCTCGAGAACCTCAGCGTCGCGCGCAACCCGCTGGTTCGCGATCTTGCGAAAAAAGCCGGCATCGCGACCGATCCCGGCGCGCCAGCCGATTTCATCGTCAACTCGCGGCCGCAGGGCGAGCAGGATTATGTAGCAGTCGGCCGCCGGGAAACCGAGCATCCCGTCAAGATCAAGACGCCCGCCGACTTGAAGGCGATGGAAGTCGATTTCGACGCCGTCAAGACGCGTCATGACGCCATTCGCGCGACATTCGCGCCGTCCGTGAAAGCGGTCGCCGACGCCGCCGCCGCCAGGGCGGCCAAGGCAGCCAGGCCGAAGCCGCCACGGCCGGCGCCGATCAGCGTGCAGTAGCGCCTCGCGGGGCCGACCGGCTGGCGTTTTCGGCGCCGCCGGGCGCGAAAATGCGCTATCAAGGCCGACCGTCAGCGGCGCTTCGGCAGGGATGAGAGGGGAATTGAGGAAATGACCGACTTCCACCGGGTGAAGCGTCTGCCGCCCTATGTCTTCGAGCAGGTCAACAGGCTCAAGGCCAAGGCGCGCGCCTCCGGCGCCGACATCGTCGATCTCGGCATGGGCAATCCCGATCTCCCGGCGCCCCGCCACGTGCTCGACAAGCTGATCGAGACGGTGGGCAAGCCGCGCACCGACCGCTATTCGGCTTCCAAGGGCATTCCCGGCCTGCGCCGCGCGCAGGCGGCCTATTACGCCAGGCGGTTCGGGGTGAAGCTCAACCCGGAGACCCAGGTCGTCGCCACGCTCGGCTCCAAGGAAGGCTTCGCCAATATGGCGCAGGCGATCACTGCGCCCGGCGACGTGGTGCTGGTGCCCAACCCCTCCTATCCGATCCACGCCTTCGGCTTCCTGATGGCCGGCGGGGTCATCCGTTCGATTCCGGCCGAGCCGACGCCCGACTTCTTCGTCGCGATGGAGCGCGCGCTGATCCATTCGATCCCCAAGCCGATCGCGGTGGTGGTCTGCTATCCCTCCAATCCGACCGCGATGGTCGCCTCGCTCGACTTCTATCGCGACCTCGTGATCTTCGCCAAGAAGCACGAGATTTTCGTCCTTTCCGACCTCGCCTACGCCGAGGTGTTCTTCGACGACGATCCGCCGCCCTCGCTGCTGCAGGCGCCGGGCGCATTCGATGTCGCGGTCGAATTCACCTCGATGTCGAAGACCTATTCGATGGCGGGCTGGCGGATGGGCTTTGCGGTCGGCAACGAGCGGCTGCTGGCGGCGCTGTCGCGGGTGAAGTCCTATCTCGATTACGGCGCCTATACGCCGATCCAGGTCGCCGCCGCGGCCGCGCTGAACGGGCCGGACGATTGCATCGCCGAGATGCGTGCGATCTACAAGCGGCGTCGCGACGTGATGGTCGAGAGCTTCGCGCAGGCGGGCTGGGTCATCGATTCCCCGCGCGCCTCGATGTTCGCCTGGACGCGGGTGCCGGAGAAGTTCCGCCATCTCGGCAGCCTCGAATTCTCCAAGCTGCTGATCGAGAAGGCGGAGGTCGCGGTCGCGCCGGGCATCGGCTTCGGTGAGCACGGCGACGATTATGTGCGGCTGGCGCTGGTCGAGAACGAGCAGCGCATCCGCCAGGCCGCGCGCGGCGTGCGCCGCTTCTTCGAGACGGCGGATGAGACGCTGCACAATGTCGTGCAGCTGAAGAAGCCGGCGTAGGCGCCGGCGCGCCCCGAGGTCCGGGCGCTCGTCAATCGGGCGGGAGCTCCTCGAGCCGCAGAGCGAAACCCTCCGACGCGATCAGCGGGACGAGCCGCTCGGCCGCGCCGAAGTCGCCGACCTCGCCATAGCCCCGCTCCGACGGCGCACCGAAGACCCGCGCCATCGGCCTCGCGGCGTCGATCACCCAGAGCTCGCGCACGCCGAAGCCGGCGTAGAGCGCGGCTTTGCGGCCGATGTCGTGGCGCAGCGAGGAATCGGCGATCTCGACGACCAGCAGTACGTTCGGACCGGAAACCCCCTTCAGCCCGCTCGCGCGGGGATAGATCACGACGTCGGGCTCGAGAAACGTGTCGTCGGACAGCCGGAACGTCGTCTCCGGCGCGAGATCGCGGTCGTCCGGCGCCGCCCGATACCGGCGGCGAAGCAGGGCGACCTTGACGACTTCGTGCTGATTTCCTTTCGGCGACATCGGCACGAGCTCCCCGCCGATCAGTTCGACCCGCTCGTCCTCGTCCATCACGCCGGCGGCGACGATCGCCTCGACCTCGGCGACCGTGAAGCGCCGGCGCGGCAGGCCTTCCGCGGCGCGGGTGATGCGGGAAGGGGCGGAGACATTCATGGTTGCGCGCTCCGAGGGCGGCCCATCAGCCTGTGCGTCGATCATATTACGGCCCCGCGCGCCGCCAGCGCGCGAGGGGCGCGGTAACGCTAACGGCAGGCCGAGATTGCGCGCGCGACGGGAGCGCCTAAGCTCCCCGCGCGGCCCGGAGCGCATCATGGACTACGCCACCCTGCTCACCCAGCCCTTTCCCGGCGCGGCGGTCGAGCGCGAGCGGCGGGTCGAGCGGCGGCTGAGCGGCGCGCCGTTCCTCGCCGAGCCGCTGCGCCGGCTCGGCTACGACAGCACGGAAGGCTGGGCCTGGGACAATTACATCCCGACGGTGCTCGCGATGGCGAAGTCCTGCCGCCAGAGCGGGCGCGGGCGCG
>JBEKEI010000238.1:0-5198 GCA_050013915.1 Roseiarcus sp.
GCCCCGCCCCAACAGCCGCATGCGACGCTCAGCGCGCTTGTGCGCCGCAAGGCGCTGCAACCGGCCGGGACCGATGTTCTGGCCGGCGCCGTGGTCACGATCCCGGCCAAGGACCGGGCCGCCTTCGAAAGCCGGCTCGCCGGTCACGCCGCCGCGGCCGCTCGCGCAAAGCTCCGACCACAGCGGCTTCGATTACGGCCGCGCCTTGCTCGATCTCTGGTTTGCCCGGCGCGCCCGGTCGAACCAGATCGTCGGCGCGTCTCGGGTCAAAGTCATCCACGACGCCGCGTCCGGCCGGGTCGTCGGCGCCATCACGCCGGGCGCCGCGCAGATCGAGCCCGCCTTTCGTCCCGAGCCGCGGCGGCGCCGACATCGGCCGATCGCGGCTCCAGACCGTAACCGGATCGTCGCGGCCCGATGGCCGCATCACGCAGGAGAAGCCGCATGGTTGCCCTTTACAACTACGCCCTCGGCGTTGTGGCCGTCGCCGTTCTCGTCGCGCTCGCCGGCGCCGCCGCGCCGGTTTTGGTCGCCTCGAAGTCCTCCGCCGCGCAGATCGCGCTCAACCCGCAACCGCTGCCCCCGGGTGAAGCGCCCGACACGGATTTCGACTTCGACTTCGGCTGAGCATTGGCCTCGCCCTCTCGCTGGCAAGGCGAGCGTGTGCGGGGCCGCTGCCCCATCGTTCATCGTCCCGGCGGAACCCGCCCCGGTCCCAGGCGTTGGCGCGGAGCGGCACATGCTGAAGGAGAATGAACCGTGGGCAAGGAACGCCTCGACGACCCGGTCGACAAGACGAGGGACGCGATCAAGGACCAATCCCGCAAACCGACGGCCGACCGGAGCCAGCAAGTCGATCCGAGGGTCGAAAAGGCCAACAGCGCGCCCTACCGGGGCTTCAGCGCCGCCGACGATCCGGACCGGACCGCCAGGGTCCCCGTCGACCGCGCAACCAGCGTCGACGACGCGTAGCCGCCCGGCCACAGGCAGGCCGTGAAGCGTCTGCGACCCCGATGAACGCGACCATCCCGAAAGCGCGCGAGATGGCGCAGGCGGCCGGGCAAGCGAACGCCGCCGGCGACGCGAAGGAAGCCGCTCGCCACGACGGGCGACACGCCGACAGGCGCTGGAGCGCGTGCAGTTCAATCCCGATCGCATCGGCGGACCTCGATCGGGTTCACCCTTCGAGCACAGCGGCGCCCGCGAAGAATTCCACTGGTCACCGATTGGAAGTCGCCTGAAGCCGCTCCAAGGGGCGGCAAGGGCGCGCTGGCGCGTATCCCGGGCCTTCTCGGTGCGATCCTCGCTTGGGGCTTGCATCGCGCTCGGCGAGACAAGGGCTGGACCGTCCCTGCGGCATCGCCTACGCCCGATCCGTCCACGCCGCCCAGCGGCGATTCCAAAATTCTTCTGCGTCGCGATCCGTTTTCGCCCGCCGTTTCGTCCTTGGTGTGTCCGAAACGCAAGGAGACATGCCATGGCCGACCAACCCGTCATTTTGATCAATGTTTTGAAGGTCAAACCCGGGAAGCAGGATGCGCTGATCGCGCTCTTGAAGCACAACACGGAGACGGTCGTCCGCACGCTCGACGGCTGGAAGTCGACCCGCCTGATCGCCACAAATGACGGCGCCGGCGTCGTCATTCATTCGGAGTGGGACAGCCCCGCAGCCGTCGAGGCGATGCGCAGCGATCCGCGCATGAAGACCTATTTCCCGAAGATCAGCGAGTTGGCGAGCCTCGACTCGACCATGGGCTCGCTGGTGTTCAGCCAAACCCGTTGAACGCAGAAAGCGCCGCAGGCCAGTCATGAACGCGGACGAATTTGAGGATCGATTGAAGGCGCTGCGGCCGCGACTTCATCGCTACTGCGCGCGCATGACTGGATCGGCGGTCAATGGCGAGGACGTACTGCAGGACGCTTTAGTCAAAGCAATTCATGCACGAGAACAGGGCGCCGCAGTCGATAACCTCGAGGGGTGGCTGTTTCGCATCGCCCACAACACGAGCCTCGATTTCTTGCGCGGCAACTCACGGAACACGGTCGTTCCCCTCACCGAAGACATCGAAGCGGCGCCCATGCCCGAGGCGGACATCGTCGCGATCAGCTTCCAGACCTTCCTGCGGCTGCCCGAACTTCAGCGCTGCGCGGTGATCCTCAAGGACGTTCTGGGCCATTCGGTCGACGAAATCGCGAGAATCGCCGGGTGCTCTCCGGCAGCCGCCAAATCCGCACTTCAACGCGGGCGGACCTCGCTGCGGCGCCTGGCGCGCGCGCCCGAGGACGTCCGGTTGCCGCTGATGTCGGATTCGGACCGGCAAAAGATCACCGCGTACGTCGATCTGTTTCGGAGCGGCGATTTCGACGCAATCCGCGCCATGCTCGCAGAGGACGTGAAACTCGAACTGGTGAACCGCCTTCAATGGGAAGGGCGCGACAAGATTGCCCCCTACTTCACGCGCTATGCTGAAGAATCGAAATGGCGGTTTGCGCTCGGTGCGATCGAAGGGCTGCCGGCGATGCTGGTCTTCGACGCCACCGGCCCGATGAAAGGACCTGCGCACTTTGTCCTGATCGATTGGACCGATGACAGAATCACCATGATCCGGGACTTCCTGTTCGCTCCTTATGTGCTCGAAGCCGCAGATTGGGTGCGGTTGGGCTAAAATGTAAGGGCCCTTTCCGGGGCCGGGGTCGCCCTTTTCAGGGCCCGCCGCTCGATTGCCGCGGCGTGAAACCCAGCGCGACGGCCTAGTCCAACTCCGCCATTTCGCGAGCGATGAGATGGTCGCCCACGGGCGGCCTCTTCTCTACGGACGATGGTTTGCGTCCCTTTCGGCTCGCCGCGCTCGGGGCCTCGAAGCGGCGGGCTGGCGCGTGCTTCGGTTCTCCAACGCGCAGGTCATGCGGCGGATCGACGAAGTGCTCGACGCCATCCTCGCCGCGATCGAGGGGCGGCGGTGAGGAGTGCGACCGCCCCACCCCCGGCCCCTCCCCGTAAGAACGGGGAGGGGAGGGCGCCCTCCGCCGCCCGTCCTGACCCAGGGCTGTCCGGGGAAGAAAACCAGAGGCCTTCCAAGCGATCGGTGTTGTTGAGACTATAACCTCGATCGCCTGTCGAGACTCGGGAGAACGAACGCGAGTCATTTGAATCGCTCGAGTCCGTCCCCCGACAGCCCTGCCGTAAGCGGGAGAAGGGGAGTCGGCTCGCCCCCGCAAGCTCCCCGGCGCCAACGACAGCGCCAGTCGCTTGCAGCGCGCCTGCCGGGGCAGACGCGAAGCGACGATCGGGGTTGTTCAGGTCCACGCTGATCCGGCCGCCGCGAGCGAACCCGCGCGTTCGCGGCGCCGGCGCTATTCCGCCGCCTCCGCGAACGGCGCCGGCGTATAATTGAGGATCGGCCCGAGCCAGCGCTCGACCTCGACGACCGCCATGCCCTTGCGCGCGGCATAGTCGGCGACCTGGTCGCGTTCGACCTTGGCGACGCCGAAATAATAGGCCTCGGGATGGGCGAGATAGAGGCCGGAGACCGAGCTGCCCGGCCACATCGCGAAGCTCTCGGTCAGCCGCACGCCGATCTTCGCCTCGGCGTCGAGCAGCGCGAACAGCGTCGCCTTCTCCGTATGGTCGGGCTGGGCGGGATAGCCGGGCGCCGGGCGGATGCCGCGATAGGGCTCGCCGTGCAATTCCTCGGGCGCGAAGGCCTCGTCGGGCGCATAGGCCCAGAATTCGCGGCGCACGCGCGCGTGCATCGCCTCGGCGAAGGCCTCGGCGAAACGGTCGGCGAGCGCCTTGACCAGGATCGAGGAATAATCGTCGTTGGCGGCGGCGAAGCGCGCCGAAATCGCCTCCTCCTCGACGCCGGCGGTGACGACGAAGCCGCCGACATAGTCGCGCCTGCCGCTGTCGGCCGGCGCGACGAAATCGGCGAGCGCGACATTGGGCCGCCCGTCGCGCTTGGCCAGCTGCTGGCGCAGGGTGAACAGCGTCGCCAGCGGCGCGCGGCGCGTCTCGTCGGCGAACAGCCTGATGTCGTCGCCGACCGCGGCCGCCGGCCAGAAGCCGATCACCGCCTTGGGCGCGAACCAGCGCTCGGCGATGATCCGCGCCAGCATTGCTTGCGCGTCGGCGAACAACTGGCGCGCCGCGGCGCCCTGTTTCTCGTCGTCGAGGATCGCGGGATAGCGGCCCTTCAGCTCCCAGGTCTGGAAGAACGGCGTCCAGTCGATGTATTTGGCGAGATCGGCGAGGTCGTGCGCCTCGATCACCCGCGCGCCGAAATACGACGGCCTGGTCGGGCGGTAGGCCGCCCAATCGAGCCTCATCGCATTGGCGCGGGCCTTCGCGAGCGGCAGCCGCGTCTTGTCGAGTTCGCTGCGCGCATGCGCCTCCGCGACTTTACGATAATCGGCGCGCACGGTCGCGACGTAGGACGCGCGCGTGTCCGGCGAGAGCAGCGCGCCGACTACCCCGACCGCGCGGCTCGCGTCGTGGACGTGCACCGTCTGCCCGCGCGCATAGCGCGGATGGATCTTCACCGCCGTGTGCACGCGGCTCGTCGTCGCGCCGCCGATCAAGAGCGGAATGTCGAACCCCTCGCGCTCCATCTCCGCGGCGACATGAGCCATCTCGTCGAGCGAGGGCGTGATCAGGCCGGAAAGGCCGATCGCGTCGACTTGCCGCTCGCGCGCGACGCTGAGGATCTTCGAGGCGGGGGTCATGACGCCGAGGTCGATGATTTCGTAATTGTTGCAGGCGAGCACGACGCCGACGATGTTCTTGCCGATGTCGTGCACGTCGCCCTTGACGGTCGCCATCAGGATCTTGCCGGCGCTCTGGCGGCCCTCGCCGCCGTTGGCGCGCTTCTCCGCCTCCATGTAGGGCAGCAGAATCGCCACCGCCTGCTTCATCACCCGCGCGGATTTGACCACCTGCGGCAGGAACATCTTGCCGGCGCCGAACAGGTCGCCGACGATGTTCATCCCGGCCATCAACGGCCCCTCGATGACGTGCAGCGGCCGTTCGGCGGCGAGCCGCGCCTCCTCGGTGTCGATCTCGATGAATTCGGTGATGCCGTTGACCAGAGCATGCGCGATGCGCTTATCCACGGGCTGTTCGCGCCAGCTCATGTCCTGCGCCTTGCCCTCGCGCGCGGCGCCGCCGCGATAGCGCTCGGCGAGGGTCAGCAACCGCTCGG
>JBEKEI010000239.1:0-5131 GCA_050013915.1 Roseiarcus sp.
GGTGGGCCGGACGGCGGCGCGGCCCAGACCCCCGCGTGGGTTTCATTTTGCCGGCAACCCTCTGATTTGCCTCGATCGGCGGAGAAATGAAGTTCCAAATATTGCCACAGCGAAAGGGTTTGTCGGGCGCGGCGGGGGCGGAACGATGGACGAAAGCCCGGCGCCATCGGCGATGCGCGGCGCCGCTCGCGCGGCGCGCAAATCCGGCCGACCAGGGTCGCGACCGCCACCCGCAGCCGGAAGCCTACCAGGTCGCCCCGCCGCGCCCGGCAAAAGCTCAGGAATCGATCGCCTCCACCGCGGCGATCTCGATGCCGAAGCCCGACAGGCCGACATATTTGCGTGGATTGTCGGTGCGCAGCCGGATCGAGGAGACGTCGAGGTCGCGCAGGATCTGCGCGCCGAGCCCGATCTCGCGCCAATGATTGGCGGGCGCCCTCGCCGAGCCGTCGCGCGGATAGACCAGCGCGCCGCGCCCCCTGCCCGTTTCCGGCAATACCGGACGCTGCGTCATCGCGCCGATCCTCGCGGCCGAGGATGGGCGGCAGATTCAGCCCGCGGCGCCGGCGGCCGCCCTGCCCGCCTCGGTCGCCGCCCTCACTTCGTTGAGACGCCCGGTGCGCACATCATAGATGTAGCCATAGATGGGGATCGACCCGGGAACGAGCGGATGTTCGCGAATTCGGCGGACGTCCTGGGCGACGCTGGATTCCTGATTCCTGATCGTATGCCACTTGATGAAATGCCCCGCCGCGTGGCCGCCGTGATGATGGGGATTGGTCCAGGCCTTGCCGTCGAAGGACGCGGTTCCGAGGTCGTCGTCGAGCAGTTCGGCGATCACTTCATCGGCGAACAGCTCCATGCCGCAATTGGTGTGATGGATGACGAACCATTCGTTCGTGCCGAGCAGCTTGTGGGAAATGACCAGCGAACGGATCGCGTCATCGGTCGCGCGACCGCCGGCGTTGCGGATGACGTGCGCGTCGCCTTCCGAAAGACCGGCATATTTTGCCGGGTCCAGGCGAGCATCCATGCAGGTGAGGATCGCAAATCTTCTTGCGGGGGGCAGCGCCAGATCGCCTTTCGCGCCGAACGAGCCGGCGTAGGCGCTGTTGGCCGAAAGCACTTCGTTGAGGATTTTGGACATTCGTCGACTCCGCCTTGCCAGGTCGGCGGCCGCTTCGTCGCGCGGCGCTCCCAGACCTGCCGGTCCAGCGGAACACGGCTCGTTTGGTAAGTCAACTAATATGATCGACTAAGTTAGTTACTTACGCCCGGCGACTCCCCGGCGCCCCATGTCGCCCCGGATCCGCCGGGCGGCGCGCCTGGGCGCTCGTTGCGCTGGCCGAACTCAATCCACATTGCGCGCAAGGTCGCCCCGCAGGCCGGCTTCCTCGGCCGCGATCAGCCCGAGCGCGCTCCAGTCGAGATCGGCATGGCCGCGGGCGATTGCCGTGATGAGCCGGTTTCGCACCACGTCGACCGATGGCATCGGGGCGCCCGCGCGCTCCGCCTCGGCGAGCGCCAGGCGGACATCCTTGAGCACCAGGGGCATCGCGAATCCGGCCGCGTAGGATTGGCTCACGATCTTGTCGCCATAGATCCTGTGGGCGCGTCCGCCGAACATCGTGCCGGTCAGAATGTCCAGCAAGGACTTGGCGTCGAGGCCGCGCTTGCGCGCCACCGCCATGACTTCGCCGAGCATTTCCAGCGTGGTCGCGGTCATCATATTGCCGAGCAATTTGATCAGGTTTGCGTGCGAAGGATCGGCGCCGACGACGAATGTCCTTTGTCCGAGACTGTCGAACAACGGCTGACAGCGCTCGAGATCGGCGGGAGCGCCGGCGGCGACGATGAACAGCTGGCGCGCCCTGGCGGCGTCCGGATTTCCAAACACCGGCGCCGCGACGTAGCCTTGCCCGCGGCGGGCATGCTCCGCCGCGAACCGCGACGCCGCCGACGTGCTGATCGTGCTCATGCAAACATGGATGGCGCCGCGCTTCAGTCCCGAGGCCAGACCGGCAACGCCGGCGTCCGCCCGCCCCAAGACGATCTCGCCAACGGCAGCGTCGTCCGGCGCCATGCTGATGACAAAGTCGCAGTCGTAGAGGTCGGTGAATTTCGTCGTCGGCTCGAGACCGCAAGCCGCGAGCCCGTCGATCCGTTCGGAGCGACGGACATAGGCGATGACCCGGCGGCCACCGGCGGCGAGACTTGCGGCCATCGCCGTCCCCATATGGCCAAGACCGACAAGGCCGATCTCGCCCTCGATCGGTGTCCGGCCGGGGGCCGAAACCTCCGACGCGCTCGCGCCGGCGTGAAGAGAGATGGATTCGGCGTTCATGAGTCTCCTCCGGATGGGCGTTCTCGCGATAGCGCGCGCATTGGCGTCCGGCAATAGTCCGCGCTGTCACAGGCCCTGGTTTGCATTGCCGGGAACCTCGCGCCCGTCCCGCAGAGCACGGGATCGTCCGGATCGACAGGTCCGCGGCACGAGGTCGGGCGATCGCGATCCAGCCGCGCGCCCGTCGCCGAGACCTATTGCTGTTCCTGCGACGCGCGGTCGGCGATGTCGTAGATATCGGCGCGATCGATCCCGATGTCGTGCAGCTCGTGGTCGGAATATCTGGAAAGCTCCTCCAGAACGGCGTTGTAAGTCCGGCGTCGCCGCAGGAAGCGTGCAAGCGAGAACATTTTCATGGCGATCTTCTCTTCTCGATTTCGATTGGCGCCGCGCGCGCGATCGTCGGTCAATGAGTCGACATCGTTCCCTAGCGTTGCGTCGGTTGGCAATCTAGCTGCAGCGCGCAATCGCGCCATCCTACGTTGGTACGCCGGTGTGTCCAGGAGGTGTCCTGAAATCATACCTTCGTATGGTCGCCCCGCCCCCGAAATCTTGCTCGAAGCGCCTGGCGGGAATCTTCGGCGCGCGGAGCGGACGGATTGCAATCGCCGGGCGGGGCGATCCGCCGTCGAGAGCGGACGGGCCGCCTGAGCGGCGCGACTGGCCTGCGCTCGCTGGCGGATCTGGCGAGGACAGCCGCAGCCCTCGAACTGCGTCGCGCGAACCAATCGACCGCGCAAACGTCCGTATGATTTCATTGTTCGGCCGATCCGTGCATCATCGCCCCCCTTGTTGGCGCCGCCGGGCAATTCGTTCGCGGGCGTCGGCGCGCAAGAAGTGGGATTGGCGGCGTGTCGAAGTCTCAGAAAATCGCGATCGTCGATGACGACGCAGCAGTTCGCGCGGCCCTGGACAGCCTCGTGAGGTCGCTCGGCTTCGTCGCTTTCGCATTCGAATCGGCTGAGAATTTCCTCGACTCGCCGCGGGTCGGCGACCGCGCCTGCCTGATAGCCGACGTGCAGATGCCTGGCATGAGCGGGCTTGATCTTCAGGACCGCCTCGTCGAGCGAGGAAGCGGCATTCCAATCGTCTTCATCACGGCGCTTCCCGACCAGGCCGTTCGAAGTCGCGTCCAAGCCGGCGGCGCGCTCGGCCTGCTGGAAAAGCCATTTTGCGGGCGCGCCATGATTGAGCTGCTGCGCCAGGCTCTCGCGACGCTGGCGGTCTGAATCGGCGGGCGTCGAGCGGCTCGGCGCTCCCGGGCGCGCGTGGCGGGCGACGGACGCCTCATCGAATTCATCGTCGTCAGCCGCCTCGCCAATGCCTTGATCCCGACTCGCGGGTCGAATCGCCGGCGACGCAATCCTGAACAGGCTGATCGCCGCGGCCGGCCAGGTTTCGGCGTCCCGCCGGCGATGGGGCGCCGACCTCTGCACTGCTCGCGTTGACTTCGGAAGGGAGTCTCATAGGCTCATCCCCTGGCGCTCGGCGATCGGACCCACCCTCTGACAGCATACACTGGGAGTAGCCTTGAAAAGCGGCGGATTGCCCGGCGCGCCGGCGAGCCGCGACGCTGTATCGCCTCGAGCCGGCCGTTGCGTCACGGGGCGCCGCCGACGGGCGGCGTCGAGGAGGAGAAATCCCGTTGAAGGCCGACGAAGCTTCGAAAGAAAGGCTGCTCGCTGAAATCGCGGAGCGCATGCGCGTCGAGGAGCGGCTGAAGGCGGCAAACCGCACGCTGCGGACCATCAATCGCTGCCACGAAGCGCTCGTGCGGGCAACGAAGGAAATCGAACTGGTGCGGGGAATCTGCCAAATCCTGGTCGAGGATGGCGGCATGCGGATGGCCTGGGTCGGTTATCGAGAAGAGAACGCGGCGCGAAGCATCCGGCGGATCGCGCAGGTCGGCTTCGACGACGGCTATCTCGACAGCATCGAGGTTGATTGGGCCGACGCCCCGACCGGGCACGGGCCCACGGGCGTCGCCGTCCGAACCGGCGAGCTCCGCTGGACCGACGACATCGCGACCGCCCCGCATTTCAGGCACTGGCGCGAACAGGCGCTCAGGCGCGGCTACCGGTCCTCGCTCGCGCTGCCGCTGAAGTCCGAAGGGGCGGCGTTCGGCGCCCTCACCCTCTACGCCGACCGGCCGCACGCTTTCGACGAGCAGACGCGCGCGCAATTCGTCGAACTCGCCAATGACCTCGCCTATGGGGTGACGGCGATCCGCACCCGAGCCGATCGCGCGCGTGCGGAGGCGGAATTGCGCCGCGCCGAGGCGTATCTCGAGGAGGCGCAAAGCCTGACCCACACGGGAAGCTGGGCCTGGAATGTCGCGAGCCGAGAGAACGTCTACTGGTCTCCGGAGAACTACAGAATTTTTGGTCTGGATCCGGTCGAGGACGCCCACGCCTTCGAGAAGGCGCTTCAGCAGATTCTTCCGGAGGATCGCGCCAATTTCATCCGGATTCTCGACGCCGCGATCCGCGAAAGGAAGGATTTCGATGTCGAGTGGCGAATTGCGTCGCCGGACGGGAGTCTGCGCTACCTTCACAGCGTCGGACATCCCGTCGTCGACGAGAACGGCGAGATCGTGGAGTTCGTCGGTACGCTCGTCGACGTGACCGAACAGCATGCCGCCAGAATCGCGCTGGAACGCGAAAACGCCGAGCGGCGGCGCGCGGAGGAGGAGTTGCGCCGCAGCGAGGCTTTCCTTGCCGAAGGCCAGCGAATCAGCCGAACCGGAAGCTGGGCCTGGAACGTGACCACCGGCGAGGTGTCGTGGTC
>JBEKEI010000240.1:0-4904 GCA_050013915.1 Roseiarcus sp.
AGCGCGGCGACTATGTGATCAAGGTGAACAACCGGAAGCTGCTAGACGGCGTGATGGAGGCGATCGGGATTGGCGGAGCCGAGAACGTCGGGCGAAGGCTGACTGTGCTGCGCGCGATCGACAAGCTCGATCGGCTCGGCTTGGACGGCGTGCGCTCTCTACTTGGGCCGGGCCGCAAGGATGAGAGCGGCGACTTCACGCGGGGAGCTGGGCTGGAGGACAACCAGATCAAACGAGTCCTGGACAGGATTACGCACGGCGTTGCCGGTGATATCGGAGGGCCTGACGGCGGCGTCATTGTAACCGGTGACGCCAATGAGAGGGGCGATCTGCCATCTGGTCAACGTCCTGAAATCGAGGGAATCGAAGAATTATGGCAAATCCAGACGCTCGTTCGGGCCGCCGGCTATGAACGGGACCGCATCCTCATCGATCCGACCGTCGTCCGCGGCCTCGAATATTACACCGGCCCCGTCTTCGAGGCCGAACTCACCTTCGAGACGCCGGGCGAGGACGGCAAGCCGATCCGGTTCGGCTCGGTCGGCGGCGGCGGGCGCTACGACGGGCTCGTCGCGCGCTTTCGCGGCGAGGCGGTTCCGGCGACCGGCTTCTCGATCGGCGTCTCGCGCCTGCTGGCGGCGTTGCGCGCGATTCACAGCCCGATCGTCGCCGCCGCCAAGAAGCCGGGCCCGGTCGTCGTCGCCGTCCTCGACCGCGACCGCCTGGCCGACTACCAGCGGCTCGTCGCGCAATTGCGCGCGGCGGGGATCGCCTCCGAACTCTATCTGGGCGCCGGCGGCCTCAACGCCCAGCTCAAATACGCCGACCGGCGCGGCAGCCTGTGCGCCGTCATCCAGGGCTCCAACGAGCGCGACGCCGCCGGCGGGCCGCAGGTCGTGATCCGCGACCTCGTCCTCGGCGCCCAGCTGGCCGACAAGAGCCGGGACCGCGCCGACCATCTCGAACTGCGCCAGCGCGCCCAGGCGATCGTCCCCGAGGCGGAACTGGTCGCGCGCGTGCGCGAGGTTCTCGCCCGCCATCGGGGCTGAACGCGACCCGCGCGCCGCCTCGCCTCAACAGCGGTGAACGAAATCGCGTTAACGGCCGATAAACAAGTTCGAGCTAGAATTGCCGCTGTCGCAGTCGAGGCGACCGCCTGCGCAATGCCGGAATTGCGGCCAGAGATCGGGTCATGCGGGACGTTACCGTCAATGGGCTCGCGCTCCTCGACGATTCGGGAGAGCGAACGGTCGCGCCGGACGCCGCCCCGGCGCTGGTCGCGGCGATCTTCGACGGCATGAACCAGGGCTTCATCCTGCTCGACGGGCGATGGCGGGTGGCGGGCTTCAACGCCCGGCTCGCCGGGATCGCCGGCTTTGCCGTCGATCTGGTGCGCCCCGGCCTGGAGATCGGCGAACTCGTCCGCGCCGCGGCGGCGCTCGGACACTATCCAGGGGTCGATCCCGAGGAGGCCGTGCGGCGCTGGCGCCGCCGTCTGGCCGAGCGAACCGCGGGCGACGAGCAGCTGCGCCTGCCCGACGGACGCACGGTGCGGATCGGCTGCGCGCCGTTCGGCGCCGACGGCTGGCTGCTCGCCTATGAGGACATATCCCCGCGCGTCGACGCCGAGGCGGCGCTGGCGCGGCGCAACGAGCGCTACGAGGCGGCGCTCGCCAATATTCCCAGCGGCATTTGCATGTTCGACCAGGACCGGCGGCTGATCCTGTGCAACGCCGCCTATGCCGCGCTCTACGCGCTGCCGCCCGAACTGACGGCCGCCGGGACGCCGCTGAAGCGCATTCTCGACCATCGCGCCGCCCTCGGCAGCGAGCCGCTCGACATGGCCGCCTACGGCGCCTTCATCGCCGAGGCCGAGACGTCGGGATGCCGGCGCAGCATGCGCGTGGCGCTGAAGGACGGCCGCACGATGCGCCTCGTCCATAGCGGCGGCTATGTCGCCACCCATGAGGACGTCACCGAGGCGGTCCGCGCCGAGGAGCGGATCCGCTTCCTGGGCTCGCACGACGCCCTTACCGGCCTGCCCAACCGCACCCTGCTGCGCGACCGGATCGGCGAGGCGCTGGCGCGCGCGCGCCGCAGCGGCATGTTCTGCATCCACTATCTCGATCTCGATAATTTCAAGTCCGTCAACGACACCCATGGCCACCAGTTCGGCGACATGCTGCTGCGCCAGGCTTCGGCGCGCCTGACCCGGTGCCTGCGCGAGATGGATGTGCTGGCCCGCCTCGGCGGCGACGAATTCGTCGTCCTGCAGGTCGACCTCGAAAGGCCCGAGCAGGCCGGCAGCCTGGCCCGGCGCCTCGTCGAGGCGATCGCCGAGCCGTTCGACCTCGAAGGTCGGCAGGTCTATCTGGGCGTCAGCATCGGCGTCTCGGTCTTCCCCGGCGACGGGGCGAACGCGGAAGACCTGCTCAAGCACGCCGACATGGCGATGTACCGATCCAAGTCGGAGGGGCGCGCGACCTATCGTTTCTTCGAACTGGCGATGGACGCCCGGATCCAGGAGCGCCGGCTGCTCGAACTGGACCTGCGCCGCGCGGTCGCCAACGGCGAGTTCGAACTCTACTACCAGCCGCAGGTCGACGCGATCACCGAGGCGGTGATCGGCTGCGAGGCGCTGCTGCGCTGGCGCCATCCCACCCGCGGCATGGTGCCGCCCGGCGAATTCATCGGGGTCGCCGAGGAGATCGGCGTCATCGTGCCGCTCGGCGCCTGGGTCCTCCAGCAGGCTTGCCGCGACGCGGCGAACTGGCCGGACCAGATCGGGGTCGCCGTCAACCTGTCCTCCGCGCAGTTCAAGGGCGTGGCGCTGGTCCAGACCGTGGTCGGCGCGCTCGAGGCGGCCCGGCTGGCGCCGACGCGGCTCGAACTCGAAATCACCGAATCGGTGCTGCTCGCCGACAACGACAGCACGCTGGCCTCGCTCAACGCTCTGCGCGCGCTCGGCGTGCGCATCGCGATGGACGATTTCGGCACCGGCTATTCCTCGCTGAGCTACCTGCGCGCCTTCCCGTTCGACAAGATCAAGATCGACCGCAGCTTCATCCAGGACATCGACGAACGCGGCGATTGCGCCGCGATCGTGCGCGCGGTGGCCGGTCTGGGTGCGGCGCTCGGCATGGTCACCACCGCCGAGGGCGTCGAGACCGCCGAACAATTGCGCCAGATCCGCGCCCACGGCTGCACCGAGGTCCAGGGCTATTTCTTCGGCAGGCCCTGTCCGGCCGACGCCCTCCGCTCACGGTTCGAACAGAAGACCGCCGCGGCCTGAAGCGATCGGCGGCCGCAGGCGGGTTCGCGCCGGAACCTGAGCCGGGCCGCCGGCGCCGCGCGATTGTCCATCGCGGCCAAGGAAATATGAAGGCCGCCATCGACAGTTCCGCTGTTCAAAATAATGGCGCATAAGATCTTGTTCCGTGCGCCCGCTGCGCTAGACAGGAGTCTGCGGTCGTTCGCGGAAAGTCGGCGCGTCATCGCGGCGCGCCAGCCCGTAAACCAGGGGCGCCGAGCAACGACCGCCTGCGGCCCGCAGCCGCCGGCGGCGTTCGCGGCGCGGCGCTGGCTTCGACCGACGGGAGACGGCGCGCGTCAGGGATCCGGCGGCGAAGGAAAGTTTCGCAATTATTCATCGTCGCAGGCGAGTATTGTCGTGTCATGAGTGATTCGCTCGATCGTCTCTATGCTTCGGTGCTGGCCGCCAGATCGCGGAATCCGGCGCTGTCGCGGACGTCGCGGCTGTTCCGCGACGGCGTCCAGAAGATGGCCAAGAAGCTCGCCGAGGAGGCGATCGAGGTCGGGCTCGACGCTGTCCAGATGAACCGCGAAGCGGTCATCCTCGAAAGCGCCGACGTCCTCTATCACCTCGCGGTGATCTGGGCGGAATGCGGGATCACCCCGGAGGACGTCCTGGGCGAACTGGATCGCCGCGAACGCCTCTACGGCATCGCCGAGAAACTGCCCAAGCAGGCGAGCGTCGCCCAGGGCCGGCGGCTCGCCGTTCCCGAGCCGCGTCCGCGCGCGGCCGCCAAGCGCTGACCAGGGATCCGCGGCTCCACCGCTGCGGCGCACGCGCCCGGCGCCGAAGCTGGCCTGATCCGGCGCGGCGCCTGGCGGCCCGACGGCGGAAGTTCACGTTCAGCGCGCCTGTCGCGACGACGACGGCGGTTGAGGCCGCGCTGCCCGCGACCGCCGGGCGACCGGGCGCTTCGTCTGCGCCGCGGAATCGTCTGTAAAAGAGAAATGTGAGAATATTATTGCGATATTCCAAAAGATCGGCTATGCTCCCATCATTGGTCCCCTCGGCAGGAGCCCGCCATGCCCGACCCTGCAGCACCCGCGCCGCCGCCATGCGACGAGGAGGAGGATTGCGCCGCCAGCCTCGACGCCGGGCTCGACCAGCGCGTCCGCAGGATCGCCGGGGACAAGGCGCGGGGTCGCAGCGCGCGGGCCGGACGGCGGCGCGCCGCAGACCGCCGCGCGGGCGCAACGCCCGAGACGCCCCCGCCTTCAACGTCGGGAAGCCGGCGCCGGGGCGATCTCAGCGGCCGGCTCCGGCGTGTTCGCGATGCCGTTCGTCCTTGTTCCATCGCCGGGCCCGCCGGGCCCTTCGACAGCCCCGGGAGCGCGGCAGCGTCAGCGTCAGAACAGCGTCCGGCCTCTCGCAAGCCGTTGAAATACCAGGAGATGCCATGGAGCCCCGGCAATGGGAGCCCCGGCGATCAGCGATTTCCAAAGGACTTCCAAGGACTTCAAAAGACTTCCAAAGATTTCCAGAAATTTCCAAAAATATCCGCCGGCCTCCGGGGCCGGGCGACGTGGAGGGATGGCGGTCCGCGGCCCGGGCGGTGCGCGCGGGCTTGCTTTGGCCTGCAACCCTCTGTTTT
>JBEKEI010000241.1:0-8323 GCA_050013915.1 Roseiarcus sp.
TGATCGCCGCCGGCGGCACGCTGGGCTCGATCCTGCCGCCCTCGCTGGCGCTCGCCGTCTACAGCCTCATCACCCAGCAGGATGTCGGCAAGCTCTATGTCGCCGGCCTGCTGCCCGGCGTGCTGGCGATCCTCATGTATATCGCGACGATCTCGGTCATCGCCCTCGTCAGGCCGCATTTCCTGCCGCCCGGCGTGGTTCACGGCTGGCGCGAGTTCGGCCCGGCGATCCAAGGCGTCTGGGCGATCACGCTGCTGTTCCTGTTCATGGTCGGCGGCCTCTACGGCGGCATGTTCACGCCGACCGAGGCGGCGGCGATGGGGGCGGGCGGCGCCTTCCTCATCGCCGTCGCCCGCCGACGGCTGACCCCGGCGCAGCTGATGGAATGCCTCACCCGCGCGGTGCGCACCTCGGCGGCGATCTTCAGCATCCTCATCGGCGCACTGCTGTTCGGCTATTTCCTGACCGTGACGCAGACGCCGCAGCACGTGACCGCCTTCCTCACCGGGCTCGGCCTCGGCCGCTATGGCGTGCTGCTGCTGATCCTGTTGATGTATCTGGCGCTGGGTTGCGTGATGGACGCGATGGCGATGGTCATCCTCACGGTCCCCATCGTCTTCCCGGTCATCCTCGCGCTCGGCTTCGATCCCGTCTGGTTCGGCGTCATCGTCGTCATGACCGTGGAACTCGGCCTCATCCATCCCCCGGTCGGCATGAACGTGTTCGTGATCAAGAGCGTCGTGCGCGACATCGGCATGGGCGTCATTTTCGCCGGCGTCGCGCCGTTCGTCGTCACCGACCTGATCCGGCTGGCGATCCTCATCGCCTTTCCGGTTATCGCGACCTTTCTGCCGGCTCACATGTGAGCGGCGGTCGGCGCCGCCGGCGAGGGCATGGTGGGCCGTCGCGGCCACCGACGGCGAGATCAGCCATTCCCCCCGCCGCGCGCGATGGTCGCGCCAGCCGGCTGCGCCGCCCTCGCCCCGCCCCCCGCGCGCGGCCCGTCCCGCGCCGCCGCCAGCGCCTTCTCCGTCTGCGCCCAGCCCTCGGCCGCGCGCTCGGCGATCGCGGCGGGCGAGAAATCATTGCCGTCGAAGCCGCCCGCCTGTTCGGGCCGCGTGATCGCGACGATGCGCGGGACGCAGACATAGCGTCGCCGCAGCACCGCCCGGTAGCCCTCGCTCGCCTTGACCGGGTGATCGGCCGGCAGGGCCTCGAGCGCCTCCATCAGTCGGGCGACCTCGTCGAAGCGCGCAAGAAGCTTCACGTCCTCGGCCGTCTTGTTGGCGAACTGGAGGTTCAGCATGCGCTCGGCGACCTCGGCCATGTTGCGGGGGAGCGGCGCCTTGTTGGGAAACAGGTTGACCACATAGATCGCGAGATCCGCGCCGGGGCCGCCCGGCAACGCGTCGAGCACGGCGCCGAGCGGCGTGTTGTCGAACAGGCCGCCGTCCCAGTAGCGCTTGTCGCCGATCTCGGTCATCGCAAAGGAGGGCGGCAGGCTGCCGCTGGCGACGATGTGGTCGAGCGACAGCGGCCGGGAATCGCTGCGGAAATAGGTGATCTCGCCCGCCGCGACGTCGGTCGCGGTCACCAGCAGCCGCGGCTCGGCGGCGGGATCGGCGAGCGCCGCGAGGTCGACGAGAGACGCCAGCGTGCGGCGGAGCGGGCCGACGTCGTAGAGGCTGGTCCAGTTCGAGAGATCGAGGACGTCGAGCCTCGGCGCGAAGAAGCCGGGATTGCCGAGCATGGAAGCGTAGGGCCGCAGCGGCGGCGGCAGGAACCATCCGGACACGGTGACCTGGTCCCAGAACTTCTCCAGCGCCCTCAGCGGCGTCAATCCCGCCGCCGGACGTGCGAGGAGGACCGCGGTGATCGCGCCGATCGACACCCCGGCGATGAGGTCGGGCGCAAAGTCCCTGTCCGCGTAGAGCCGTCGCGCGGCGCCGAGCTCATAGGCGCCGAGCGCGCCGCCTCCCTGCAGAACCAACGCCGAGCGTGCGGCCTGCGTCATCTCGACCTCTCCAGTCAATACGGATCGGCGAAGATAACGCGGCTGCGCGAATCCGCCAATTGGCGACCAACGCCGAGCGGATATCCGCGAGCGATCGACCTCGAGCCGGCCCCGACGCATTCGGAACGCCCGGCGGAGGAGCCCTGGCGGTCGGCCCGAGCGGCGGCCAGCCATCCCGCGCGCGCTCCGCCCGAGCTGACAATCACTCATTCGGCCTCGATGGACGAACGGCCCGCCTGTCGTGGCTCGGCCGGCCCCGTGCTTCCACTCGCCGCATTTCATGCTGTAGAAGGGATTCGGGCACGGGAAGCGAGGGTTCATGAGCGGCGTCAACGAGATCAGGTCGGCCTTCACCGGTTTCTTCGCCAAGCACGGCCACGAGGTCGTGGCGTCGAGTTCGCTCGTGCCGCGCAACGATCCGACGCTGATGTTCACCAACGCCGGCATGGTCCAGTTCAAGAACGTGTTCACCGGCGTCGAAAAGCGCCCCTATGTGCGGGCGACGACCTCGCAGAAATGCGTGCGGGCGGGCGGCAAGCACAATGACCTCGACAATGTCGGCTATACCGCGCGCCACCACACCTTCTTCGAGATGCTCGGCAATTTCTCGTTCGGCGACTATTTCAAGCCGCTCGCGATCGAGCTCGCCTGGGGCCTCATCACTGGGGAATTCGGCCTCCCGAAGGACCGCCTGTCGGTGACGGTCTATTACGACGACGACGAGGCCCACGATCTCTGGAAGAAGATCGCCGGGCTGCCGGACTCGCGCATCATCCGCATCCCGACCTCGGATAATTTCTGGGCGATGGGCGACACCGGGCCGTGCGGGCCGTGCTCCGAGATTTTCTACGATCACGGCGACCACATTCCGGGCGGCCCGCCCGGCTCGGCCGAGGCGGACGGCGACCGCTTCATCGAGATCTGGAACCTCGTGTTCATGCAATACGAGACGCTGCCGGGCGGCGAGCGGATCGGCCTGCCGCGCCCCTCGATCGACACCGGCATGGGGCTCGAGCGCATTTCGGCGGTGCTGCAGGGCACCAACGACGTTTACGAGATCGACCTCATGCGCGCGCTGATCCGCGCCAGCGCCGACGCCTCCGGCGTCGATCCCGACGGGGCGGCCAAGGTCTCGCACCGGGTGATCGCCGACCATCTGCGCTCCTCCGCCTTCCTCGTCGCCGACGGCGTGCTGCCGTCCAACGAAGGGCGCGGCTACGTCCTGCGCCGGATCATGCGCCGCGCGATGCGCCACGCCCAATTGATCGGCGCGCGCGATCCGCTGATGTGGCGGCTCGTGCCCGCGCTGGTGCGCGAGATGGGCCAGGCCTATCCCGAGCTGGTGCGCGCCGAGGCGCTGATCGCCGAGACGCTGAAGCTCGAGGAGACGCGGTTTCGCGCGACGCTCGCGCGCGGCCTTTCGATCCTCGAGGACGAGACGCGCGATCTGGGGCAGGGCGGCAGCCTGGCGGGCGAGGTCGCGTTCAAGCTCTACGACACGTTCGGCTTCCCGCTCGACCTCACCCAGGACGCCCTGCGCGCGCGCGGACTGGCGGTCGACACCGAAGGGTTCAACGCGGCGATGGAGCGCCAGCGCGCCGAGGCGCGCAAGGCCTGGGCGGGATCGGGCGAGGCGGCGACCGAGACGATCTGGTTCGGGCTCAAGGAGCGGCTGGGGGCGACCGAATTCCTCGGCTACGAGACCGAGGCGGCCGAGGGGCCATGCTGGGCGCCGGCCTGCGGCTGCGGGTGACCGACACGCGCAAGAAGCTCGGCGATCTCTTCGTCCATGAAGTCGTCGTCGAGGAGGGGACGCTGAGGATCGGCTCGGCGCTGGAGCTGAAGGTCGACCATCAGCGCCGGCTCGCGATCCGCGCCAATCATTCAGCGACCCACCTGCTGCATGAGGCGCTGCGGATGGTGCTCGGCGACCATGTCGCGCAGAAGGGGTCGCTGGTCGCGCCCGACCGCCTGCGCTTCGACATCGCCCATCCCAAGCCGGTCACGCCGGCCGAACTCGCCGAAGTCGAGGACATCGCCAATCGGGTCATCCTGCAGAACGAGCCGGTGATCACCCGGCTGATGGGCGTCGACGAGGCGCGCGCCTCGGGCGCGAGAGCGCTGTTCGGCGAGAAATACGGCGACGAGGTGCGCGTCGTGACGATGGGAACGATCGAGGGCGGCGACAATGCCTCGCGGCCGTATTCCGTCGAATTGTGCGGCGGCACGCATGTTTCGCGCACCGGCGACATCGGGCTCGTCTCGATCACCGGCGAGAGCGCGGTCGCCGCTGGCGTCCGTCGCATCGAGGCGCGCACGCGCGAGGGCGCGCGCCGGCGTCTCAACGAGGAGGCGCGCGCGCTCGCCGACATCGCGCTGGCGTTGCGCGCGCCGGTCGACGAGGCGGGCGAGCGGCTCGCCGCCCTGATCGAGGAGCGCCGCCGGCTCGAGCGGGAACTCAGCGACGCCCGGCGCAAGCTCGCGCTCGGCGGCGGGGCCGGCAAGGGCGCGGAAGCGGTGCGCGACGTCGCTGGCGTCAAGCTCTACGCCAGGGTCGTGAGCGGCGTCGAGATGAAGGACATGAAGTCGATGGCCGACGAGGCCAGGCAGGGGCTGGGCTCGGGCGTGGTGGCGATCGTCGCGCTCGCCGAGGACGGCAAGGCGAGCGTCGTCGTCGCCGTGTCGGCCGATCTCCTCGCGCGCCACAGCGCGGTCGATCTCGTGCGCGCCGCCTCCGCCACGCTCGGCGGCAAGGGCGGCGGCGGCAGGCCCGACATGGCCCAGGCCGGCGGCCCCGACGGCGCCAGGGCGGAGGATGCGCTGGCGGCGATCGAGGCGGCGCTGCGCGACAGGGCGGCGTGACCCCGGCGGGCGGCGGCGCGCGGCCCGAGCGAGCCTTCGCCGAGCGCCCCCCGCCGCCTGGTCGCTATTGCGCGAGGCGCCGCCCGAGGGCAGGATCGCGCCAGGGCTCCGGCGGCGGCGCCGGATCGGGAAATGGCCGGTTCGCGCGCCGCGTATTCGGCTTCGGCTCCCGAAACACTGGACGCAATTGATGGCCGCAATCGGGTCGACCCGCGCGGACCGCGCGAGTGCGCAGGCAACGACGATTTCCCGCGCGGGCGTGATCGGCGCCATCGCCGGCAATGTCATCGAATTCTATGATTTCGTCGCCTACACCTTCTTCGCGGTCGCGATCGGCGCGCATTTCTTCCCTTCCCGGGATCCATTCGTCAGCCTGATGCTGTCGGTCGCGATCTTCGGCGTCGGTTTCGTCACCCGGCCGCTCGGCGGCCTCGTCATCGGCGCCTATGCCGACCGCGCCGGGCGCAAGCCGGCGATGATCCTGACGGTCGCGCTGATGGCGGTCGGCATGTTGATCGTCGCATTGACGCCGTCCTATGCGACGATCGGGCCGATCGCGCCGATCCTCGTCGTGGTGGCGCGGCTGGTCCAGGGCTTCGCGCTCGGCGGCGAGGTCGGCCCGGCGACCGCATTCCTGCTCGAGGCCTCGCCGGCCGCCGAGCGCGGGCTCTATGCGAGCTGGCAGATCGCCAGCCAGGGGCTTGCGACCGGACTCGCCGGCGGAGTCGGGCTCGCGCTTTCGGCGAGCCTGCCGGCCGAGGCGATGAACGACTGGGGCTGGCGGGTCCCGTTCGTGGTCGGCATCCTCATCATTCCCGTGGCCGTCTTCATGCGACTCCAACTGCCCGAGACGCTCGATCTCGAGGCGCCGACGACCCACCACAGCGTCGGCTCGGTGTTCGCCTCGCTGCTGACCGAGCATATGCGGCCTGTCCTGCTGGCGCTCGCGCTGATCAGTTCGGGCACGATCTCGACCTACATCATGGCCTACATGACGACCTACGCGACCAGCGCGCTGCATCTCGGGCCGACGGTCTCGATCGCCGCGACCCTGGTGCTGGGGATATTCACCTTCGCCTTCGCGCTGGTCGGCGGCTGGCTGTCCGACCGCATCGGGCGCAAGCCGCCGCTGATCGTCTCGCTCGTCCTGTTCGCGCTCGCCGCCTATCCCGTCTTCTACCTCGCCAACGCGTTCAGGAGCGGCCTCGTCCTGCTGGCGGCGACCGCGGTCCTCGCCCCGCTGGTGGCGCTCGGCAGCGGCGTGTCGCTCGCATTCATCCCGGAAAGCCTGCCCGGCTCGGTGCGCAGCGCCGGGCTCGCGGCGGCCTATGCGGTCGCCGTCACCCTGTTCGGCGGCACCGCGCAGATCGTGGCGACCTTCCTGATCCACGTGACCGGCGACCCGGTTTCGCCGGCGTGGTATCTCATCGTCGCCAGCCTCGTCGGGCTGGCGGCCGCGCTGATGATGGCCGAGACCAAGGGCGTCGCGCTGAAGGATTGAGCGCGAGGGGGCGAGCGGAGGCGAGGGCGATGCGCGCGCAGATCATCGACGAACTCAAGGTCCATGAACCCGAACTGATCGCGATCCGCCACGACATTCACCGCCACCCCGAGGTCGGCTTCGAGGAGGCGCGCACCGCCTCGCTCGTCGCCGACCGGCTGCGCGGCTGGGGGATCGAAGTCGTCGAGGGAATCGCCAGGACCGGCGTCGTGGGCACGCTGAAGGGCCGACGACCCGGTCAACGGGCGATCGGCCTGCGCGCCGATCTCGATGCTCTCAATATCCGCGAGGTCGAGGGGCGCGAACACCGTTCGACGAACCCGGGCAAGATGCATGCCTGCGGGCACGACGGCCATACCGCGATGCTGCTCGGCGCGGCGCGCCATCTCGCCGAAAACCCGGATTTCGCCGGACAGGTGCATTTCATATTCCAGCCGGCGGAGGAGGGACTCGGCGGCGGCCGGGTCATGGTCGAGGAGGGGCTGTTCGAGCGCTTTCCCGTCGATGCGGTGTACGGAATGCACAATGCGCCCGGGCTGGCGGTCGGCAAGTTCGCCACCCGCGTCGGCCCGTTCCTCGCCGCCAGCGACAGCTGGACCGTGACTTTCCGCGGCACCGGCGGCCATGGCGGCGCCGGCGCCCATCTGGCGACCGACGCGACGATCCCGCAGGCGCATTTCGTGCTGGCGCTGCAGACGATCATCGGCCGCAACGTGCGCGCGATCGACACCGCCGTCATCAGCGTCGGCCATATCGCCGCCGGCGATTTCGGCGCGCCCAACATCATCCCGTCCGAGGTGATCGTGCGCGGCACGGCGCGCAGCTACGACCCGGCGGTCAGCCGGCTGCTGGAAAAGCGCATGGCCGAACTCGCCCATGCGCTCGCCGCCGCCTATGGCTGCGCGGCGGAGGTCGAGTACGATCGCCGCTATCCCCCGCTGATCACCCATGCCGAACAGACCGCCGTCTCGATCGCCGCCGCCGCGGCGCTGGTCGGCGGCGAGAACGTCGCGGGCGACGCGCCGCAGATGACGAGTTCGGAGGATTTTTCGTTCATGCTGGAGAGCCGCCCGGGCGGCTTCGTGCTGATCGGCAACGGCGTCGCGCCCGACGGCTCGTTCTACAATCTCCACACGCCGGGGTACGACTTCAACGACGAGATCTTGACGCTCGGGGCGGGCTATTGGGTCAGCCTGGTGCGCGAGGAGCTCGGGTGAGGCGCGGCGGGCGGCGCATTTAGCCGGCCTGGCCCGGGGCGCCACCGCGATACGCGGGTCGCGCGCCATCCGAGAATCTTGCCAGAGTCCCGCTCGACCCGATTCGGAAGCTGGGCGCTAGCCGATCGCCGGTCGCGAGAGGCGAGGCGATCGAGGTGGTCGAATCGCGATCGGCGAGACGGTCGACATCGCCTGAATCCGTTGCGGTTTCGCGTGACCTCGAGCCGAACCGACAAAATCGGCGCCCTGCGTGCGTTTGCTGCGCGCAGGATCCCCGTTCGCGATTCGCCCGTTCCCGTCTCAGCGCCGCTCTTCCAGCCCGACGGCGTCGACGCCGCCGGACCGGCCGATCACCCCATCGCCCGCTTGAGGCTCGCGTCGACCTTGTCGAGGAAGCCCGTCGTCGACAGCCATTTCTGCTCCGGCCCGACCAGCAGCGCGAGATCCTTGGTCATGAACCCCGCCTCGACCGTGTCGACGCAGACCTTCTCCAGCGTCGCGGCGAATTTGCCGAGCGCCAGGTTGTCGTCGAGCTTGGCGCGATGGCTGAGGCCGCGGGTCCAGGCGAAGATCGAGGCGATCGAATTGGTCGAGGTCTCGCGCCCCTTCTGATGCTCGCGGTAGTGGCGCGTCACCGTGCCGTGCGCGGCCTCCGCCTCGACGGTGCGCCCGTCGGGCGAGAGCAGCACGCTCGTCATCAGGCCGAGCGAGCCGTAGCCCTGCGCGACC
>JBEKEI010000242.1:0-4789 GCA_050013915.1 Roseiarcus sp.
TTCGAGTCTCACGCTCGTCGACGCTTCTCGATCAGCTGCATGATCATCGGGGTGAGTATGAGCTGCATGGCGAGATCGAGCTTGCCGCCATGGATGACGATCGAATTGGCGCGCGACATGAAGGAGCCGTCGATCATCGAGAGGAGATAGGGGAAGTCGATTCCGCGCGGGTTCTTGAACCGGATCACGACCATGGATTCGTCGGGCGTCGGAATCCAGCGGGCGATGAACGGGTTGGACGTGTCGACGGTCGGCACGCGCTGGAAGTTGATGTCGGTCTCGCTGAACTGGGGCACGATGTAGTTGATGTAGTCCGGCATCCGGCGCAGGATCGTGTCGGTCACCGCCTCGGTCGAATAGCCGCGGGTGCTGCGGTCGCGATGCAGCTTCTGGATCCATTCGAGGTTGATCACCGGCGTCACCCCGATCTTCATATCGGCGTATTGGGCGACATTGACCTTGTCGGTCACGACCGCGCCGTGCAGCCCCTCGTAGAACAGCACGTCCGAAGTCTCCGGCATCGGCGCCCAGGGCGTGAACGCGCCGGGCGGCGCGCCGTGCCTGCGCGCGTCGTCGTCGTCGTGAATGTAGACGCGCAGGTCGCCCTTGCCGGTCCTGCCGTAGCTGCGGAAGGTCGCCTCGAGTTCCTCGAGCAGATTGGTCTCGGGCGAGAAATGGCTGAAGTGCTTGTTGCCCTCCTGCGCCGCCAGGGCCATCTGCCTGCGCATTTCGTCGCGGTCGTAGCGATGGAAGCTGTCGCCTTCGATGTAGACGGCGTTGACGTTCTCGCGCCGGAAAATATTCTCGAACGTCCGCTTCACCGATGTCGTGCCGGCCCCCGAGGAGCCGGTGACCGAGATGATGGGATGCCGGACCGACATGGGCGCGTCCTCAGGAGCGGAACAGGCCGCGGCGGCCGAACAGCGGCGATTGATCGGCCCGGCCGCCCGGGGCGGCGTGGAGCCGCTCGATCAGCGCGACCTTCTCCGCCGAGCCGAAGATCAGCGGCGCGCGCTGGTGCAGGCTCGAGGCGACGACGTCGAGCACGCGCCCGCGCCCGGTCGAGGCCTTGCCGCCCGCCTGCTCGACGATGAACGCGATCGGATGGGCCTCGTAGACGAGCCGGAGCCGCCCTTCGCGGAAATTGGGGCGCTGGTCGGCGGGATAGAGATAGACGCCGCCGCCCGCCAGGATGCGCGAGGCCTCCGCGACCAGCGCGCCGAGCCAGCGCATGTTGAAATTCTTCTCGCGCGGCCCGTCCGAGCCGTTCAGGCAATCGTCGATGTAGACGCGCACCGGTTCTTCCCAGTGGCGATAGTTGGAGACGTTGATCGCAAATTCGGGGGTTCCCGACGGGATCATCGCCCGCGCCCGCGTCAGCCGCCACGTCTGGTCGCGCCGGTCGAGCGTGAACACGTCGACGCCGGCGCCGAGCGTCAGCACGAGGGTCGTCTGCGGGCCGTAGAGAAAGAACCCGGCGGCGAGCTGCGCGCTGCCGCGGCCGATGAACGGGTTGTTGGCGCCCTTGGCGGGGAGGATCGAGAAGATCGTGCCGATCGCCAGATTGGCGCCGATGCTCGAGGATCCGTCGAGCGGATCGAAGGCGACGGCGACCGGCCGTTCGGCGTCGAGGAGGTCCCAGTCCTCGAGCTCCTCCGAAGCGATCGCCGCCACCGGGGCGCGCCGCAGCGCGTCGGCGAGAATCTCCTGGGCGCGCAGGTCGAGCGCCTTCTGGGCGTCGCCGTCGGCGTTGACGCCGACCGTCTCGCCCATGTCGCCGGCGAGCGCGCCGAGGCCGACGACCCCCGAAATCTCCCTGGCGGCGTCGGCGAGGCGGGCGATGCTTTCGCACGCGGCCGCGAGCAGCGGGCCCGGGCGCGCCGCCTCGGCGAGATAGCGCTCGAGCGCGATGGACTCCAGCATCGATGGTCCCCCCTTCAGGCGCGTTGTGCGATCGAGGCTGCGTCGGCGGCATATTGACTCAACGCGACCATTAGGAGAAATTTCATTTTCTGACAATCAGCCAAAGTTTCTCTTATGTCGGTTCCGCTCCGCACCCTCACCCTGCGCCAGTTGCGCGCCCTGTCGGCGGCGGCCGCCGAGGGCAGCCTGACGGCGGCCGCGCTGACGCTCGGCGTCACCCAGCCGGCGATTTCGCTCCAGCTCCGCAACCTCCAGCAATCGGCGGGCATGCCATTGCTCCAGCGCACATCGGAGGGAATGATTCCGACCGAGGCCGGCCGCGCGCTGCTGGCGCTCGACGAGCGGGTCGGGCGCGCGCTGCGCGACTGCGTCGAGACCCTGGAGACGATCCGCGGCGCGACCGGCGGCCGGGTCGCGATCGGCGCGGTCTCGACCGCCAAATATTTCGTCCCCGCCGCGATCGGGGCGTTCGCGCGCCGCCATCCCGGCATCGATCTGAAGCTCAGCATCGGCAACCGCGCCCAGATCATGCAGGGCCTGCGCGATTTCTCGCTCGACGGCGCGATCACCGGCCGCCCGCCCGCCGACCTCGACCTCGAACGGCGCCTGATCGGCGACCATCCCCACGTCATCGTCGCCCCGGCCGATCATCCGCTCGCGCAGGCGCCGCGATTCGCCCTCAGCCGCCTCGCCCAGGATTCGTTCCTGTTCCGCGAATCCGGCTCCGGCACCCGCCTGATCATGGAGCGCTTCTTCGAGGACCGCGCCTTCGCCCCGAAGATCGGCATGGAAATCGATTCGAACGAGACGATCAAGCAGGCGGTGATGGCGGGGCTCGGCGTCGCCTTCATCTCCGGCCATACGGTGGCGACCGAAATCGCCGACGGGCGCCTGGCCGCGCTCGCCGTCGAGGGCCTGCCGGTCGTGCGCCAATGGTTCGTCGTCTACCGGCGCGACCGCCATCTGCTGCCGCCGGCCGTGGCCCTGCTCGATTTCCTGTCGAGCGAATCGGCGCAATGGCTGCCGAAATCCGCGCCGCTCCGGCCGGCCGGCCGGGCAACCGGCGCCGCGCGCCCGCTCGCCGCTGCGCGGGCCTGAGGGGAGGCGCGGCTCGGCCAAAGAGCGAGCGCGGCCTGCCGGCCGAGGCTGTCTTGGCGCGTGGCGCAGCCGATCCCCCGGCTGGCCCGTCACAATCCGCTCAGGCTCTTCCCCCGCGAGAGCTACGGCGGCCGAGGCGGCGCGATCAACGCAAATTCCGCCTCCGACATATCGCTTGAATAGCGCGCCCGAATGACATCATACTTCTCCCGATCGGCCTCGTTCCAAGGCATCGCGAATCTCCCCAAGTTGTTGCAAACCAAGGGAATCAAGAGCCGCGAGGCCGGTCAACCTATTTTAGGTCAGGCTCCGAGTGATGGGAGACAGCCGTGGACCAAGAGATTGAACTGTTGCTTCGCGCCATCAGAGACGCCCCATCGGACCTTATGGCTTGGCTGAGATATGTCAGGGCGCTCATCCGTCTTGGCCGCACTGCTGAAGCAGAAGCAGTGCTGGAGGAAATGGTAGCGCGCTTCGGCGCGGAGGCGGTGCTAGCGGAGCGGGCGTCTCTGGGCGTTGAAATTATCATAATGGAGCTTGGAGCCGCGACACAGGTTTTGATCCTATTCGGCGCCGGGCTTGCGCTGCCGGCAAGCAAGTGGGGCGGTCTCACACTGAACGATGATCGCGATAGAGACGCGTGGTATGCACTCATAGTCGCGGTGTACAAACGCCACGTCGGGGAACGCAACGCCTACCGCGACGGCGACAGAACGCGAACTATCACCGAGCTCTGGGCCGACGCCGACTATCTATGGCCCAGCGTAAGGGCATTTTCGGGACGCTATCCAAAGCACGAATCTGCAAGCCTGCTCAGGATGATCGAGCGCGCCGCGGGCGGCTGGGTCCACCAATACTGGAGGCAGGACGACGATTGGTATACGCCTCAGCCGTCGCAGCCTGTGCCGCCCCCGCCCCCTATACCGCCCCCGGAGCCCGTTGCGCCGCGTCCCGTCGGGCGCCCGCACATGGTCGAACGACCCACGAGCTATGAAGATTCAGTAAAGGAACAGGCGAAAGCGGACGCGCAGCGTAAACGCGAACGGATCGCGCGAATTCGCGAGCGTGTTCGCGAGCTTAGGCGAAAGCGCCGCGACCCCGCTTACGATTATCGCGCAGTCCTCAAGGAAATCGACGGCTATATCGAAGCGCTCCTAATGGAATTGCAGAAGCTTCGGGACGACCTGACCGAAGCCGATGAAGACACCGGCGAGGACATGGACGAGCCGATCGAACTGCCGCCGCCGGCGCCCTTGCCGCAATGGCCCCTTGGCCACCCGGCGCAGGGCTACCGGTTGTATGTGAAACCGGGAACGAACCAGCAAGATTGGTTCGTCGATCCACCTGGCGGCGAATGGGCTCCCGCCTCTGACTATCACTGGGGGTGGGCGCCTGAAGTCGACCCCAACACGGGGAAGATCATCTGGCGACCAGGTTGGGCGATGGGGGGTGCGAGTGAAGATGCACGCGCCGTACATCTCATGGGCGTGAACCCGATGCGATTTGAAACCTCAACAATGCTCCCAGCCGCCGCGACGCAGCGGGCGGCGTCGACGGGATTGGACGCGACTACAAATCGGAGGAAAGAGCGGACCCCTCCGAAATCGCGGATCCCAGGGATCCGAGGGCAGCGCAAGAGCAACGATTGAGGTCCGACAACGAGGTGGATAGAATCGAGGAAGAATTACAGCGACGCCTCATGGTATCCATGCTGCCTCAGGGGACGAACTTCCATTCCTAGTCTTTGGGGGTTACGTTGACAGCATTA
>JBEKEI010000243.1:0-4752 GCA_050013915.1 Roseiarcus sp.
GCGCTGGTTCCGTCGTCAACGTTCGGAGCACGCGCCGGACATTTGCGGCAGCGCTCGCCGGCCGCGGTTCGCGATCCAACTCATGGCCCCACTCGGGCTTCACTATGGGAGTATCATCATGAAAGCGATTTTGGCCGCGGCTGGCGTCCTTGCCAGCATCGCGTTCGGTCACACAGCCTTCGCGCAGACGAAGCCGACGGTCCCGGTCATCGTCAAGGATATGAAGTCGTCCTTCTGGCAAATCGTGCTGGCCGGAGCACGCAACGCCGGCGCTGATCTCGGCGTCGACGTAGTCGCGCTCGGTGCGCAATCCGAATCCGACGCAGATGGTCAAATCGGCATGCTCGAGAAGGCGGTGGCGTCAAAGCCGGCGGCGATCGTCATCGCGCCTGTGGAGTTCGCCGCGCTCGGCGAGCCAATCGATGAAGCCGCCAAGAAGATCAAGATCATAGGCCTCGAATCGACCGCCGACAGCAGGGCCATGACCTCGCTCCTGGCGACCGACGACGGGAATGCCGGTCGCATCGCCGCCGACGCTCTCGCCGCCGCGATCACGGCGTCCTATGCCGACACCGAAGGCGACATCGCGGTCATCTCCTCCATGCACGGAATTGACGGGTTCGATCGGCGGGTGATGGGATTCAAGGAGGCGCTCGCAGCCAAATATCGGGCGCTCGCCATCGTTGCCGACGAGGTCGCCGACGGCGATCCGACTTCCGTTCGCAACGTCATGAAGGATCTGATCGCGACACGCGCTGACCTGCGTGGCGTGTTCGTTTCGGACCCGGTCATGGCGCATGCCGTGGCCCAAGCCATCTCGGAGAAGAAGTCGGATGACCTGATCAATGTCGTTGCGATGGGTTCCGACGACGAGCTCGTGGGACTTCTGCAGGACGGCGTCATCGCCGGGCTCGTCGTGGAAGACCCATTCCGCATGGGATATGAGGGCGTCAGGACCGCTGTCGCCGCCTCCAGGGGCGAGCCGGTGCCGGCCTATATCGATACCGGCGCCACTCTCGTCACCAAGGCCAATCTTAAATCGGCGCGTTCGCAGGAGCTTCTCAGGCCAAGAATCCAGTGACGGCTGGGCGTGCGGCTCACATTCGCCGCTCGCCCGAGCGGCGGCGAATCGTCCCGTCATCCATGCATCCGACTTCGAGGACTTCATGCGAATTCTGGCGGCGATAGGCGCACTTGCCGCAATCTGCGCCGGCGCCGCGGCGGGGTTTTTCTTGGGCGGCTTCTATAGCGTGGCCGCCGCCGCGCAAGATCCGGGGATCGTCCATTGGGCGCTGGTTCGCGTGCGCATGGCCTCGATCAACCGCCATGCAGTCGACCAGCGGCCGGCCAATCTCGACGATCTCGCGAATGTGCAGGACGGCGCACGCAAGTTCGTCGCGAAGGGCTGCGCCAATTGCCACGGCGCGCCGGGCGTGAGTTGGGCCAAGTTCTCGGAAGGGTTGCACCCCGACCCGCCCGACCTCAAGGAAATCGTCAATGACCGGACGCCTGCTCAATGGTTCCGGGTGATCAAGAACGGCATCAACATGACCGGCATGCCGAGCTTCGCGCTCGCCGGCGCCGGGGACGAGGAGCTCTGGTCGATCGCGGCGTTCTTGAAGAAGCTGCCGACCGTTTCGGAGGTCGACTTCAAGGCGTGGACGGCGACTCGAGCGCAAGCCAAGTAGACGGGCGAAGCGCACGACCAATTCAAATTGGCGGCGGCCAGCAGCGCGACCGTCTGAGTGGCGCGACGACGCGGTCGTCTCACGGGCCCGCGAAATCGCTCGTCCGGTCGGGAATAATTGGCGGGCGATCACCGTCTCATGGGTCGAGGTCCCGCCGCCATCGAGCGGCTCATCGGCGGGCCAGGTTGGGAGACGGCCATGGGTGCTGAAATGAATTTCCCCGCGAAATTCGCGGAACCTGCGTGGCCTCGATGGGGCGCGTTTCGCCACCCGTCGTTCACCGTCATTTGGACTGCGTCGATCGTCCTGAACATCGGCAACGCGATGTTCGATACGTCGTCGGCATGGCTGATGACGAGTCTCAACGCCGATCCGATGGCGGTATCGCTGGTTCAGGTTGCGACTGCCCTCCCAGTCGTTCTCTTCACACTCCCCGCCGGCGTCCTCGCCGATACGATCGACTCGCGACGGCTGCTCATCGCCGTGCAAGTGTCCGGGGCCGCGTTGATGGCCATCCTTGCGACGCTGACCTCGTTGAGCCGCGTCACGCCCGCCGGTTTACTGCTGGCGATCTTCCTCTCGAGCGCGAGCCTGTCGCTGGGCGCTCCGGCATGGCTGTCGATCACGCCGCTCCTCGTACGCCGGCGCGAATTGGATGGCGCCGCTGCCGCCAACGGCGTCGGCCACAATATCGGCCGCGCGGCAGGTCCGACGCTCGGGGGCTTGGCGATTGGCGCCCTGGGGATTGCCGGACCCTTCTGGATCGCTTGCGCGGCGTGCCTTGTCGCCGTTGCGGCGTTGCTCTGGTGGCGCCCGCCGGCGAGGCGTCTCCCGTCGGAGCGGTTCTCCGTTGCGGTCCGCGCAGGTCTGCGCTACGCCGCCGGTAGCCGCCACTTGCGCGCGACGTCGATGCGGGGGGTGGCGTTCTTCATCTTCGCGAGCGCATCCTGGGCCCTCCTGCCGCTGGTCGCGCGCAACCAGATCGCGCAGGGACCGATATGCTACGGCGTTCTCATGAGTGCAATCGGCGCCGGGGCCATAGGCGGCTCGCTGGCGCTCAATTCGCTGCGGCGCGGGCTACGACCTGACGGAATCCTCGTGCTTGCGACGATCGGCGCGGCGCTTGCGCTCGTCCTGTTCGCAGTCGCTCGCGCTCCCGTCTTGGCTGCATCGGCCAGCCTGATCGCGGGAGCTTCGTCGGCAATGGTCTTGGCGAGCCTCTATGCGTCGCTCCAAATCTCTCTGCCCGAACACCTGCGCGCACGCGGACTTGCCATCTTCTTGAGCGCTTTCTTCGCCGCGTTGACGCTCGGAAGCCTCGTCTGGGGACGCATCGCCGCCATGGGAGGCCTGCCGCTCGCCTATTTCCTCGCCGCGGCCGGCATTCTCCTGGCGATTCCCCTTGCCAGACGCTGGAAGCTCATCCGCGTCGCCGAATTCGATCCGGTCCAGGCAACTCCAACCCTGAGTTCGGTAGGATTGACGTTGGATCCCAATGAACCTCGCGGTTGGCGTTCAATCTGAACCCGGACCTATCCGTCGCATTGATCTGAGGAGCCGCCGTGAAGAGAGCATGCAGCGCGCTTTTGTCTGTTGCGCTTGGCCTGTCTGCAGCCGAAAGCCAGACCGAAGCGTATTCGGTCGGCATCGGCCGGTTGAGCTGCGCCTATTGGGTGTCCAACTCCCAGCGTGAGGCCGAAGGCCGTTCATGGGCTCTCGGGTTTTGGACCGCCTACAATGCGGTCAATGAGTTTAGCCACACGGTTGGCGCGAACACCGACGCGGAAGTGATCCTGGCGAGGTCAGGAAGATATGCGTCGCGGAGCCGTCGCTTGGCTTGGCCGACGCGATCGTGCGGGTCGATGTCCGCTTCTTGCAGGATCGCGCTTAGCGCCTCTCTCATTGCGAAATCGTAGCGGGCGCGACGAGCTCTTGACCCAGAGCAGCGAGCCGGGGTCCCTGCGCTTGTTGGAGTGTCGCGCCGGAAATCGACGTAACCCCTTCGCCTCGCACTGCTCGGGACCATCCGATCGGGTCCAAGCTGGGGTGAGCCCTCGGAATCCATAGCGGCCACGTCCAGTCGGTTCGGATGAGGCCTTGCCAGCCAACGCAGCAACATTCGCTGCGCGGGTTGAGACCATAAGAAGTTCCGCAATCGCCATATTCATGCTGATTTTGATGACATTGTACGCTTCTGCGGGCGGCGCGATCGACCCGACGCGGTCGCTCCGTCAAATCATCGATGCGATCGCCGCCAGGGGTTCGCGACCAGCTGCGCGCCAGCCTGCCCAAGCCCGCAGCCCTGCTCGAAGAAGCCGAAGTCGACGTCCTCGCCTTCATGGGCTTCCCCAAGGAGCACTGGACCAAAATCTGCTCGACCAACCCGATCAATCGTAAGCGTCCAGTGTGGGCCGTTCAGCCGAGGGGCTTGAAGTTCCAGGGCATCAGCGCTTCAATATCGCTGTTCGGCCAGCGGTCGGCGATGCGCTCCACGGTCGGCTGCGCCCACGCGTAGGGGTCGACGCCATTCATTTTGCAGGTCTGCAGCATGGTCGCGATGGAGGCCCAGGTGCGACCGCCGCCCGCGGAGCCGGCGAAGAGCGCGTTTTTTTCGCGTGATGGCCTGCGGCCTGATGGCCCGCTCGACAATGTTGGAGTCGATCTCGGCGCGCCCGTCTTCGAGGAACAGCTGCAAAGCCGCGCGATGCGATCGCGCGTAGCGGATCGCCTCGGCCAGCTTCGACTTGCCGGAGATCCGCGGCAGTTCGCGCTCCCACAGATCGAACAGGCTCTGCACGACGGCGACCGACTTCGCGCGGCGCGTCGCCAGGCGCGTCTGTGCCGGCTGACCGCGCATCTCGTCCTCGATCGCCCACAATGGCCTCATCGCGTCGACCGTCGCCGTGGCGACAACCGACTCGCCGTTGGCGTGGAGGTCGAAGAACCTGCGCCGCAGATGGGCCCAACATCCGGCCAGCCGCATTCCATTGGAGTGGGGGCCGCCGGCGATCTTGCGATATCCGGCGTAGGCGTCGCATTGGAGGATGCCGCGATAGTCGCCCAG
>JBEKEI010000244.1:0-4749 GCA_050013915.1 Roseiarcus sp.
ACGGTCGGCTTCAAGAACAACACCGACGGCTTCGCCGGCCGCTTCTACATCACCCGCAACTTCTGATCGCGGCTGGTTTCTCAATACGATCGACCCCGGAGCGCGAGCTCCGGGGTTTTTCATGCCGGCTTGCGCGGATTCGCCGCAACCTCGATAGTGCGACCCTCGGCGCCCGGCGGCCCGAGCGCGAGCGAGGCGGCTCCCGTCCATGATGCGGCAATATGAACTCGTCGATCGCGTGCGGCAGTACAATCCGAACGCCGACGAGGATCTGCTCAATCGCGCTTATGTCTATGCGATGAAGGCGCATGGCGCGCAGAAGCGCGCCTCGGGCGACCCCTATTTCTCCCATCCGCTCGAAGTCGCCGCGATCCTGACCGAGCTCAAGCTCGACGACGCGACCATCGTCGCCGCGGTCCTGCACGACACGATCGAGGACACCGCCGCCACGCGCGAGGAGATTGACACCGTCTTCGGCAAGGAAATCGGCACGCTGGTCGAGGGGCTGACCAAGCTGAAGCGGCTCGACCTCGTCTCGCGGCCCGCCCAGCAGGCCGAGAATTTCCGTAAACTGCTGCTCGCGATCGCCGACGACGTGCGCGTCCTGCTGATCAAGCTCGCCGACCGGCTGCACAACATGCGCACGCTCAATTTCATGCCGGCGGAAAAGCGCGCGCGCATCGCCCAGGAGACGCTTGACATCTACGGCCCTCTCGCCGGGCGTATGGGCATGCAGGGCCTGCGCGCCGAGCTCGAGGACCTTTCGTTCCGCCATCTGATGCCCGAGGCCCATGCGATGATTCTGGCCCGGCTCGGCGAGCTGAAGACCAAGAACGGCGCGATCATCGCGCGCATCGAGACCGAGCTGACCGAACAGTTCGCTCGGCGCGGCATCAAGGTCGAGGTCAAGGGGCGCCAGAAGCAGGCCTATTCGGTCTGGCGCAAGATGGAGCGGCGCTCGATCGCGTTCGAACAGCTATCCGACATCTACGGTTTCCGCATCATCGTCGGCTCGATCGAGGATTGCTACGCCGCGGTCGGCGTCGCCCACACGACCTGGCCGTCCGTGCCGGGGCGGTTCAAGGACTATATCTCGACGCCCAAGCAGAACGACTATCGCTCGATCCACACGACCGTCATCGGGCCGGGCAGCCAGCGCGTCGAACTCCAGATTCGCACCCGCGAAATGCACGAGATCGCCGAATACGGCATAGCCGCGCACGCGCTCTACAAGGATGTCGAGGGCGCCGCGGACGGCCCGCGCACCGGCGAGAGCCGCGCCTATCGCGGCCTGCGCCGCACAATCGAGGCGCTGTCGGGCGACGATTCCGAGAAATTCCTCGAGCACACCAAGCTCGAACTGTTCCAGGACCAGGTGTTCTGCTTCACCCCCAAGGGGCGATTGATCGCGCTGCCGCGCGGCGCGACCGCGATCGATTTCGCCTATGCCGTCCACACCGACGTCGGCAATTCGGCGGTCGGCGCCAAGATCAACGGCCGGATCGCCCCGCTGATTTCCGAACTGCACAACGGCGACGAGGTGGTGATCGCGCGCTCCGACACCCAGACGCCGCCCGCAGCCTGGGAATCGCTGGTCGTGACCGGGCGCGCGCGCGCCGCGATCCGCCGCGCCACCCGCGAGGCGGTGAAGGCGCAATATGGCGGGCTCGGGCGCCAGATCATCGAGCGCGCGTTCAGGCGCGCCGGCCGCACCTACGCCGACGACAAGCTCAAGGCGGCGCTGCCGCGGCTTGCGCGCGCCTCGCTCGACGAGGTCTTCGCGGCGGTCGGGCGCGGCGAGATGTTCTCCGGCGACGTCGTGCGCGCGATCTATCCCGATTTCAAGGAGGAGCGCGCCTCGGGGCCGGCGCCGGCCAAGAGCGACACCGGCTGGTTCGGCCTCAACAAGGTCGCCAATCTCGTCTTCAGGGTGCCGGGGCCCGCCGAGGTCGAGGGCGCGATCCCGATCCGCGGCATCCGCGGCGACCTGCCGGTGCGCTTTGCGGCCAAGGGCGGCGCGGTGCCGGGCGAGCGGATCGTCGGCATCCTCAACCCCGGCGAGGGCATCACCATCTATCCCATCCATTCCCCCGCGCTGACCGCCTTCGACGACAAGCCGGAGCGATGGCTCGACGTGCGCTGGGACATCGACAGCGCGCGCAAGGAGCTCTATCCGACCCAGATCGTCGTCACCGCGCTCAACGAGCCCGGCGCGCTCGGCGTCGTCGCGACCACGATCGGCGAGATCGGCGGCAACATCGACAACATCGCGTTCGTGCCGCACGCCACCGACTTCCGCGAAATGCTGATCGATCTGGAAGTCTGGGACATCAAGCATCTCAATACGATCCTTTCGCAGCTGCGCGGCAAGAGCGTCGTCAGCAAGGTCGAGCGGCTGAGCGGGTGAAAGCCGCCGCCGCGACTTTTGTCGGAGCCTCCGCAGCGCGTCCGCGATGCCGCTGACCTTCGCCTATGGCGCCAACATGGATGTCGCCGCGATGGCGTCGCGCTGCCCGCATTCGCGGCCGCTCGGCGTCGCCCGGCTGATGCGCCATAGGCTGGTCGCGATGCGCGAGGGCTGGCTCAGCGTCGCGCGCGATCCGCGCGCGAGCGTGCATGGCGTGCTGTGGGACATTGCGCTCGCCGACGTCGCCGCGCTCGACCGCTATGAGGGCGTCGGCGGCGGCCTCTATGTGAAGCGCCTGCAGGCGGTCGTCGCTGCGGCCGGCGCGCGGCGCGCGCTGGTCTATCTGGGCGCCAATGCGGGGCCGGGCGCGCTGCGGCCCGACTATGCCGCCGCGGTGATCGCCGCGGCCCGCCATTGGGGCCTTCCCGCCGAGACGCTCGCCGCGCTCGCCGCCCTTGCGCGCCGGTGAACGACGGCCTTCAGCGCGCCTCGACCGGCTTGCTGCGTGACAGGCCGACCGTCTCGCGTTGCGCGCGCCGGCACGAAAGCGGCGGCAGGCCGCGCAGGATCAGTTCGGCGTCGGCGACCGTCTGCCGGCCGATCTCGAACAGCGCGTCCGGCAGGGCGCCGGCGCGATGGGGCGAAAGCAGCAATCCCTCGACCCTGCGCGCGGGATCGTCAGCGGGCGCCGGCTCGACCGGCCAGACGTCGGTGGCGGCGCGGAACCGCCCGGCTTCGATCTGCGCGAGGAATTCGGGAAAGTCGACCACGGCGGCGCGGCTCATCAGCAGGACGACCGATCCGGGCGTGACGATCTCGAATTCGCGCCGGCCGAGAAAGCCCTGATTCTCGCTGGTCACGCCGGCGAAGATCACGATGACGCGGCAGGTCGACAGGACCTCGTCGAGCGAGGCGGCGGCGACGCCGAATCCCGCCATGAAATGGTCCGACACCCAGGGATCGTAGGCCTTGACCGGGCAGCCGAACGGCGCGACCAGCGGCGCGAAGGCGCGCGCGAGATCGCCGAAGCCGACGAGGCCGATCGCCGCGCCATAGAGCGAGAAGCAGCCCGGAGCGCCGTCGAGCAGCCATTTCTCCGCGCCCGCACGCACCGCGCGGTCGGCGGCGGTGACGCCGCGGCAAAGGTCGATCGCCATGCCGAGCGCCATTTCCGCCACGGGGCGCGCGAAGGCCGAACTGGGCGTCAGCACGTGGATGCCGCGCTGGAAACAGGCGTCATAGTCGACGTTCTGCAGGAAATTGGTCTCGACGTTGATGATCGCGCGCAGCTTGGCCGCGCGCGCGATGCGCTCGGCGGGCATGTCGGTCTGGCCGATCAGCAGCGCCGCCTCGGCCAGGTGGCGCTCGAGGATCCCGGCCGGCATGCGGCCCGGCCCGTCATGAACGAACAATTCGCCGAGCCGCTCGAACCGGGCGCGGGTCTGGGAATCGAAAATCTCGGCGAGGCCGCGGGGTTGCGGATCGACGATGATCACCGGCTTGCTCATGGGGGTCTCCTCGGGAAGCCTTCGGGGGGCGGAACACGGCGCGGGTCATCGCCGGCGTTTCGTCGGCCGGCCGTGGGCGAAGGCGGTCGCCAGCGCCGCGCGCAATTCGGCCTCCGACAGCGCCGAAAGGATCGCGCAGGTCGAGCCCTTGCGGCCCCAGGCGCCCGGCACGGGCGAAAACGCGTCCGGCGCCAGCAGGCATTTGAATTCTTGTTCTTCGGGAGTGAATTTCAGATTGGCCGAGCGGCCGTCGGCAGCAAGCGTGGCGAAGATCCGCGCCGCCCGGAACGCTGTTCGGTCGAAATGCGGGGCCTCGCCGACCCCTTCGAACGACAGCGCGATCCGCCTGAAATCCTCCGCCGTCGCCATTCCAGCCGCTCCTTCGCGTCGCGCGGCCTTCATCATGTCGGCGGCCTTTTCCGCGATCATGATCGCCGGGGCATTGCGCCGCCTCACTTTCCGGCGCGCGCGGGACGGAGGCGGGCCGGCCGACCGGGCCGGCGTCGGCCGAACCCCCGCTTCGCCGCGTCAGCGCGAGAACTTCTTGTATTTCAGCCGGTGCGGGATCACGCTGTCGAGGCCGAGCCGCCGCTTCTTGTCCTCTTCGTAATCGGCGAAATTGCCCTCGAACCATTCGACATGGCTCTCGCCCTCGAAGGCGAGGATGTGGGTCGCGATGCGGTCGAGGAAGAAGCGATCGTGCGAAATGATGACCGCGCAGCCCGCGAAATCGAGCAAGGCGTCCTCGAGCGCGCGCAGCGTGTCGACGTCGAGGTCGTTGGTCGGTTCGTCGAGCAGCAGCAGATTGGCGCCGCCCTTCAGCATCTTGGCCAG
>JBEKEI010000245.1:0-4668 GCA_050013915.1 Roseiarcus sp.
GTGATGAATTTGTTCTTGGTATTTGCGATCTTCGCGCCGGAGACGTCGAGATCGAGGCTGTCGCCGATCGCGCGCGCGTCGAGCAGTTCGTCGTTCCGGACCAGCCGCAGCAACCCGCGAAACAGCCGCGGCAGGTCGATCATCGGAGCCTCCTTCAACAGGGCGGAAGCGGGGTGAGTTCGCGTCCGGCGAGACAATCCTGTTCCGTTATGCTCACCCTGAGCATACACTGCTTTTGGAGGTGGGGGTCGTCTGCGAAGGCGACGGAGCAACAAATCGCTAGACCGCCGCCCCCGCGCCCGCCCCGGCGAGCGGCGCCAGCCCGAGTTCGGCGCGCGCCTCGTCCTTCGTCTTGATCCCGGCGCCGACCAGGATCTGCAGCGTCTGCGCCTGCTGCAAGGGGTCGAGCGCGTCGTCGCCGACCCAGACGAATTCGAGGTCGGGCGCGCCCAGATAGGCCTGGATCACCCGGTCGAGCGCGGTCTTGATCCAGGCGCGCAACGGGATCAGCCCCTCCTGGCTCGCCTGCAGCCGCAGCGTCTCGCCGGTCGCGCGATTGACCTGCGAAACGAACGGCGAGACCGGCACCGAGAAGGCGTAACAGATGACCCGCGCGAGCCATTCGTCATAGGCGTCTTTCAACGGCGGTTGCCGTACCTCCTGCAGGCGGAAGTCGGCGGGCATGAATTTCAGCATGCGCCGGCGCGGCCCGTTGCCGGCCATCAGCGCGTCGAAATAGTCCTGGAACGCGCCGATCTGGTCCATCGTCCATTCCTTCGGCAGCGTGGCGAAGGAATCGGGCGTCGAGCCCGCGCGATAATAGTCGAGGGTCATCGCGTCGCGCCGCAGGGCGATATTGACGGTCATCGCGATCTGCTCGACCGGGCTCATCCCGTAGAGCCGGTGGGCGCGGACGTTGCGCGGGAGGTAGATCAATTCGTCGGCGGAAAAATCGGCGGCGGGCACGCCGTGGAGGATCTGCTGGTAGGCCGGGTCGGGCGGCGCCGGCGCGCGGCCGTCCTCGCCGACCAGCGGCGTGATCGTGGCGCCGTCGACGACGTCGAGGCTGTAGAGCGCGCCGGCGCGGGTGAGGCGCGGATAGATTGTCGCCGCGTCGATCACCAGCAGGTCCTCGAGCAGCATGCGCAGCCAGGCGGCGAAGGAATGGCGCCGGTCGGGCCGGTCGAGGAAGCCGCGCACCGCCGCGATGCGCGCCGCGGCGGCCGCAGCGTCGCCGGCGGGGTCGACGAGCCGGATCGCGAAGGCGGTCGCTGCGATCTGGTCCTTGCGCGTCTCGATGACGGTGCGCAGCAGCGGCAGCGCGTCGGCGAGCGCGCGCAATTCGGCAAAACCGATCGCGCTGGTCGCCCGCGGCGTGTAGTCGATGTTGATCCCGAAGGGATAATCGAACTGCCGGCCCTTCACCTCCGGCGGCGCCATCGGCGCCAGCGGCTGTTGCGGGCCGAACCAGGTGGTCGGCGCGACGCCTGATATGGCGTAGCGGGCGGCGGTCGCGAGCCGGGCGAAAACGCCCGGCGGCAGCGTCGTGCGAACGCCCTGATCTGACGGCATGGCTCGATTTCCCCTCAGCGGCGCGACGGGCGCGCGGTCGTATTGTTTGGCGCAAGCTTTGCGGCCTATAAGCCGCGCGAAGACAATTTGGAGAAAGCCGTGGACAGGCGATACCCGATCGCACTCGCCCTGATGATGCTTCTGGCCGGGCCGGCCGAGGCCGCCGCCCAGCGCTGGACCTTCTGCGTCGCCTGGGCGCCGGGCGCCAAGGACGTCTGGATCACCGACGTGTTTCCGGCCGCGCTCGATCGCCAGAAGCTCGAGGCGGACCTGCGCAACCTGCTCGGCCGCCAGGCCGCGTCCCACGTCGTCGCCCAATGTCCGCTGCCCGGCGACGACAAGCCCAGCGTCGTCAACGCGCAGAACGGCGCCGAGGCGTTCAACCGCAAGGCGGGCGCGGTGCTGCACCTGGTCTCGGTGCAGGAGTTCCCGCTCAGGCGGTGAGGCGGTCGACGCGCCCGGCCGCTTTCACCCCTTCTCCGCCGCCGCGCGGTAGAACGCGACCATCCCTGCCGTCTCCTTGCGGTCGAGCCCGATGAGATCGGCGATCGCCCAGACCAGCGCATCGGCGCGGTCGGGCGAGAAGCCGGCGACCCGGGCGTCGAAATCGGGCGTCAGCGCGCACAGCTGGTCCTCGAGCCTGGCGAACGCGCCGACGTGATGGACGAGGCCGCGCTCATAGGCGGCGGCGACCGGCTCGGCGCGCAGGAATTTGCCGCGCGTGGCGATGACCGCGCGCACCGGCAGGTTCGCCTCGCACTGGCGCAGCACTTCGGCGACCATCGCGCCGCCGTTGTTGACCTCGGCGACGACCCGGTTGGCGCGCCAGGCCCGATAGGCCGAGACGACCCGCGCCGCCCAGCCGGCCGGCGAATCGCCCTGGCTCGACAGATCGGCGAGCACGTAGATCGCGCCGTTCGGCGTCCGCGCCGCCACGACGATGCCGCATTCGTCGGCGCGCGCGCCGGTCGTGGCGGGCGGATCGACGCCGACGACGATCTCGGCGAAATCGCGCGGCGCGGCATCGCCGGCGATGCGGCCGCGGTCGATCAGCGCGCGCGTCCACAGCGCGCCGGGCGTCTGCTCGAGCAGTTCGGCATAGAGCTCCTGGCGGCCGATCGCGAGGCCCTCGTAGCGCGCCGCGATCTGCGCGAGGAACGCGGGCGCGAGATTGGCCCGGTTGTCGAAGGTCGAGCCGCGGCTGACGACGGCGTCCTTGTCGGCGAGCAGATCCCTGATGATCGGGATCGGGCGCGGCGTGGTCGTGATGACCGCCTGCGGCGCGGCGCCGAGCCGCAGGCCGAGCAGCGCCTGATCGAAGGTCTCGGGGCGCCGCCAGGCGGCCAGTTCGTCGCACCACAGCTTCATGTGCTGCTTGCCGCGCAACCGGTCCGGCTCCTCGGCCGAGAACACCAGCGAGCTCGCGCCATTGGGCCAGTCCAGCCGCGCCGAAGAGCGGAGATAGCGCGGCCGCTCGTCGGCCGCGCAGCAGGCGAGCACGCCGGACTCGCCGAACACCATCACGTCGCGCGCGTCATCCGCGGTCGCGCCGATGAGATTGACGTAGCGATTCGTCTTCACCCATTCGCGCACCGCCTCGGCGCCCGCGCGGGTCTTGCCGGCGCCGCGGCCGGCGAGGATCAGCCAGTAGACCCAGTCGCCGGCGGGGAGAACCTGCTCGGGCCGCGCCCAGAAGCGCCAGTCCCGCAACAGCTGGTCCTTGCGCCGCCTGCCGAGTCGCCGGCGCCATTCGGCGACGGCGTCGGATTCGAGCGCCTGCAAATCTGCAATCGAAGGCGTCATCGTCCCTCCCGTCCGGCAGTCGGTGGTTTCGGTATGGGCGCGACGAAGCTGCGATCGCGCCGCAGGCGGCGGGCTCAGGCCATCGCTGGCGTTTGTGGATTGCGAAGGGGATCGCGCGGCGGCGCGGGGCGGCCGGCAAAGCGGGCGGCAGGCGGCGGACCCGCCATCCCCACTGTTGCAGATAATGCCGTCAGTCGCGTAATCTGGCAAGCTTTTGTTTTTCAGAATGCTCATCGCGGGCGAAAACCTGTTCGAAATCATAAGTTTGCGACGCGTGACGCGCGCCTGGAGCGCCCTTGCAGACGGGGGCGCCGACCGCGTCCGGCGCCGACGTCCAGGAAGGGGCGCGGTCGACGCCCGCGCCTACAATTCATCGCCCGCGGCGCGCCCGGCGCCGAAGCCGAGCTCGGCGATCGTCCAGGCGACCGCCGCCAGCGCGGCGGCGTCGAACGGGAAGTTCGCCCAAGGAGGCATCAGCCCTTCCGAATGCGGCTGGTACCAATTGGCGGCGCCGGCGAGGAACAGCGCGAACGGCGCGACGCCGGCGAGGCCGGGCGGCATGCCGCGATCGGAAAAGCGCTTGGCGCTGACGAAATATTCGGCGATCGCGCACAGGAACAGCGCGAACACGTAGACCATGAGATAGGCGTAGGTCGCCGCCACGCCCCAGTCGATCAGATCCTCGTGGCCGAGGTCGCGCGCCTGGCGCGGCATGACCGCGAGCCAGACCAGGCTCAGCGCGATCGCCACCGCGACCGGCTGCCAGCTCGCGCGCCGCCACTGGCGCGCGTCGATGGCGCCCTCGCCCTGGCGATAGAGGAAACGGAAGCGCTCGGCGCCCGTGGCGGGCGCCGTCAATCGCGCAGCAGTTCGTTGATCGCCGTCTTGGCGCGCGTCCGCGCGTCGACCGTCTTGACGATCACGGCGCAATAGAGCGAAGGGCCGGGCGAGCCGTCGGGGAACGGCTTGCCGGGCAGCGAGCCCGAGACGACGACCGAATAGGGCGGGACATAGCCGACGTGAATTTGTCCGGTGGCGCGGTCGACGATTTTGGTCGAGGCCGAGAGGAACACGCCCATCGAGACCACCGAGCCTGCGCCGACGATGACGCCTTCGACGATTTCCGAGCGGGCGCCGATGAAGCAATCATCCTCGATGATGGTCGGGTTGGCCTGCAACGGCTCGAGCACGCCGCCGATGCCGACGCCGCCCGACAGGTGGACGTTCCTGCCGATCTGCGCGCAGGAGCCGACCGTCACCCAGGTGTCGACCATCGTGCCGGTGTCGACATAG
>JBEKEI010000246.1:0-4639 GCA_050013915.1 Roseiarcus sp.
CGAGCGCTCGGAAAACGCGGGCGCCGCGGGGCCGCAATGAGCTTCCCACGCGCCCGCAAGCCGTTGGAGTCCCATACATTTCATGCGCTCGCAATACACCATTGCCAAAACTTTCAAACCGCCTTCAAAACACCGTCCAGGAGCTTCCAGACACTTCCAAAGGCTTCCAAAAATTTCCAAAAATTTCCGGGCCTCGGCGACGCGGCGGGATCGCGGGCCGGCTCAGCGATGGGCTGGGCGGCGCCAGTCGGCCTTGTCGCGTCAGACGGCGCGGCCCGCACGTTTCGCCGCGACGGGAATCGCGCCTGAGCAAGAGGGCAAGGCGATGAGCTGTCGACCGGAGGGACGCGAACGCCAAGCGCCGCGGAGCCACGCCGCCGTCGCGCCGTCAAGCGGCCAAGAGGCCGCTCCGTCGCTCCGCTCCGGCCCTTCGGGTGACTGCGCGCCGTCGGCGTGGCGATTGGCGACCGTGACCTTTTGCTGCGCAAAGCGGCCGATTGGCCGCGCTGCGCAGCAAAAGGTCACGGTTGCAAACGGCCGGGGGCGGGCGCGCGGGTCAATGTTCGCGGAGCGCCTCTTGGCGCGCAGCGACCGCCGGAGGCGGCGTGACATTGACGCGCGCGCCCGGCCCTGGCAGCGCGGCCGAACCCGGGTTGGCGCATGGCGCAGCGGATCCGCTGGTCGACCCATCACAATCCGCTCAGCCGCCCCGCCGCGACCCATCGCGCGGAATCCCGCTTGGCGCGTTCGTTGCTTGTCGGCGGCGGGGGGCGCGGGCGCGGCGCCCGCGGGGCGGGCCGCTCGCATGCATGATTTCGACATGATCGTGATCGGGAGCGGCCCGTCCGGGCGGCGCGCGGCGGTCCAGGCGGCCAAGCTGCGCAAGTCCGTCCTCGTCGTCGAGAAGGGCCGGCGGGTCGGCGGCGTCTCCGTCCACACCGGCACCATCCCGTCCAAGACCCTGCGCGAGACGGTGCTGAACCTGTCGGGCTGGCGCGAGCGCGGCTTCTACGGGCGCTCCTACCGGGTCAAGCAGGACATCCACGCGGACGACCTGCTGGCGCGCCTGCGCAAGACGCTCGACCACGAGGTCGAGGTGCTCGAGCACCAGTTCAGCCGCAACGGCGTGCGGACCGCGATGGGCTCGGCCCGGTTCGTCGGGCCGCACGAGATCGAGGTCGCCCAGGAATCGGGCGAGCGGCGCATCTACTCGGCCGCCCACGTGCTGATCGCCTGCGGCACCCAGCCGTTCCGCCCCGACCACGTGCCGTTCGACGGCGTCAGCGTGTTCGACAGCGACGAGATCATCGATCTGCCCGACCTGCCGCGCAGCCTCACGGTGATCGGCGCCGGCGTCATCGGCGTCGAATATGCGACGATCTTCAGCGCCCTCGACGTCAAGGTGACGCTGGTCGAGCCGCGCGCGCGCTTCCTCGACTTCATCGACAAGGAGCTGATCGACGAATTCGTCCACGACCTTCGCGACCGCAACCTCGCGCTCCGGCTCGGCTCTGCGGTGACGTCGATCGCGCTCGAGGACGGCCGGCCGGTCACCCGGCTCGCCGACGGCCGCCGCGTCGCGACCGACATGCTGCTGTTCGCCGCCGGCCGGGTCGGCGCCACCGAGGCGCTCAACCTCGAAGCCGCCGGCGTCGCGTTCGACCATCGCGGCCGGATCGCGGTCTCGCCGCACACGCTGCAGACCGCCGTCCCGCACATCTACGCGGCGGGCGACGTGATCGGCTTTCCCAGCCTCGCCTCGACCTCGATGGAGCAGGGCCGGGTCGCCGCCTGCCACGCCTTCGGCCTCGCGCCGCCGCCGCCGCCCGAATTCTTCCCCTACGGCATCTATTCGGTGCCCGAAATCTCGACCGTCGGCATGACCGAGGAGGAGGTGCGCCAGCGGCAGATCCCTTACGAATGCGGCGTCGCGCGGTTCCGCGAGACCTCGCGCGGCCATATCATGGGGCTCAACGCGGGCATGATGAAGATGATCTTCTCGACCCAGACCCGGCGCCTGCTCGGCGTCCATATCGTCGGCGAAGGCGCGACCGAGCTCATCCACATCGGCCAGGCCGTGCTGAATCTCAAGGGGACGATCGACTATTTCATCGAGAACACGTTCAACTACCCGACCCTCGCCGAGGCCTACAAGATCGCCGGCCTCGACGCCTGGAACCGGATGGCGCGGCCTTGAGCTGCGGCGCGCGGCGCGCTGGAGCCGAGCTGCTTTTGGGATCGAAACATGGATCTGAATCTCGCCGGCCGGACGGCGCTCATCACCGGCGGCTCCAAGGGGATCGGCCGCGCCGCGGCGCTGCAACTGGCGGCGGAGGGCTGCGACCTCGTGCTGGTCGCGCGCGGGGCCGGCGATCTCGACGCCGCGCGCGCCGCGATCGCGGCGAAGGCGAACGTCAGGGTGGAGGTCGTCGCCGCCGATCTTTCGATCGCCGCCACGGTCGCCGCGCTCGCCGCCCGGTTTCCCGCGATCGACATTCTCGTCAACAACGCGGGCGCCATCCCGCGCGGCGACCTCGCCGAGATCGACGAGGCGCGCTGGAGCGCGGCCTGGGCGCTGAAGGTGCTCGGCTACGTCAACATGTGCCGCGCGTACTATGCGCTGATGAAGGCGCGCCGGTCCGGCGTGATTCTCAACGTCATCGGCGCCGCCGCCCAGAACCGCGACCCCCAATATATCTGCGGCGTGACCGGCAATGCGGCGCTGACCGCCTTCACCCAGGCGCTTGGCAGCGCGAGCCCGGCCGACGGCGTGCGGGTGCTCGGCGTCAATCCCGGCCCGGTCGCGACCGGCCGGATGGAGACCCAATTGCGCAAGCGCGCGCTCGACGAGACCGGCGATCCGGAGAACTGGCGCGCGCTGGTCGCGCCGATGCCGTTCGGCCGCGCGGCGAGCCCGGAGGAGATCGGCGCGGCGATCGCCTTCCTGGTCTCGGACCGATCGGCCTATACGAGCGGCGCCATCCTCACCATCGACGCCGGCGCGTCGGCGCGCCACGCGTGAGCCGCCGCCGATGGCCGGAGACGTCGCCGATGAACGCGTGGGGCAAAGCGACCGCCCGGAACCGGGCCGGCTCGCGCGATCGGGAATCGCGCCCGCGCCGCCCCGAGATCGACGAAGTCGTCGGCGACATCGCCGCCGGCGCCGGGGAACAGGCGACCGGGCTCGGCGGCCGCCGACGGGTCGCGCAGCCGCAAACGACGGCCGAAGCAGCGCGCGCCTTTTCGCCGACGGGGAGCGGCCGGCGACAGCGCCGATGCCGGGTCGCGCCCAAACAATTAACCTTTCTGTTTCACGGTGAAAACCCCGACGATTCGACGAAAACGGCCGCCGGGCGCGGGTCGGGAACGAAGGCGGGCGGTCGGCCGGCGCGGCGCCGCCATAGGCTAGAAGAGGGTCCTCCATGCTCGGTTTCCACCTCGGTTCGAAGTCGGACAGCGGCGCGGTGCTCGCCGCGCTCGGAAAGTCGCTCGCGATCATCGAGTTCGACCCCACCGGCATTGTCCTCACCGCGAACGAGAACTTCTGCAAGGCGCTCGGCTACGGCCTCGACGAGATCAAGGGCCGCCACCACAGCTTGTTCGTCGAGCCTGAATTTGCCCGCGGTCCGGAATACCAGAGCTTCTGGGTCAAGCTCGCGCGCGGCGAATACGACGCGCGCGAATACAAGCGGATCGGCAAGGGCGGCCGCGAGGTCTGGATCCAGGCGTCCTACAATCCGGTGACCAACGCCAAGGGCGTGGTCCAGAAGGTCGTCAAGGTCGCGACCGTGATCACCGCCGAGAAGCTCCGCAACGCGGAATTCGAAAGCAAGCTCGAGGCGATATCCAAGGTCCAGGGGGTGATCGAATTCACCCCCGCCGGCGAGGTCATCACCGCCAACGAGAATTTCCTGACCCTGCTCGGCTATCGTCTCGACGAGATCAAGGGCCAGCACCACCGCATGTTCGTCGAGCCGGCCTACGCGCAGTCGCCGGACTACGCGGAGTTCTGGCGCAAGCTCAACGCCGGCGAGTTCATCGCCACCTCGTTCAAGCGCATCGGCAAGGGCGGCAAGGAGGTCTGGATCCAGGCGTCCTACAATCCGATCTTCGACCTCAACCACAAGGTTTCCAAGATCGTCAAATTCGCGTCCGACATCACCGATCTCACGCTGATCGGCGCTGGCCTGGCGCGGCTGGCGAACAACGACCTCGAGCAGAAGATCGAGACGGCGTTCACGCCGACCTTCGAGAAGCTGCGCGTCGACTTCAACCTCGCGCACGAGAACCTGCGCGGGGCCCTCGCCCAGGTCGCCGAGAGCGCCGACACGATCCAGTCGGGCGCGCGCGAGATCGCGACCGCCTCCGACGACCTTTCGCGCCGCACCGAACAGCAGGCCGCGAGCCTGGAGCAGACCGCCGCCGCCCTCGACGAGATCACCGCGACGGTGAAGAAATCCTCGGACGGGGCTTCGCATGCGCGCAAGGTCGTCGCGGCGGCCGACGACGACGCGAGCAAGAGCGCGGTGGTCGTGCGCCAGGCGGTCGAGGCGATGGACGCGATCGCCAAGTCTGCGCAGCAGATCAGCCAGATCATCGGCGTCATCGACGAAATCGCATTCCAGACCAATCTGCTGGC
>JBEKEI010000247.1:0-4620 GCA_050013915.1 Roseiarcus sp.
GTTCCGCTCGTTGCCGGGCAGCGTCGGGGCGGCGGTGCTCCACGGGGCGGGCGAGCATTTTTCCGCCGGGCTCGATCTTTCCGAACTCGTCGAGGTCGATCTGGGCGCCGCGGTCGAGCATTCCAGGCTGTGGCATCGCGCGTTCGAGGCGATCGAGTTCGGCCGGGTGCCGGTCGTCGCCTGCCTGCATGGCGCGGTGGTCGGCGGCGGGCTGGAACTCGCCTGCGCGGCTCATGTGCGGGTCGCCGAGGACTCCGCCTATTATGCGCTGCCCGAGGGCCAGCGCGGCATTTTCGTCGGCGGCGGCGGCTCGGTGCGGCTGCCGCGGCTGATCGGCGTGTCCCGGATGATGGAGATGATGCTGACCGGCCGGGTCTACCGCGCGGAGGAGGGCTACGGCTTCGGCCTCTCGCATTATGTCGTTCCCGCCGGCGAGGGGCTCGCCAGGGCCAAGGAACTCGCGCGCAGAATCGCCGGCAATGCCGGGCGCACCAATTTTGCGCTGATCCAGGCGCTGCCGCGGATCGCCGAGGGCGATCGCGCGGCCGGCTTCCTGCTCGAGGCGCTGATGTCGGCGATCGCCCAGGACGATTCCGAGGCCAAGGCGCGGCTGCGCGCTTTTCTGGAGAAGCGCGCGGAGAAGGTGGCGCCGCGATCGTGAACGGGTAGGTTCGCAGGTCTCTCGAGTTGTGGAGCGATTTGATGCGGCGGAGCGACGACCTTGCGCTCGATGCGATCGAGCCCGGCCCCGCGCCGCTGCGCAAGCTGAAGACGGCGCCCAATTCCGCCACGGTCGAGCGGCGCGCCGACGGCGCGATCCTGGTGCGGCCGACCCAGCGGCTCGGCCGCCATCCCGTCAAGCTGACCGGCCGGCTGGCGCGCTTTGCGCGCACCGCGCCCGACCGGGTGTTGATCGCCGAGCGGGTCTCGGGGGACGCCTGCCGGCGGGTCGCCTATGCCGAGGCGTTCCACGCCGCCAAGGCGATCGGCAGCGCGCTGCTGGCGCGCGGCGTCTCGCCCGAGCGCCCGCTGATGATCCTGTCGGGCAACGACGTCGACCATGCGCTGCTCGCGCTCGGCTGCCTCCACGTCGGCCTGCCCTATGCGCCGATCTCGCCCGCCTATTCGACCGCGACGCGCGATTTCAGCCGGCTCGCCCATATCGCCGCGCGGCTGACCCCCGGCCTCGTCTACGCGAGCGACGGCGCTCCGTTCGCCGAGGCGATCGCCGCGTGCGCGCCCGCCGACGCCGAAATCGTCGTCGCGCGCAACCCGCCGCCGGGCCGCGCCGCGACCGATTTCGCGCAACTGCTGGCGTTCCCGATCGACGAAGCGGCGGTCGCCAGGGCGCATGCGGCGATCAGGCCCGATTCGGTCGCCAAGATCCTGTTCACCTCGGGCTCGACGGCGCTGCCCAAGGGCGTCATCAACACCCATGCGATGTGGACCGCCAATCTGGAGATGATCACCAACTACTTCCGCTTCATGCGCGACGAGCCGCCCGTGCTCGTCGACTGGCTGCCGTGGAACCACACGTTCGGCGGCAATCACAATTTCGGCCTCGTCATCTACAACGGCGGCTCGCTCTTCATCGACGAGGGACGGCCGACCGCCAAGGGCATAGCGGCGACCGTGCGCAACCTGCGCGAGATCGCGCCGACCGTCTATTTCAACGTGCCCAAGGGCTTCGAGGAGCTGGTCCCGTTCCTGCGCGCCGACCGGGAGCTGCGCGGGAAGTTCTTCTCGCGGCTGCACATGAACTTCTTCTCGGGCGCCGCGCTCGCCCAGCATGTCTGGGACGAGATGGACGCCATCGCGGTCGAGACGCTCGGCGCCCGGGTGCCGATGCTCACCGGGCTCGGCGCGACCGAGAGCGGCCCGTTCGCGCTCGCCTGCGCGCCCGAGCATTGTCGCTCGGGCCATGTCGGCCTGCCGGCGCCGGGCGTCGAGTTGAAGCTCGCCCCGGTCGACGGCAAGCTCGAGGCGCGCCTGCGCGGGCCGGCGATCACGCCGGGCTACTGGCGCGATCCCGAGGCGAACGCCAAGGCCTATGACGAGGAGGGCTATTATCGGCTCGGCGACGCGCTGAAATGGGTCGATGAGACCGATCCGGCCAAGGGCTTCCGGTTCGACGGCCGGATCACCGAGGATTTCAAGCTCTCGACCGGGACCTGGGTCAGCGTCGGGCCGCTGCGCGCGAAAATCATCGGGCATTTCGCGCCCTATATCCAGGACGTGGCGATCGCCGGCATCAACCGCGACGACATCGCCGCCCTCGCCTTCCCCGATCTCGACGCCTGTCGCGCGCTGGCGCCCGGACTGGCCGCTTCAGCCGATCCGCCGACCGTGCTCGCCGACCCGCGCGTGCGCGACGCGATGCGCGGTCTCCTGCGCAGCATGGCCGCCGCCTCGACCGGTTCGTCGACGCGGGTCGCGCGGCTCGTGCTGCTGGAGGCGCCGCCCTCGCTCGACCGCGGCGAGATCACCGACAAGGGCTCGATCAACCAGCGGGCGGTGCTGAGCCATCGCGCCGAGCTCGTCGAGGCGCTCTACGCCCGGCCCTATGCGTCTGGCATCATCGCGCTGGCGGAGGCCTGATCATGGGCGGGCATCCCGGAATCTTCTCGGGCTGGGAGGACGCCCATCTGCTCGGCGGCGCGCGCACGCCGTTCACCGATCTCAACGGCGCCCTCGCGGCGGTCTCGCCGATCGATCTGGGCATCAAGGCGGCCAGGGCCGCGCTCGCCACGACCGGCGTCGCGCCGGCCGAGATCGGGACGGTGATCGCGGGCTCGATGGCCCAGGCCAGTTTCGACGCCTACATGCTGCCGCGCCACGTCGGGCTCTACGCCGGCGTGCCCGAGCAGGTTCCCGCCCATCTCGTGCAGCGCATCTGCGGCACCGGCGTCGAGGTCCTTGCCCAGGCCTGCGACGCGATCGCCCACAAGGGGATCGACGCCGCCCTGTGCGTCGGCGCGGAATCGATGAGCCGCAACCCGGTCGCCGCCTATACCCATCGCAGCGGCTTCCGCATGGGCCAGGTCGAGTTCAAGGATTTCCTGTGGGAGGCGCTGCTCGACCCGTCCTGCGCCACGACGATGGGCGGCACGGCGGAGAATCTGGCCAAGCGCTACGCCATCACCCGCGCCGAAGTCGATGGTTTCGCCGCGCGCTCGTTCGCCCGCGTGCTGAAGGCGCGCGCGGAAGGCTTCTTCGACGACGAGATCGTCGCCGTCGGCGCCGAGATCTTTTCATCGCCCGGACGCAAGGACCGGGCGATCCGGCTCGACCGCAAGATCGAGGCGGTGACGCAGGACGGACATCCACGTGCGACCGACATGGCGACCCTGGCGAGGATCCGTCCCGCCTTCGGCGGCGTCCAGACGGGCGGCAACAGTTCGGCGGTGGTCGACGGCGCGGCGGGCGCGGTCGTGGTCAGCGGCGCCTGGCTCCGGCGCGCCGGCCGCGCGCCGCTCGCGCGCCTGATCGGCGCGGTCGCCGTCGGCTGCCCGCCCGAAATCATGGGCATCGGCCCGGCGCCGGCGATCCGCGCGCTGCTCGAGCGCACCGGCCTCGCGCTCGGCGAGATCGACCGCATCGAGATCAACGAGGCGTTCGGCGCCCAGGTGATCGCCTGCGTGCGCGAGCTCGGCCTCGACGAGGCCAGGCTCAACGTCAACGGCGGCGCGATCGCGATCGGCCATCCGCTCGGCGCCACCGGCGTGCGGCTGACGCTGACGCTCGCGCGCGAACTGGCGCGGCGCGGCCTGCGCTACGGAATCGCCTCGGCATGCATCGGCGGCGGCCAGGGCATTGCGATGCTGATCGAGAACGGCGCGGCGGCGCGCTGACGGCGAAGGGATGGGCTGGAGATGGGATTCGCGTTCACCCGCAAGCTGACCATCGAATGGGGTCACTGCGACCCCGCCGGGATCGTGTTCAATCCGCGTTTCTTCGAGTTCTTCGACTGGTCGACCGCGCTGCTCGTCCAGGCGGCGCTCGACCTCGGCGAGGTCGACATGCGGACCGCCTATGGCGTCGCCGGCATACCGCTGGTCGACACGCGCGCCAATTTCACGCGTCCCGCCCGCTACGGCGACCGGATCGAGATCGTCTCCCGGGTGAGCGCCGTCGGGCGGTCGAGCTTCGAGATCGACCACAGGCTGTTCAACGCCGGCGAACTCGCGGTCGAGTGCCACGAGAAGCGGGTCTGGACGGTCCGCGACGCGGACAGCGGCCGGCTGAGGTCGCGCGCGCTGCCCGAAGAGGTCGCGCGCAAGCTGAACGGCGGCTGATCGGCGGCCGTCACGGCGGCGGCGCCGAAGACGCCGGCTCGAGCGGCAGCGCGATCGCGCCCCGGTCGAAATAGCGGGCGAACCGGTCGAGCCCGCCTTCCTCGTTGCCGTTGGGATGGACGAGCACGATCGAGCCGGCGCGCGGCCGCTCGCCCCTGGCGAGCCAGGCGTCCGCCCCGATCACGATCAGATGGCGCCGGCGCACGGCGTCCATCAGCGGCGAACTGGAGACGAGCCCGGGAAAGCGGAAGAACACCGACGGCGCCCCGCCGTTGGCGATCAGCAGCCGCTCGGTCTCGAGAATCTCGTAGTCGACGTCGAGGCC
>JBEKEI010000248.1:0-4618 GCA_050013915.1 Roseiarcus sp.
CGCGCGCTGCACGAGACCTATTACGTCGTCGCGCATTTCCACTACACGATGTCGCTCGGCGCGGTGTTCTCGATCTTCGCGGGCTTCTACTACTGGTTCCCGAAAATGTCGGGCTACATGTATAACGAGCGGCTCGGCAACCTGCACTTCTGGCTTCTGTTCATCGGCGTCAACCTGACCTTCTTCCCGCAGCACTTCCTCGGGCTCGCCGGCATGCCGCGTCGCTACATCGACTACCCCGACGCCTATGCGCTGTGGAACTACTGGTCGTCGATCGGCGCCTATATCGCCGGCCTGGCGACGCTCGTGTTCCTCTATACGGTCTACGAAGCCTTCGCAAAGAAGCGCGTCGCCGGCGACAATCCCTGGGGCGTCGGGGCGACGACCCTCGAATGGACGCTGCCGTCGCCGCCGCCGTTCCACCAGTACGAGACGCTGCCGCGCATCACAGGCATGGATCATTGACGGGCGCGCGACGGCGCGTCCGGTGGGGGCGCGGGGCAAAAACGAGCGCGCGCTTCCGGGACCGTTCGGGCGCTGCGGATCCGATCGTCGGCGTCCGCGACCGCGGGAAGCCGCAGCCAGGTCGAATTGAATGAGCATCGCCAGTCACGACGAGACGCGGCTGCCAGCGGCGATCGGCGACTACGCCGCCGGGCCGGCCGCCTATTTCGCGCTGCTGAAGCCGCGCGTGATGTCCCTGGTTGTCTGGACCGCGCTCGCGGGCCTGCTGACGGCGCCGGTCCATGTCCATCCGGTGATCGCGTTCGCCTCGCTGCTGGCGATCGCGGTCGGCGCCGGCGCCGCCGGCGCGCTCAACATGTGGTGGGAAGTCGACATTGACACGCTGATGGCGCGCACCCGCCTGCGACCGATTCCTTCCGGCCTGATCGAGGCGCGCGAGGCCTTGTTCTTCGGCCTGACGCTCGCGCTGGTCTCGGTGCTCACGCTCGCGCTCGCGGCCAATCTGGTGGCGGCCGCGCTGCTCGCGTTCACGATCTTCTTCTACGCGGTCGTCTACACGATGTGGCTCAAGCGGCTGACGCCGCAGAACATCGTGATCGGCGGCGCGGCGGGCGCGCTGCCGCCGGTCGTCGGCTACGCCGCCGCCACCGGTTCGGTCACGCTCGACAGCCTGATCCTGTTCGCGATCATCTTCATCTGGACGCCGCCGCATTTCTGGGCGCTGGCGCTCGTCAAGAGCGCCGACTACGCGCGCGCCGGCGTTCCGATGATGCCGAATGCCCGCGGCCACGACCACACCCGGCTCGAGATCCTCGTCTACTCGCTCATCCTGGTCCCGGTCGCGATGGTTCCCTGGGCAATGGGCATGGCTGGCGCCGGCTACGCGGTCGTCGCCGCGGCATCCGGGCTCGTCATGGCCGCGATGGCGATCCGCGTCTATCGCATCCGGGACGGCGCGCCGGCCAAGAAGGCGGCGATGCAATTGTTCGGCTATTCGATCCTGTATCTCTTCCTGTTGTTTACCGCATTGGTCGTCGAGCATGGTTTCGGCCTGTTCGAGCGGTTCGGATTGTGAGGGCCCATGGATGAGGCCGGGAGATCCCTCGGGGTAATCCTGACGCCGCAGCAGGCGCGCAACCGGCGCCTGCGCAATATCGCGATCGGACTCTGCATCGGGCTGCTGGCGGCGCTGTTCTATGCGATCACCATCGTCAAACTGGGCCCCGGCGTCCTTCGGCCCGAGCCCTGAGCGTTGATTTGGCGGCCCGCCGGCCGATCGCCGCCCGGGCGGCCTCGAGCGGCCGGGATCACTGGGGAAGGCGGCGCGACGCTTTTGCCGATCGCCGCTCGGGACGGGCGGAGATGACGACGCCGGTGAAAAATCCACGGTCGGCGGCGGCGCGCAACCGCCTCGTGGCGGCATGCGCGCTCGCGACGGCGGTCGCCATGGTCGGCGCCGCCTACGCCGCAGTGCCGCTCTACTTCATGTTCTGTCGGGCCACCGGCTTCGGCGGGACGACCCAGGTCGCCGCCTCGGCGCCCGCGCTACGGGGCGCGCGGATCCTGACCGTGCGATTCGACGCCAATGTCGCGCCCGGGCTGGCGTGGAGCTTCGAACCAGAGACGGCGGCGATCCGCCTGCGCACGGGCGCCACGGCGACCGTCTATTTCAAGGTCCGCAATCGTGTCGCCGAGGCGACGGCCGCGACCGCCGTATACAACGTGACGCCAGGGGTCGCGGGCGCCTATTTCGACAAGATATCCTGCTTCTGCTTCGCCGAGCAGCGTCTGGGCGCGAACGAGAGCGCCGAGCTGCCGGTCGTGTTCTTCCTCGATCCCGCGCTCGAGCGCGACGAGACGCTGAACGGAATCCAGGAGATCACCCTATCGTACACGCTGTTCGCCGCCCAGGATCCGGGCCGGCCGGTCGCCTCGGCGCCGGCGGCGCGCAACGACAAATCGCCGCTCTGACCGGCGGCTGACGGCGGCTTGACGGCGCCGGCCAAACGAGGCAAATCGGGCTTGCCCGATCGCCCGGCCGCGACCGACGGATCGAGGACAGGGGAAGCCTATGGCCGACGCGCACGCCAAGCCGCATCACGACTATCATCTCGTCAACCCGAGTCCCTGGCCGGTCGTCGGCGCGACCTTCGCCTTTCTCACGGCGATCGGCCTCATCATGTCGATGAAGGCCCTGACCGTCGGCGGCCTGAAGCTCGGCCCCTATGTCCTGGCGTTCGGCTTCGCCGGCATACTCTACGTCATGGCGTCCTGGTGGCACGACGTCATCCATGAGGCTGAGACCGGCGACCATACGCGGGTCGTTCAGATCAGCCACCGCTACGGCATGATCCTCTTCATCGCTTCGGAGGTGATGTTCTTCGTCGCCTGGTTCTGGGCGTTCTTCGACGCCTCGCTGTTCACCAACGAGAAGATCCAATATGCGCGCGTCGCGTTCACGGGCGGCGTCTGGCCGCCCAAAGGCACCGAAGTCCTCGATCCGCTGAACCTGCCGCTGCTCAACACGCTGATCCTGCTGACCTCGGGCGCGACTGTGACCTGGGCGCATCACGCGCTGCTGCACGACGACCGCCGGGGCCTCAAGGTCGGCCTTCTCCTGACGATCCTGCTCGGGGCGACCTTCACCAGCGTGCAGGCGTGGGAATACGCGCACGCGCCGTTCGCCTTCTCCAACAGCATCTATGGCGCGACCTTCTTCATGGCGACCGGCTTCCACGGCGCCCATGTGCTGATCGGCACGATCTTCCTCATTGTCTGCCTCGTGCGCGCCAATGCCGGGCAGTTCACGCCCAAGCAGCATCTCGGCTTCGAATTCGCCGCATGGTACTGGCACTTCGTTTACGTCGTCTGGCTGTTCCTGTTCTCCTGCATCTACGTCTGGGGATCCTGGGGCGCAACGATCGAGGGCGCGGGCGGCGGCTGAGCGGTCGAGCCTGCGTGGGTCCGTCAAGCCATGAATGCGCCGCCAGCAACAGCCCGGAGATCGACGTTCGACCCCTGGACCGGGCCGTGCACATCGAGGCGTCGCCTCAGCGCGGCGCGGTGGCGGCCAGTTTCCTCAAGTCGAAGTCCGGGTCCGCAGCCTGCGCGGGGCTGAGCTGCAAGCCGGCGCCGATGATGCGGCGCGCGGCCATATGGTCGCCCGGACGATTGACGGTCTCGACCGCCGCCAGCGCGCCAGCGCGGAAGCCGAACATCGCGAAGGCGCGCACGGCGGGATCGCCGCGCAACGCCCATTCGTCGCAGCCGTGCGACAGCCCGACGATCTGTAGTTTGAGATCGCCCTGGTCGCTCCAGAACCAGGGCAGGGCGGCATAGGGCTCAGACCTTCCGACGATCCGGCGCGCGAGGCACCGCGCCTGGTCGACCGCGTTCTGGACCGATTCGAGTCGGACGGGGAAACCCAGCGTCGCGCTCGGAAACAGCGCGCAATCGCCGATCGCGGAAATCATGGGATCGGCGGTTCCGAGCCGTTCGTCGACGACGATCCCGTTATCGCAGGCGAGCCCCGCCGCGCGCGCGAGCCGGTCCTCGGGGAGGACGCCGATCCCGACGATCGCCAGATCGGCCGGCAGCAGCGCGCCATCCGTCAATTCGACCGCGCTCACCGCGCCGCCGACTCCGCGCAGCGCGGCGACCCCGACGCCGAGGCGGAAGCGGGCGCCGAAGGCCAGGTGCGCGTCGAGGAAGAAAGCCGAGGCGGCCGGCGAGAGCGCGCGCCCGAGCGGACGCGGACTGACCTCGACGATCGTCACTTCACGGCCGAGGCTGGCCGCGGTCGCCGCGATCTCCAGCCCGATGAAGCCGGCGCCGATCACGACGATCCGATTGGCCGCGCCGAGCCGCTCGCGCAGCGTTCGCGCGTCGGCGAGATCGCGCAGGACGAGCGCGCCGTCGAGCTCGATCCCGGGGATTTCGAGCGGCCTTTGGCGGGCGCCGGTGGCGAGCGCGAGTTGGCCGTAGTCGAGCGCGCGGCCGGACGCGAGGACGACACGCCGCGCGTCCCGGTCGATGCGCGCGGCGCTCTCGCCGAGCACGAGATCGATACGATTGTCCTCGTAGAATTTCGCCGCGCGCAGCGGCAGGCCGTCGAGCTCCATCGCGCCTTTCAGGTACGCCTTGGACAGAGGCG
>JBEKEI010000249.1:0-5326 GCA_050013915.1 Roseiarcus sp.
ACCGCGCAGCCCGCGAAATCGAGCAAGGCGTCCTCGAGCGCGCGCAGCGTGTCGACGTCGAGGTCGTTGGTCGGTTCGTCGAGCAGCAGCAGATTGGCGCCGCCCTTCAGCATCTTGGCCAGATGGACGCGGTTGCGCTCGCCGCCCGACAGCATGCCGACCTTCTTCTGCTGGTCGGCGCCCCTGAAATTGAAGGTCGAGCAATAGGCGCGCGAATTGATCTCGCGCTTGCCCAGATAGATGATGTCCTGGCCGCCGGAAATCTCCTCCCAGACGTTCTTCTTGTCGTTGAGCGCGTCGCGCGACTGGTCGACATAGCCGAGCTGCACGGACTCGCCGATCTTGATCGAACCCTTGTCCGGCTTCTCCTGGCCGGTGATCATCCGGAACAGCGTCGTCTTGCCGGCGCCGTTGGGTCCGATGACGCCGACGATGCCGCCGGGCGGCAGCCGGAACGACAGCCTGTCGATCAGCAGCGTGTCGCCGAACCCCTTCGATAGGCTCTCGAAATCGATGACGTTGTTGCCGAGCCGCTCGGCGACCGGAATGACGATCTGCGACGTCGACGGCGCCTTGTCGTTCTGCTTCTGGACGAGCTCGTCATAGGCCTGGATGCGCGCCTTGGACTTGGCCTGGCGCGCCTTGGGCGAGGCGGCGATCCACTCGCTCTCGGCCTCCAGCGCCCGCTGGCGCGATTCTTCCTCGCGGCCTTCCTGGGCGAGGCGCTTCTGCTTCTGCTTCAGCCAGGACGAATAATTGCCCTCGTAGGGAATGCCGGACGATCAGGATCGCGCCGGGGTAGCTGCGCAGATGGCCTTCGAGCCAGTTGACCGTCTCGGCGTCGAGATGGTTGGTGGGTTCGTCGAGCAGCAGCATTTCCGGCTTTTCGAGCAGCAGCCGGCACAACGCGATGCGCCGGCGCTCGCCGCCCGACAGCGTGTCGACGTCGGCCTCGTCGGGCGGGCAGCCGAGCGCATCCATCGCCTGCTCGACCTGGCTGTCGAGGTCCCACAGGCCCAGGGATTCGATCTCGTCCTGCAGCCGGGTCATTTCGTCCGCGGTCTCGTCGGAATAGTTCATCGCCAGTTCGTTGTAGCGGTCGAGGATCGCCTGCTTGGCCCCGACGCCGAGCATGACGTTGCCGCGCACGCCGAGGTCGGGGTTCAGATGCGGCTCCTGCGGGAGATAACCGACCCGCGCGCCCTCGGCGATGAAGCCCTCGCCGACGAATTCGGTGTCGATGCCGGCCATAATGCGCAGAAGCGTCGACTTGCCCGAACCATTGACGCCGAGCACGCCGATCTTGGCGGTCGGGTAGAAGGACAGGTGCACGTTCTCGAGCACCTTCTTGCCGCCCGGCCAGGTCTTGGTCAGACCCTTCATGTGATAGACGAATTGTTGCGCCATGCGCCGCGCCGCCCTGAAACCTGGGAAATGGGATTGCGCGGGTCGTAGCAGGGGCGGGCGGGGGAGACAAGCGGGACGCGACTCGAGCGGCCGGCGCCGCCGGGACGAAGGGCCGCGCCGCGCGCCAAGTTCAGCATGATAGTTCTGTTTAAAGATCGTTCACTTTCAAACGTCACCATGCGTTCAGAAGCGCCCCGCCGAGCCATCGCGCAGCCATGGCGAAGACGAGCCGGCGCATCCTCGCTTTGCCCCGGGCGGGGCGAGCGGCGAGGACCTGAAGGGTGACTGAATTTCCCTCGGAAACAGAACTCCTGCCAGCAGCGCCCGCGCGCCGGCGCGGAAACATTGGTCGCGCCGCCGCGCGCTTCGCCGCCGGCCTCGGGTCGTGGCGGCGCATGCGGCGGCGCTTCGCCGTCACCGGCGCTGCGCTGGTGCTCGGGATCATCGCCGTCGACGGGGTCGCCATCGAGATGGATCGCGACGCCTCGGTGGCGGCTTATTCCGCCTCCATGGGCTATCTCGCCAAGGGCATGACCGCGCAGACGGCCGACAAGCTCGAGACCCTCGACAAGGCGGCGAAAGCGATCGCCGGCCTTTACGCGATCGGGGGCGACCGGACGAACGACGATACCGAAGCGGCCTTGTGGGCGCCATCGTCGAAGGACCGGTTGACCGAGGACGCCAAACGGCTGTCGGGCGTCGGGGCGCTGCTGCTGGTCGATGCGAACGGGCGGATCGCCAACAGCGTGCACAGCGACCTCGCGCCCGGGGCGGACGTCTCCAGCGAAAACTACTATCGCCATTTCGTCGGCGGCTTGGACGCCGGACCTTTTGTCGGCGCGCCATTCCAGGAGATCGGCAGCGGCGCATGGGCGGTGTTCCTCGCGCGGCCGATCCTCGACCCCCGCCGCGATTTCGCCGGCGTCGTGGTCGTCCAGATTCTGCTGGGCGATCTCGAGACCTTCTACAAGCTCGCCTTGCCCGCGCGACGCACCGTGACCGTGATGAAGGCGGACGGAATGGTGCTGCTTCGATTTCCCCGCTCCTCCGACTCGACCGGCGCCCAGGCGGACCTGGCGGCGCATCTGCCGGGAGCGACGGGATGCTCGAAATACTACGGCGCCGACATCCTCGGCGCCGCGCCGGTCGTGGCGAGCATCTGCCCGGTCGCCGAAATGCCGCTCTACATCCAGACCTCGCTTACCGAAGCCGAGGTGCTCGCGGGCTGGCGCAGCCAGCGGATATGGTTCGTCATCGGCGGGGCGCTCGCCTCGATCGGCGTCGTCCTGCTGCTGCGGCTGATCGCGCGCCAGGTCCGTTCCCTCGAAGTCTCCGAGCTTTCGCTCGCCGCCAAGAACGACCAGCTGGGGGCGGCGCACGAGCGCCTCGATGTCGCTCTCTCCAACATTCCCCAGGGTCTGTGCTTCTTCGACGGCGACCACAGGCTCGTCGTCGCCAATGCGCGCTATCGCGAGATCTATGGGCTTTCGCCCGAAAAGACCGAGCTCGGCGCCTCTCTGGCGCAGATCGTCGCCGCATCCTTTGAAGCGGTTGGGATCAAGGGTTACACCGGCAAGGAACATTGCAAGACGATTCAGGCGATCGCGCGCGCCGGGCAACCCCAGCGCTACGTGATCGAAATGACGGACGGCCGGACCATCGCCGTCAACCAGCAACCGCGGCCGGACGGCGGCTGGGTGGCGACGCATGAAGACATCTCGGAGCGGCGCCGGGCGGAGGAACGGATCGAATTCCTCGCCCTTCACGACTCCCTCACCGGCCTCGTCAATCGTTCCGCGCTGCTCGACGAGATCCGCAAGGCGCTGGTCGCGATCGCGCGCGGCGGACAGATCGCGATCCTGTTTCTCGATCTCGATCGCTTCAAGGCGGTCAACGACACGCTCGGCCACGCGGTCGGCGACGAGGTGTTGCGCCAGGTCGCGACGCGGCTGACCGGCACAGTCCGCCAGGGCGACGTCGTCGCCCGTTTCGGCGGCGACGAATTCGTCATTCTCCAGACCGGCCTGAAGACGCCCCAGGACGCGGCGCATCTCGCGCGCCGCCTCATCGCCTCGGTCGGCGCGCCCTACGAGGTCGCCGACCAGGAAGTCGTGATCGGGGTCAGCGTCGGCGTGGAGCTCTCGTCCAAGTCGCTGAACGTCGCCGAAGCGCTGATCAAGAACGCCGACATGGCGCTCTACATCGCAAAAGCGGATGGGCGCGGCGCGTTCCGCTTCTTCGAGCCCGACATGGACGCCCGGACGCGCACCCGCCACGGGCTCGAACTCGACCTGCGCCACGCGATCGCCAACGCGCAGTTCGAATTGTTCTACCAGCCGATCATCGACGCGGCGTCGGGACAGGCGCGCGCCTTCGAAGCCTTGCTGCGCTGGCGCCATCCCACTCGCGGCCTGGTCGCGCCGGGCGACTTCATTCCCGTCGCTGAGGAATCGGGGCTGATCGTCCCGATCGGCGAATGGGTGCTCGGCGAGGCCTGCCGGCGGGCGGCGACGTGGCCCGGGCACATTCGCGTCGCGGTCAATCTGTCGGCGGTCCAGTTCCGCGCCGTCAGCCTCGTTCCGACGATCCAGGACGCGCTCGCGCGATCCGGTCTGCCGGCGAGCAGGCTGGAGCTGGAAATCACTGAAAGCGTGCTGCTCCAGGACAATGACCGCAATCTCACGATCCTGCATCAGATCCGGAATCTCGGGATCCGTATCGCCATGGACGATTTCGGGGTCGGCTATTCCTCGATGAGCTATCTGCGCCGTTTTCCCTTCGACAGGATCAAGATCGACCGCATGTTCGTCGCCGATCTCGAGAACAGCGGCGAAGCCGTGTATTTCGTGCGCGCCATCGTCGGCCTCTGCAAGAATCTCGGCATCCTGACGACCGCCGAAGGCGTCGAGACCGAAGAACAACGCAGCCTTCTGGTCGAAGAGGGATGCGACGAAATCCAGGGCTATCTCCTGGGTCGCCCGGCGCCCGCGAGCGAAGCGTCGGCCCTCGCCAGAGCCGCAAATCTGCTTCCCCCGCCGCTGCGATCCGACACGAAGGCCTCCGCCGGCGAAGAGGCCTTCGACCTGGCCGGCGCCTGAGCGGCGCGGCTCGCCGACGGCGGTCCGGAACGGCGAGGCGACTTCGGCGTTGAGCTTCTTTGCGCGCGAAGCGCCGGAGGCGGAATGACCCGCGATCCCTTGAGAAGCGATCCCGACGCCGGCGTCGTCGACGACAAGATGGCGCAGGCGCGCGAGCGCATCGCCGAGATCACAGACCTCGTCGAAGGTCCGGCGGCGGATCGCGATTCCGGAGGGCGCCCAACCGGTGGGGAGACGTTCATGACCGACGCACACAAGACGGGCCTCGCCGAGAAGGCGAAGGCGGCGTTCGACGACCTTCTGGGACTGCCGCCGGGCGACTCGACGCCCCATGGAAAGGGGCGGCCGGCGCGGGATCCCGATACGCCGCACGGAAGCCTGACCGCCGATGACGCCGAAGGCGTGCCATTGCCGGGATCGACGACGGACGATTCGCGCGAGGCGTCATGACCGCGACGCCGGCAAAGCCAGCCGCGCCCGCGGATAGTCCGCCGCTCGCCGACCTCGAGCGGCAGTCGCAGGAGCTGAAGGCGCGGATCGCCGAGCAGCGGCGACGGAGCGCGATGCCGGTCAATGCCTCGCTCGGCGATCCCGCAATCGATGCGCGCAACGCCGACGGCCGCAACGACCTTGCCGACGAGGACGAAGCCTGAACGCTATTCGGTTCGGACGTCCTGAAAGCGCCGGACGCTCGGGAAACACGGCGCGACGCCGGTCGCGCTGAGCCCAGTGTGATGGACTGACCAGCGGATCGGCTGCGCGACACGCCAGGCCGAGTTCGCCAATCGCCCCGCCGACGGCTCGCAGCCGCCCCGAGGCGA
>JBEKEI010000250.1:0-4591 GCA_050013915.1 Roseiarcus sp.
GACCTGTTCTATCAGGGCATACGGCCGGCGGTGAACGTCGGCCTGTCGGTGTCGCGCGTCGGCTCGGCGGCGCAGACCAAGGCGATGAAGAAGGTCGCCGGCAAGATCAAGGGCGAGCTCGCGCAATATCGCGAGATGGCGGCCTTCGCCCAGTTCGGCTCCGATCTCGACGCGACCACCCAGCGCCTGCTCAACCGCGGCTCGCGGCTGACCGAACTCCTCAAGCAGGACCAGTTCGCCCCGCTCAAGATGGAGGAGCAGGTCTGTTCGATCTATTGCGGGGTCAACGGCTATCTCGACAAGCTGCCGCTCGATCGCGTCAAGGCGTTCGAGAACGGGCTGCTGGCGGCCTTGCGCTCGAAGAACCCCGAGATTCTCGACACGATCCGGTCCTCGCGCGATCTCGCCGACGACACCACGGCCAAGCTCAAGGGCGTGGTCGAGTCCTACGCCAAGAGCTTCGCCTAGTATTTCTCCCTCCCCCTCGTGGGGAAGGGACCCCGTGTGGAGAATCTCGAGCGATGCCGTCCCTGAAGGATCTGCGAAACCGGATCGCCTCCGTCAAGTCGACGCAGAAGATCACCAAGGCGATGCAGATGGTCGCGGTCGCCAAGCTGCGGCGCGCGCAGGCGGCGGCCGAATCCGCGCGCCCCTACGCCGAGCGCATCGAGACCGTGCTCGCCAATCTCGCCGGCGGCGCGGGCGACGCGCGAGGCCCTCGGCTGCTGACCGGCACCGGCGCCCAGCAGACCCATCTGCTGCTCGTCTGCACCGGCGAGCGCGGCCTCTGCGGCGCGTTCAACACTTCGATCGTGCGGCTCGCCCGCGAGCGCGCCAATGCGCTCATCGCCCAGGGCAGGACGGTCAAGATCCTCTGCGTCGGCAAGAAGGGCGCCGACCAGCTACGGCGCAATTTCGAAAAGCAGATCATCGAGGTGATCGAATTGCGCAGCGTGCGCACGATCGGCTACGCCAACGCCCAGCCGATCGCGCGCAAGGTGCTCGATCTCTTCGAGGGCGGCGAGTTCGACGTCTGCACCCTGTTCTACGCGCGGTTCAAGTCGGTGATCGCGCAGGTTCCGACCGCCCAGCAGCTGATCCCGCCCGAATTCGCCAAGACCGACGAGGACGCGCCGGCCTATGATTACGAGCCCGAGGAAGGCGAGATCCTCGAGCAATTGCTGCCGAGTGCGGTGGCGGTGCGCATCTATCGGGCGCTGCTCGAAAACATGGCGTCGTTCTACGGTTCGCAGATGAGCGCGATGGACAATGCGACCCGCAACGCCGGCGACATGATCCGCAAGCTGACCCAGCGCTACAACCGGACGCGCCAGGCGATGATCACCAAGGAACTGATCGAAATCATCTCGGGCGCCGAGGCGCTGTGAGCCCAGACCGCCGCGCCTGATCGCCGGCCCCACCGAAGCGAGGACGACCATATGGCGAACGCCAACAGACCGACCGGCCGCGTCACCCAGGTGATCGGCGCCGTCGTCGACGTGAAGTTCGACGGCCATCTGCCCGAGATTCTCAACGCGCTCGAGACGATCAACAACGGCAACCGGCTCGTGCTCGAGGTCGCCCAGCATCTGGGCGAGAGTTCGGTGCGCTGCATCGCGATGGACATTTCCGAGGGGCTCGTGCGCGGCCAGGACGTCACCGACACCGGCGTGCCGATTTCGGTGCCGGTCGGCGCCGGCACGCTCGGCCGGATCATGAACGTGATCGGCGAGCCGGTCGACGAGGCGGGCCCGATCGTCGCCGAGGCGCGCCGGGCGATTCATCAGCCGACGCCGAGCTACGCCGAGCAGTCGACCGAGGCGCAGATCCTGGTCACCGGCATCAAGGTCGTCGATCTCCTCGCTCCCTACGCCAAGGGCGGCAAGATCGGCCTGTTCGGCGGCGCCGGGGTCGGCAAGACCGTGCTGATCCAGGAGCTCATCAACAACGTCGCCAAGACCCACGGCGGCAATTCGGTGTTCGCCGGCGTCGGCGAGCGCACCCGCGAAGGCAACGACCTCTATCACGAATTCATCGAATCCAAGGTCAACGCCGATCCGCATCACCCCGATCCCGACGTGAAGTCGAAATGCGCGCTGGTGTTCGGCCAGATGAACGAGCCGCCGGGCGCGCGCATGCGGGTGGCGCTGTCGGGCCTCACCGTCGCCGAACATTTCCGCGATCAGGGCCAGGACGTGCTGTTCTTCGTCGACAACATCTTCCGCTTCACCCAGGCGGGCTCGGAAGTCTCGGCGCTGCTCGGGCGCATCCCCTCCGCGGTCGGCTACCAGCCGACCCTCGCCACCGACATGGGCGCGCTGCAGGAGCGCATCACCACCACGACCAAGGGCTCGATCACTTCCGTGCAGGCGATCTACGTGCCCGCCGACGATTTGACCGATCCGGCGCCGGCGACCTCCTTCGCCCATCTCGACGCGACCACCGTGCTGTCGCGCGCGATCTCGGAAAAGGGCATCTATCCCGCGGTCGATCCGCTCGACTCGACCTCGCGCATGCTGACCGCCGCCGTCGTCGGCGAGGAGCATTACAATGTCGCGCGCCAGGTCCAGCAGGTGTTGCAGCGCTACAAGGCGCTGCAGGACATCATCGCGATTCTCGGCATGGACGAACTCTCCGAAGAGGACAAGCTGACGGTTGCGCGCGCGCGCAAGATCGAGCGTTTCCTCTCGCAGCCGTTCGACGTCGCCGCGGTGTTCACCGGCTCGCCCGGCGTGCAGGTGAAGATCGAGGACACGGTGAAGGGCTTCAAGGGCATCATCGAAGGCAAATACGACAGCCTGCCGGAGGCGGCCTTCTACATGGTCGGCACGATCGAGCAGGCGGTCGACAAGGCCAAGCGACTCGCCGCTGAAGCGGCGTGACCGGCGCAGGTTGAAATGATGGAACGAGCGGTCGTCATTGCGAGCGGAGCGAAGCAATCCAGCGGTCGAGCCGTCGGGCAATTCCCGCGCTCGCTTCGGCCGCCCAAGCGCCTCGACGCGTGCGCGGCGAAGCCTTCGAATCTTCGGGCGCATCCCGTTTCGGCGGCGCCGCATCGCCGCCGGACGGCCGGGCCTTCAACCGCCACGATCTCCCGATTGGCCGGCTCCGCTTGCAATGGCTGGCCGCCGGTCCGGTCCGCCGCCTCTCGCTCTTGCCCGGGACAGGGTTGACCATGGCCAGCTTTCACTTCGAACTCGTTTCGCCGGACAAGCTCCTGTTCAAGGGCCCGGCCGAGGACGTGCTGGTGCCGGGGAGCGAAGGCGATTTCGTCGTGCTGCGCGACCACGCGCCGGTCATGACCTCGCTGCGGCCCGGCATCGTCGACATCGGCGAGTCGCAGGGCAAGCACACGCGCCTGTTCGTGCGCGGCGGCTTCGCCGACGTCAATAAGGCCGGCTTGATCCTGCTCGCGGAGACTGCGATCCCGGTCGACGAACTCAGCGCCGAGCGCCTCGGCCTCGAAATCAAGAACGCCGAGGAGGATCTCGCCGACGCGCCGGAAGAGCAGAAGCGCGTCGCGCAGGAAAAGCTCGACCGGCTGAAAGAGCTCAAGGACGCTTTGAAGATCTGAGGCGGGCTGCGCCGCCTCGCGCTGCGAGAGCCCATGACCCTGCCCGTCGACGCCGCCGCGATCCGCGCCGCTCATGCGCGCATCGCGCCCTTCATCCGGCGCACGCCGCTGCTGGAGGCCGTCTCGCCGGTCGCGGGCGCGCCGCCGATCTCGCTCAAGCTCGAATTCCTCCAGCACACCGGCTCGTTCAAGCCGCGCGGCGCCTTCAACAACCTGCTGACCCGCACCGCGCCAGCCGCCGGCTGCGCGACCGCCTCGGGCGGCAATCACGGCGCGGCGGTCGCCCATGCCGCGGCGCGGCTCGGCGTCGCCGCGCGCATTTTCGTTCCCGAGATCGCCGCGCCGGTCAAGATCGCCAAGATCAGGGCGAGCGGCGCCGAGCCGGTCGTGCAGGGCGCGACCTATTTCGACGCCCTCGCGCTGTGCGAGGCCTATTGCGCGCAGACCGGCGCGCTCGCGATCCACGCCTATGATTCGGTAGAGACGATCGCCGGCCAGGGCACGGTCGGACTCGAATGGGAGGCGGATCTGGCGCGCCTCGGCGCCGCCTTGCCCGACACGCTGCTGGTGGCGGTCGGCGGCGGCGGCCTGATCGCCGGGATCGCCGCCTGGTTCGCCGGCCGGGTCAGGATCGTCGGCGTCGAGCCGCAGGGCTCGCGCGCGCTCCATGCCGCATTCGCGGCGGGCCGGCCCGTCGATGTCGCCGTGGATTCGATCGCCGCCGACTCGCTCGGCGCCCGCCGGGTCGGCGACCTCGTGTTCGCGATCGCCCGCGCGGCGGTCGCCGAATCCGTCCTCGTCGAGGACGCCGCCATCCGCGCCGCCCAGGCCGCGCTGTGGCGCGACTTCTGCGTGATCGCCGAGCCCGGCGGCGCCGCCGCCTATGCCGCGCTCGCGAGCGGCGCCTATCGGCCGGCGCCGGGCGAGCGCGTCGGCGTATTGCTGTGCGGCGCCAACGCCAATCTCGCGAGCTTCATGCCGCAGGGCTGATCACGGATTCGCGGCTCGACCGACGGA
>JBEKEI010000251.1:0-4798 GCA_050013915.1 Roseiarcus sp.
GCCCCGGCGAAATCGGGCAATCCGGCGTTCGACCAGGGCGACGCCGCCTGCATTGCGCAATTTCCGGCTCTGTCGGTGAAGCGCACCCTGTGCATCAAGGCGCAACTGGAAAAATACATCGTTTCGACGGAGCCGTATCCCGACCTCGTGCGCGAGGTCGAGCGCAAGCAGATGAGCGTGGCGCAACGCTACGAACGGCATGAGATCACGGCCGACCAGGCCGATCGGGAACTGGCCGCGATCACGCCCGACTACAATTCCGCGGTCGCGGCGCGCCAGCAGAACCAGGGAGCGCCGGCGACAATGCGCCGGCGACCCGGACCCCGTCGGCGCGCTCAGTTCGGACACCTATTCGCGCTGCGACCAGAACGAACTGGCGAGGTTGCGCGGCTGGATCGCCGCCGCGCTCGCCGGCGCCTATTCGGTCGGCGGCGACAATCCGAATTTCATCCTGACCGTGACCCTGACCAGGGAAATGAGCACGCAGGGCGCGGCGGGGCTGGTGACCGATCTCGCGCCGGCGAGCGTGATCATCCAGGGGAATTACTCGCTGTCCGACCCCGGCGGACGCGTCCTGCGCGCGAGCGCCATCGCCTATGAAGGCCCCGCCGGCTTTTCGGTCTCCGCCGACGAGGAGCGCGAACCTGCGGAGCAGCAGTTTGCGCTGAAAATCGCCAATGCGGTCGTCGCGGGATCGCGGCAGTAGCGATGACGGTCGGCGATTGGGGCGTTGGCGCAGGAGGCTGGCCGTGGATCGGCCGCGGCTCAGCGTCGCCCGGGTCCAAACGACGGCGAGCGCTTCTCGAATTTTCGTTTTTGAAACTTCTGGAAATCTTTTTTTAGCGGTTTCGCGGGATTTCAAGGGTCTGCGAGCAAATTGAAACCGATTCGGGCGTCCCGTGGCGCGCCCTTCTTCAACGTCGGGACGCGCCCGCTGAAGCGATCCTCGCGGTTGACGACGCTGGTTCGTTCGTCGCGCCATTCGTCCCTGTTCCATCGCCTCCGCCGAGGGACGCCGTCGCCGCGATTCGCATCGCCGCGTCCGCGGCGCCGGCTCGGCTTCGAACGCCTCTGCCCACGCGCAGACCATAACATGATTTCTGATTTACAGAAAGAATAATCTCGATTCCGGCTCGCGACCGCCGCGCCGCCCCGCGATCGCGGCGTCGATGCGGATGGCTCCGCCTCAGCCGCGCGCTCTCCCCGCCCCGTTCTCGCGCAGGGCTGTCCCGTGACGCACGCCGCTAGCCTGTGACGACCCGATTGCGCCCCAGCGCCTTGGCTTCGTAGAGCGCCTTATCGGCGCGGCGCAGGAGCGCTTCGCCCGTCTCGCCGGCGACGCGCTCCACCACGCCGATGCTCATGGTGATCGGATCGCGCAGCGGCTCGATCCGGGCGCCGGCGAGCGCCTCTGTCAGCCTTCCCGCCACCATGGCGGCAGGCCCCCGTTCGGTATGCGGCATCAGCACGACGAACTCCTCCCCGCCGATGCGGGCCACGATGTCCGAAGCCCGGGTGTGGCGTCGCAGCAGCTCGGCGAGCGCAAGGAGCACCGCGTCCCCGACGGCGTGACCGTAAATGTCGTTCACGCGCTTGAAATGATCGAGGTCGGCCATGCAGGCGGATAATTTCCCGTTCGCGTGCTCGGCGCGGCTGACCTCCGCGGCGAGGGCCTGTTCAAATCCGCGGCGATTGCCGACGCCGGTCAGCGGGTCGGTCAACGACAGGGCGACGATCTGCGTCTCGCGCTGCCGCAGCGTGACATTGGCCTGCGCGAGCTGAAACTGCGCATCGGCATATTCGCTATTGAGCAGGAGCACGGTGTCGTAGAGCCTTCCCAGTTCTTCGACGTCATATTCGGCGAGCACCCGCAATTCTCCCTCGACGCGCCAGACCCGGCCGCGCAGAGACTGCGTCCGTCCCATCGGGTCGCCTACCGTCAGCAGCCCGCGATGGATTTCCCCGTCGGCGCCGCCGTTCATCCGGGCGAGGGCGGCAAAATCCGGCTGGATGAAGAATCCGGCTGTTCCAGAGCCGATCGGCGCCAATCCGCTGGGGTCGAGCAGCCTCAGAAACCCGGCGTTCGCCTCGATCAGCGCGCCGCTTTCATCGATCGCCGCCGCGGCCACCGCCAGCAGCGAATCGAGTTCAGGAGGAAACCTCGGCACGGCCTCCCCCCATCGCCAGGGACTGGCTGGCGTAGGCGACCGCCGACGGCGCATCGGCGCGATGGGCATCGGCGCCCAGCGCGCCGGCCAACTGGTCGAAGCGATTGACGGCGAGCCCGCCGATGATCACTGCGGGCCGCGCGCCGCCCAGGCGAGCGTCCAAATCGGCGATGACGTCCTTGACGACCCGCAATTGCTGGGCGAACGAGACCGACAATCCCAGGAGATCCGGTTTCCACGCGATCGCCTGCCCGACCAGCGCCGAGGTCGGCACGTTTGCGCCGAGAAACTGCACATCCCAGCCGGCGAGCTGGAAGCCGTCGGAGACCATCCGCAGTCCGATCGCGTGGCTGTTGCCGGCGACGCAGGCGAGCAGCACCTTTTTTCCGATCATCCGGGGCGGTTGCGAACGCAGCAGCCCCGCAGTCATCACCGATTGCACGATCGCAGTCGCCAGATGCTCCTGCGCCACCGTCACCTTGTTGGCGTGCCATTTCTCGCCGATCTGATAGAGAGCGGGCAGAATGACATGCAGCTCCAGATCGACCAGGCTGCGGCCATTGTCGAGACAAGCGTCGACGATTCCCAGCGCCTCTCGTTGACGGCCGGCGAGCAGGGCGGCCTCGAACGCCGTCGCCTCCGGCCACGGCTCGGCCGGCGCCGCAGGCGGGGCGACCGCCTGGCCCAGCGCGAGGAATTTCGTCTTCGCCGCGTCGAGCGCGGCGGCCACCTTTGCGCCGTCCGCGCCGTCCATCCGCTCGGCGAAGAACTCCCCCAGCCAGGCGAGCGACAGCGCCAGATGCTCCACCGGAATGGCGCGTGCGGCGAGCACGCCGCCCAGCCAGGCCAAATAATCGACCATCGGCTGCAGCGCGCCGAACTCCAACGCCGGCCGGAGGAATTCGAGATGAAACGCCAGGTCTTCGCGGCAGGCCTCCCGTCCGCGTGGCCCGAAACGGACGTAGGTCGCGCCATGCGCCTCGTAGAAGCGCTGGGTCACCGCGTCGACCGCCTGGTTCTGAAGCGCCTGAAACCGCTGAAGCCCGGCCGGATCGAGCGCTTCCAGATCGATTGCCGCAATCATGCCGATAGCTCCGGTATCAATCCGCGAATATCTCGAAGAGCTGAATTTTGGCGCTGCCGGGCACGAGTTTGAGCCCCTTGGGAATGCCGCGGTGCGACTGATGGTAGTCATGCCCGCGATGCCACAGACGGTAGCTTTGCTCATCGCGCCAGCGCGTCAGCAGCCAGATCTCGGCTTGACCATCCAGCGGGCTCATCACCTCCATGCCGAGGAAGCCCGACGCCGCATCGACGAGGTGAGGCCGATCGCGGAAGGCGCCGCGCACGGCCTCGGACATGTCGTTGGCGATCGTAAAGCGGCTCAATGCGACGATCATTTCGGCTCCGATACCGCGACCGTCCGGGCGCTTCGCCGAAGCTCCAGCGACCCGGACCCCGCGCGCTCGTCGGCTGCGTTTGCAGGAGCGGGAGCGTGGGAGGGAACTCCGCTCGACTGCCTTGATGATTGGATCGAATTGCAGGACTATTGAAATGTTTATGAGATTTCGCCCGCACGAACGCGCGCGCCGATTCGGGGCGCGAATGCGATCACGGTAGACGACCGTCCTGTCGATGTGTCAACCGGCGCGCGCGGTCGGCGCTGACGCCAATCTCGATGACGCGACCGAACGAGGCCGGCGCCGGCCGTCAATTCGCCGGGGATAGCGGGATGGTCGCGGTGGTGGCGGCGCCTTCCCCATGACGTTTCGCGCGCGGCCGGACATGCCGGGCGGCGAGCCCGGCGGCCGGCGCTTCAACAGGCGAGCGCCACCCGCCCGCCAGGGCCCGGTTCAGAATTCTTCCCAGCTCTCGGAATCGCCGGCGGCGGGCGCGCCGTGGGCGGCCGCCTTGGACGGTGCGCGGGCGAGCTTTGCCGGCTGAACGATCCTTTCGGGGCGCCCGTTGCTCGCCGCCACGCGCACTTGCGCCCTCGGACCATTGGCGACCGGGGTTTTGGCGGCGGGCCGGAACGCGTGCGGCGCGGCCTTTTCCAACTGGCGGCGCATGACATTGTCGCCGGCCGCCCGCCCGACCTGGAACTGGCCGATCAGGCCCGACAATTGCGCGGTTTCCTGGCTCAGCGAATGGCTCGCCGCGGTCGATTGCTCGACCATCGCCGCGTTCTGCTGCGTCGTCTGGTCCATCTGGTTGATCGCGCTGTTGATTTCATCGAGCCCGGTCGCCTGCTCCTTGGCGCCGGCGGCGATCTCGCCGACGACCGCGTTGATCTCGGTGACCTGCGCCATGATCCGCTCCAGCGACGCGCCGGTTTCGGCGACCAGCTTGACCCCGGCGTCGACCTGGGTGGTCGAGGCCGAAATCAGCGTCTTGATCTCCTTGGCCGCCTCCGCCGAGCGCTGAGCGAGCGCACGAACTTCCGAGGCGACGACCGCAAACCCCCGGCCGGCGTCGCCGGCGCGCGCCGCCTCGACGCCCGCGTTGAGCGCCAGCAGATTGGTCTGGAATGCGATTTCGTCGATGACGCCGATGATCTGGCTGATCTGCTGCGCAGACTTGGCGATCGCGTCCATCGCCTCGACCGCCTGGCGCACGACCACCGCGCTCTT
>JBEKEI010000252.1:0-4542 GCA_050013915.1 Roseiarcus sp.
GGCGAGGAGGTCTCGACGCCAGGCGCAATCGCCGTTGCGGCGATATGTCCGGGCCCTGTCGTCGCCGCGCCGCGTGGCGTGACGCGGCATTCCGGGGATGACGACGCAAGTCAGGCCGGCGGGGTCGAGGGATACGCCGCGGTAGCGTGCGGGTTCGAGAAAAGCGCACTGTCACCGGAACCCGGAACCCGGAACCTCGAAGTCAGGCTCGCAGTATCCGCCCAACCTCGGGGACTCATGACATTTTTCGAATTGAAATCGGAAAGTGAAAGCGACATCGCGAGAGAGTCCGAAGCGTTCACCTTGAACTCCGCCGCGGTTTCAATTTCGGAAGCGCACACGAGGATTGGTTTCAGGCGGGGTAAATCTTGGTGCGGTCATTGCCCACCCCACCACACCCAGACGAAGCCAGCCGCGAGCACCGCCTCCCCGACGACCGAGCGGAAGACGCCAGCGCTCACTCGTCGAGCCAGGAACTCGAAGAGCCCGAGACACGCAAGCATCGCGATCGCTCCGCCCGTGACCAGACACACAGCCGAGCGCAGATCCGAGGGGGCAGCCGCTCGTCCGAGGAAGAACATCAGGGCGAGGCCGAGGTAGATCGCGCCAATCCGGCGAAATACGACTAGCGCGCCAGCGGTCACCTCGAGGCCCCACTCCTTGAGCACCGAACCCCCGGCGAAGATGAAGCGGGCGCCGAGAAGGCAGCCGGCGCCAGTCATGATGAGCGCTATCACTTGAAAGGTCATTGTCGGTCTCTTTTGATCAAGTAAACGATGGTAACATGCTCGTATCGTGTCGTGAGGAATCGCTCGATCCTGGAGTTTCAACTGCCTACGCGAAGCCAAAATCAGATCGGGCGCGCCGGCGTCCGGCTCGCCGGCCTCAGGCGACGCGAAATCGCTCTTCGGCGATCGGCGGGCACCATTTGACCGCCTCGGCGGCCGGCACCGCCCGGGAGAACAGATAGCCCTGGCCGTAGCGGCAGCCCAGGGTCTTCAGCGACTCGCACTGCTGGGCGTCCTCGATGCCTTCCGCGATGACGTCGAGCCGCAGCTTGCGCGCCAGGAACAGGATCGACTGCAGGATCGCGTGGTCCTGCAGCGAGGTCAGGAGGTGCTGGACGAACGAGCGGTCGATCTTGATGATGTCGACCGGATAGGTGCGCAGGTGGGTCAGCGAGGCAAAGCCGGTGCCGAAATCGTCGAGCGCGATCCGCACGCCGGCGAGCTGCAGCGTCTCCAGCGTCTCGCGGACGACATTCTTGTCCTCGCTGAGGAACACGCCCTCGGTCACCTCGATCTCGATCGTCTCGGTCGGCAGGTCGTGGGCGAGGATCGATTCGATCAGGCGCTCGGCGAACCGCGGGCTGTTGAACTGGCTCGGGCTGAGGTTGATCGCGATATGACCGAACACGAGTCCGGCGCGGCGCCAGGCCTGGGCCTGATCGATCGCTGTCTCGACCACCCATTCGCCGAGCCGGCGCGACAGCTCGGGATCCTCGAGGGCGGCGACGAACTCGCCCGCCACGATGATTTCGCCGTCGCTGCGGCGCCACCGCAGCAGCGCCTCGAAGCCCGACAGGAGGCCGTCGGCGAGGCTGATCTTGGGCTGATAGAAGAGTTCGAGCTGGTCCTCGTCGAGCGCGCGGGCGATGTTGGCGATCGTCTCGAACCGCGCGTCGGCCTTGCGCTTGAGCTCCGGAGTGAAGATTCGAAACGTGTTGCGGCCCGCCGCCTTGGCGGCGTAGAGCGCCAGATCGGCCTCGGTGAACAGCTGCGAGCCCTCGTCGTCGTGCTGCGAAATCGCGACGCCGACGGAGCCGCTGAGCTGGAAGGATTGCGCGCCCCAGCTGATCGGCCGGCGCAATCGCGCGAGAATCTCGGTCACCAGCGTTTCGATCGCGCCGCGGTCGGGCGCGCCGCCGAGCAGGACGGCGAATTCGTCGCCGCCGAGCCGCACCACCAGTTCGGCCCCCTCGCAGACCCGGACGAGCCGCAGCGCGACCTGCTGGAGGCATTCGTCGCCCGACGCGTGGCCGAACGTGTCGTTGATGTGCTTGAACCCGTCGAGATCGATCAGCAGCAGCGCCAGCGCGGCGTGCGGCCCGTCGGCGTCCGCGCGCGGCTCGAGCAGGCGCGCCTGCAGCACGCTGCGATTGGCGAGCCCGGTCAGCCGGTCGCATTCGGCGAGGAACCGCATGCGGTCGAGCGTCGTCTTCTCGGCGGTGATGTCCTGGGTCATGCCGACCCAGCGGACCACGACGCCGTTCTCCCGCTCGACGTCGACGACCGCGCGAATCCATTTGGCGGCGCCCTTGGCGGTCGTGATCTCGCCCTCGATCGTGAACAGGCCGCCCCCGTGCGCGGGATCCGCCTGCGCCTTGCGGAGGCGCTCGCGAAAGTCGGCCGAAAATGAATCGGCGATCGTCCGCCAGGAGATCGGCGCGCCGCGCGGCAGTTCGTGGATGCCGCTGATGCCGTCGGTGCAGGTGAATACGCCGGTCTCGGCGTTGCGCTCCCAGGCGCCGAGCTTGGCGATCGTCGAGGCATGGTCGAAGATCCGCCGGTAGCGGGTCAGCGCATCCGAATGGTCGCGGTTGGCGCGGCTCTGCGCCTGCACCTCCTCGCCGAGCCGGGCGACGGCGCGGGCGTCGCGATGCTGGCGCACGAGGGCCGAAACCAGCCCGGCCATGCCGCGCAGCTGGGCCGCCGCCGCGGCCGAAAATCGCCGCGGCGCCGTGTCGATCACGCACAGCGTTCCCAGCCAGAGGCCGGGATCGGCGGCGATCGGCGCGCCGGCGTAGAAGCGGATGTGCGGCGGCCCGGTCACCAGCCGGTTGTGCGCGAACCGGGCGTCCTTGGTCGCGTCCTCGACGACGAACAGGTCGCCGGCGGCGACGGCGTAATTGCAGAAGGCGCTGTCGCGTTCGGTGGAGTCGGGGTCGAGACCCTGGCGGGCCTTGAACCATTGCCGGCTGTCGTCGAGCAGCGAGACGAGCGCGATCGGGGCCTTGAACACCAGGCAGGCGAGCGCGACGAGCGAGTCGAATTCCGGCTCCGGCCGGGACCCGATCAGTTCGAGCGCGGCGAGCGCCGCCAGACGCTCGGCTTCATTGGCGGGCACAGGGTAGTCGCTCGCGATCCGTTCCAAAGCTCTGGGCCCCGCCAATCCTATGAATCGAACATGGCCAATGCGTGTAAACAGTTGGTGAAGAGGCGCCCCCCCGGCACGGCTCGGACGCCCCCGGCGCCGGCCGCGCCGGCCGTCGCCGCAAACGTCCCGGCCGGCGGCGCCGGACCGCCGCATCCCGCGCAGCGCGCGCTCCATGATGCGATGCCGGCGGACTTCCCGCGCGGTCGCGCTGATGCGCGCGGCGGGCGGCGGCGCGGGGACGGCGGGGTTGGAATTTCATAAGTTCTTTGTCACATTTCTCTTTTACAGACGCGTCCGCGGCCCAGACGGGGGCGAGGTCGCTTCGGCGGTCGCCGACAGCGCGGCCTCGGCCGCCGCCGTCATGGCGAGGGCGCGGAACGGGCGTGGAGGAGCGGCGCAGCCGCCGGACGGCGGCTCGGCGGCTTGGCCCGCGGCGGCGCTGCGTCAACGTCCCGGACACGATAGAGCAGTCGACGGCCCCCGCCGCCGTAACCCGCAACCCTGTAGCCCTGTGGATTGCCCGATGCCCTCCAGCGTGCTGTATCAAATCCCGCTCGCCGCCTGGCCCCATCGCCTGATAATGGCCGCGACCTGTCTGTTTCTCCTCGCGGCGATTTGCGGCTGGTGGCTGCCGAGGTCGATTCGGCGCCTGCGCAATCCGCCGAACGCGAGCCGAGCGCAGGCGGCGGTCGGCGTCGCGGTCGCGATGATCCCGGTCGCAATCGGGTTCGGGCCGCTGTTCCTGTTGATCGCGCTGGTGCGAAATCCCCAGGCCTATGTCACCGATGCGGGCGTGACCAAGGAGAGCCTGTTTCATCGCAAGCCGACGAGCTTCAGATGGGACGAGATCGCCCGCGTGTATTGCCGGTCGGAGAACGTCGGCGCCATCTCGTCGATCGTCGTCGTCGCCAGGGACGGGCGAAGGATCGATCTGGGAAATACCGGCTCGGTCGACTTCGCGTCGATGTACGAACTGTTTGAGAACCAGCTGGGATCAGCGGTGGTGCAAAACTGCGACGCTCTGCCCGGGCTGTCGCGCTGAGGAGCCGCGATTCCAAGAGCGCGGGAGCCCCTCTCCCGCGAGCGGGAGAGGGGTTGGGGCGAGGGTTTTCGTAGGGCCGAAAACCGCCGGAAGACCCTTGGAACTTGAATCGCGCCGCATCTGGTATGATGGAAGGCGCGGCGCCGGACGTTGGACCGATGACCCTCTGGGACGCCAAGCCCGTGGATGAGTACGGGCCTTCGTCCGCCGTTCCATCGAACCCGAACAGCCGCTTGGGCCGCTTTGCGAGCCCGCTTGCGCAAGGATGGGATCAGATGGACGCCGTTATCGTGGGAATCGATGTCGCCAAGGACAAACTGGATGTGTGCGCGCGCGCCTCGGGG
>JBEKEI010000253.1:0-4484 GCA_050013915.1 Roseiarcus sp.
CGAGCGCGTCGGCGAGCCCGCCCTTCACGGTCTCGGCGTCGAGATCCTCCGATCGGATCAGAATCTGCCGCGCCCCGGGAGCCGCCGCCGCGTGCAATCGCGCCGCGAGGGCGTTTTCGTCGCCGCCGTGGGTCCTGACGAGGCGCGCCGCCTCCATGCGGACGTTCTTATCGAGGATCCGCGCTATCTCGGGGCCGCGCGATGGATTCTGCCTCGCCTGGTTCCTGAGCGCGCCGACCGCGTCGAGGAACCAATCCTCGACGACGATCGCGCCGCGCGCGTCCGCTTCCACACGTTGCCCCGCAGAATAGGCGACGAGGAGATCGAAGGCGGCCGCGAGGTTGAGCGCGCCAGCGAGGCAGACCACGAACGCGAATCCGAGGACGGACCAATTTGCGGCCGAAGTTCCGCCGCGCAGCCGCAGCAGCGCGCGCTGGCGCGACAGCCGGCCGGCGGCGCGCCGTCGCGCCGCGCCGAGCAACAACGCGACAGTCGGCCAGAAGCCCGGCGCGTCGGCGGCCCGGATCGTCATTGCGGCGCCGGTCGATGGGTCAGTTCGAGGAAGACGTCCTCGAGGCTCGCCTGCGCATGCCGGGCGCGAATCTCCCCCAACGAGCCGGCGGCGACGACGGCGCCCCGGTCGATGATCACGACATGCGAGCATAGCCGCGCGACATGATCCATCAGATGCGTCGAGAACAGCACCGTGGCGCCCTCCCGCGCCAGATCCAGGATGAGGTCGTAGAACAGGTGCGTCGATTCCACGTCGAGCCCATTGGTCGGCTCGTCGAGGATCAGCAGACTGGGTCGGTGCAGGACCGCCAGCAGCAGGCCGAGCTTCTTTTTCATGCCGCGCGAAAAGTCGTCGGCGAAATTGTCGAGTTCGTCGGCAAGGCGCAGCTTGGCCGCCAGCGGCGCGAGGCGCGCCAGCGTCGCGGCGACGTCGAGGCCGTGCATCGCGGCGCTCAGCGCGAGCGTCTCGCGGGCAGACAGGTAGGAATAGAACACCGGCTCGTCCGGAAGGAAGCCGATCCGCCGCTTCAGCGCGACGCGGTCGTGGAAGGCATCGAGGCCGTCAACCAAGAGCGTCCCCGAGGTCGCCTTCATGATGCCCATCAACAGGCGGAAGAGCGTCGTCTTGCCCGCCCCGTTGGGGCCGAGCAGCCCGCAAATCCGCCCGCGCGGCGCGGCGAACGAGACGCCGTTCAGGGCGCGCTTGTCGCCGAATGACTTGACGACGTCGTGCACCAAAACGAATTCGGGCTCGGCCGCCCCGACCGGTGGATGGGGTTCGATGAACACTGCGGGACCCTGGCTGGGCGATCGCAAGACGATATCAGCATCGCTGACGCGCGCCATGACATTTCCACCCCGGGGCCTAGCCCTGCGAGCGACCGCCACGGTTCGGAGCGCAGTCGCCGACGAAGCGTTACGGGACGCACGACGCGGCGCGAAGCACCCGCAAGATGTCGAGCGACCGCTTCCGCCCGATGCCGACCAAGCCATCGCCAGTCGGGCGCCTGCGGCGGCCCGCGCCGAACGCGCCGCGGGCGCGGGTGCGCCGGAGCGTGCTGACCCCGTGGGCCGGGAGGGCAGTGGACCAAAAGGCGAAAGACAGGATCGTCGGCGACGCTCCCCTCACGGATACTTGACCTGCAGATTCTTCACCTGGTCGAGGTTCGTCAGCGCGTCCATGATCGCCTGGCGGTCGGCCTGGACGTCGGAGCGGAGGCGGAAGATCAGCGTGTCGCCCTTCGAATCGACCGCCGCGCCCTGGAACGCCGCGCGGGCGTTCTTCAGCGTCGGGATCGCGAATTTCAGATTGGCTGCTTGCGCGCGGATCGCCGCGGCGATCAGCTGCGACGGGCTCTTGCCGGCGAGGAAGCCGAGGAAGCTCCATTCGAACGGGGTCGTCACCGCGACGTCGACGATCTTGACGCCGAGCGCGGCTGGCGTCGCCTGCGGAACGAAGCGCACGGAGAGCCCGACGCTTCCCCAGGACAGCGGGCAGCCGCTGGTCTCGATCTGCGCGGTCGTCGCGAATGTCCCGGTGTTGCCGGAAACCGAAAGGCTCGTCGCGCTGAGCGCGACGATCTTGAACACGCAGGGACCGGCGGGCGCCGCGAACGGCAGGCGGCCGTTGGCGATCGCCTCGATATTCGCGGCGAGCCGCGCCGCGCTCGCCGAAGCGGTCGCGTCGCCCGCCACATGCGCGCCGAAGCGCGTCGTCGAGACGTCGGCCGAAACATCGAGGCCGACGTCGGTCTCCACGCCGTAGAGCACGACCTTCGCGGGAAAGGGGCCGAGATCGAGCGGCTCGGCGGCCGCCGGCGCCGCCGGGCCGAGCAGCGACGCAACCGCAAGGACGAGGGCGGACGCCGCAGCGGCCAGGCGCGGCGCCGGGGCGCGCTTTCGCGATGCGCATCCATCAGGGGGACTCGATGTTCGCGCGGCGGCGCGGGGCTCCGCGGCCGTCCCGAGGGACGGCGTCGATCCGGGATCGGGCGAAAGCCTCGGCGGATGCGGATCTCGCCGCGCGCGGCGGCGATACAGACGGACCCCGAAAAACGCCGCAGCAGTCAACATCGCACGCCCCCACGGCGTGAAAACTAGCATCGGCCGGGCCCGGGTTCAATCGGGCGCCTGGCGCACGCCTTGTGAGGCCGAATGGCCCTTTGTCAGCTCGGGCTGAGCGTTGCGCGGGATGAATTCGAATTCGAGGGACCAGCGCATCGCGTCTGCGGCGAGCGGGCCGGGGCGGGGGGGCGCCCCGATTTGCTACGCCGCCTTCGATTTCGGCTGCACCTCGGCGGCGTAATCGTCGATCAGCGCGCCGGTGATCGCGCCCGGCTTGTAGTGATGGGCGCCGATCTCGCCGACCGGGGTGATTTCGGCGGCGGTGCCGGTGATGAAGCATTCGGAGAAGGTCGCGAGCTCCTCGGGCATGATGCGGCGCTCGAGCACCTCGTAACCGCGCCGGCGCGCGAGCTCGATCGCGGTCTTGCGGGTGATGCCGTCGAGGAAGCAGTCGGCGATCGGCGTGTGGATCGCGCCGTCGCGCACGAAGAACACGTTGGCGCCCGTGCATTCGGCGACGCGCCCCTGCCAGTCGAGCATCAGCGCGTCGGCGTAGCCGCGTCGCTCGGCGCGATGCTTGGAGATGGTGCAGATCATGTAGAGGCCGGCGGCCTTGGCGCGGCACGGGGCGGTGGCGGGATCCGGGCGGCGGTATTCGGCGACGTCGAGCCGGATGCCCTTCAGCCGCTGGGCGGGATCGAAATAGCTCGGCCATTGCCAGGCGGCGATCGCCAGATGGATCGTGTTGTGCTGGGCCGACACGCCCATCATTTCCGAGCCGCGCCAGGCGATCGGTCTGATATAGGCGTCGGAAAAGCCGTTCTGCTCGAGCACCAGCGCCTTGGCGGCGTCGATCTGGGCGGTGGTCCAGGGCACCTCGAAATCGAGGACGCGGCCGGATTCGCGCAGACGCTCGGAATGCTGGGTCGATGCGAACACCGTCCCGCCGTAGGCGCGCTCGCCCTCGAAGACGGCGCTGCCGTAGTGCATTGCATGGGTGAGCACATGGACCCTGGCGTCGCGCCAGGGGATCAGCGCCCCGTCCATCCAGATCAGACCGTCACGGTCGTCGAAAGCCGGCCCTGCCATGGTGCTCTCCCTGTCGGTTGCGCCGCCGTTTGGATTTTGGCCGCGCACGGCGTAAATACGCCAGCCGCGGCGGCATGAGTAGCAGGGAAGTTGAAATATGTCAACATTGCTGACTTAATTGGCCCCAAGCGTGGACATGGCGGCCGGCGTCGCGCCGATGTATGACCTCATCGAGCTGTTTTTCTTCGCCTATCGCGATTTTGTCGGCGATGCCGACCGCCTGCTGGAATCCTACCGTTTCGGACGCGCGCATCATCGCGTCCTCCATTTCGTCAGCCGCCAGCCCGGCCTGACGATCGCCGAATTGCTGGAGATCCTGAAAATCACCAAGCAGAGTCTCAACCGCGTGCTCAAGGAGCTCGTCGCCGAATCGTTCATCGAGGCGCGCGCCGGCGCCCAGGACCGCCGCCACCGCCAGCTCCACGCCACGCCCAAGGGCGCCCGTCTGGCGCGCGAACTCGCCCAGTTGCAGACGCGCCGGTTCCTGAAGGCCACCGACACGCTCGGCGCGGGCGGACGCGACAAGGCCGCCGCCTTCCTGCTGGCGATGATCGACGACCTCGAACGCGAGCGGGTCGTCGCGCTGATCGGCGCTCGGGATCCCAGCGCCGCCGAGCCGTTCGCGGCGGCCGGCGTTTCGGGCGGGGGGGCGGCGTGACCGGCGCCGCGCTCGCGCCGGTCGACGACGCAGCCCATGTGCTCGTCGTCGACGACGACCGGCGCATCCGCGAGCTGCTGTCGACCTACCTCCGCAGGAACGGCTACCGCGTGACGATCGCCGCCTGCGCCGAAGAGGCGCGCGCCTACCTCGACAGCCT
>JBEKEI010000254.1:0-4420 GCA_050013915.1 Roseiarcus sp.
CCGCCGGTCGCGAGGGCGCGCGCTTCGGCCGACGCGCCGGCCGCGATCGGCGCATTGTTCGCCAGGCCTCGGCGTTCGTCGCTGCTTTGCGCCAGCGCATCATGGGCCTGGAAGTCGTTCCTCACGCGCCGCCGGAACCGGGGGCCAGCGGCCGCGCGGGCCAAGCGTCGGTCAGGCGAACCGGAATTCGCTGATGTGGCGGTATTCCTCGTCCGGCCGCAGCACGCAGGGCGAGAAATGGCGCCGGTTCGGCGAATCGGGGAACGCCTGGGGCTCCAGGCAGAGGCCGGCATGGGCGCCGTAGCGGGCGCCGTCGAGCCCCGGGACCGGGCAATTCAGCTTCGCCGCGTCATAGAACTGCACGCCTGGCTCGCTCGTATGCAGTTCGAGGCGCAGGCCGTTCTTCGCCGAGCGCACCGTCGCCATGTGCGCCGTGCCATCCTCGCCGGGCTGGTCGAGCGCGACGAAATTGGTGTCGTAGGTCACGCCCGCCGCGTTGCGCACGGGGCGCGCCGTGCGGAAATCATACGGCGTCCCGGCCACGGCGCGAATCTCGCCGGTCGGGATCAGCTCGGCGTCTGTGGGCGTATAGAAGCCGCAGTTGAGCGTCACCTCGTGATCGAGAATGTCGCTCGCGCCGTCGAGATTGAAATAGGCGTGCTGGGTCAGGTTGACGACGGTCGGCTTGTCGCAGACCGCCGAGAGTTCGACGCGCAACGTCGCCGGCTCGAGCATCGTGTAGACGCATCTGGCGGTCAGCGCGCCCGGGAAACCGGCCTCGCCGTCGGCCGAATGGAGCACCAGGGTTACCGACGAATCCGTGTGCTCGCCCAGCTGCCAGACCCGCTTGCCGAACCCGTGCGGGCCGCCGTGGAGCGTATGTTTCTCGCCCGGTTTGACGTCGAGCACATATTCGGCGCCGTCGAGCGCGAAGCGCGCATTGGCGATCCGGTTGGCGAAGCGGCCGGGAACGGCGCCGAAGCTCGGGGAATGGGCGAGGTAGTCGGCCATCGAATTGAGGCCGAGCACGACGCGTTGCCGACCCCCGGGCGTCGGCACGACCAGATCGCGCAGCACCGCGCCCCAACTGAGGATCTTTGCGACGGCCCCCGCTTGCGAACCGATCGTCACCTCGACCACCGGAGCGCCATCGGCCTCGCCGAAGATGTGAATCGTCATAGCGACCTCCCTACCCCGCCGATTGCGATCGCGCGGACGATGACGCAAGCGCGCGGCCGCGTCAAAGACTTGGCCGCGCCGGCTGTCGCATGGCGTTCGCCGCCCCCGAGGTCGCCGGACGCGACTCGGCCTCGACTTCGGCGAACAAGGCGAGGTAGCGCCGGCCGACCTCGTCCCATGAGAATTTCGCGGCATGGTCCGGTCCGCCGGCGGCGAGCCGCGCCCGCAGCTCCCGATCGCGCGCCAGTGCGAGAACGCCACGGCCGATCTCGGCGTCGGAAAACGGATCGACGAGCAGGGCCCTGCCCGCAGCGACTTCCTGGGTCGCGGTGGCCGCGCTGGTCAGCACCGGCGTCGCGCAGGCCATGGCTTCGACGATCGGCAGCCCGAACCCTTCGTAGCGCGAGGGGAACAGGAACGCTTCGGCGCCCGAAAGCAACGGCGCCATATGGGACTCCGCGACATAGCCGATCAGGCGCGTGCGCGGCGCGGATACCGCCCCGTCGGCCTCGCCGAACACATGGCCGCGGGCCATGTTGCCGGACACGACGAGATGGAGGTCGTCGGGCAGCGCAGGCAGGACGTTCCGCCAGGCGCGCAGCGCGCCGGCGAGATTCTTGCGACGATCCGAGGTCGCCTGGAGCAGAAAGTAGCGCGGCGGCAGATCGAAGGCGGCGCGCGTGCGCGCGATCGCGGCGGCGCTCTGCGGGCGAAAATTCGCCGACACGCCGTTGCCGATCACCGCCACCGCTTCGGAGGCGACGCCGAGCCGCTCGACGATGCGCCGGCGCGAGAATTCCGACACCGTCACGATTCGCGCCGCATTGCGGACGAGTCGGGGAATCAGCGCGGCGTAGAAGGCGCGGAACGAAGCGGTGAAAAAATCCGGCGTGTCGAGGAACGCGACGTCGTGCAGCGTCACCACCTGCCGTCGCATCGCGACCGGCCCGGTGGCCGACGGCGACCACAGCAGATGGCCGCGGGCGCGCCACGGCAAGACGGTCTGCTCCCACAGATGGCCCCGGGCGCCGGCGAGCGGCCGGGCGGGCGAGATCGCCAGCGCGCCGTCGAGCCGCTTCATGACCTCCGTCGCCACGCGCTGCTGGCCGCCCGTCGCGAAAGCGGTGACGCGCATGTTGACGGCGAGCCGCACGGGCGTCAGGCCTGCCGACCGGCGGCGCGGCGGCGCTGCGCGCGACCTGGAGCCGCGCCGGCCCCGATCCGTGCGCCGGCCCCGCTGCGATTCGATGCGCGCATCCCCACGCCCAGCTCCCTCGTTGTCCGACCGGCGCCGAACCAGCAATAAAGCCAAGAGATTACGCAATCCTTGCGCCTGCGCGCGGGCGGTTGCGACCCGGCGTCGCGCGAATGGCGCGGCGGGCGATCGTTCTTTTTTTGTTCCAGTCGCCTGTGCTACCCTTCTCCGCTCTGATTCGAAAGAAGGTGATTGATGGACGACGATCTGTTCGGCGGCGGCCGCGGCGCGAGCGGCAAGAGCGCGCCCAGGCTCAAGCCGGCCGCGCCGCGCGGCGGAACGCCGGGCGAAGCCGACTACAACGCCGCCTCGATCGAGGTCCTCGAGGGGCTGGAGCCGGTCCGGCGGCGGCCCGGCATGTATATCGGCGGCACCGACGCCAACGCCCTCCACCACCTGTTCGCCGAGGTGATCGACAATGCGATGGACGAAGCGGTCGCCGGCCATGCGAGCTTCATCGAGGTCTCGTTCGAGGACGGCGGCTGGATCAGCGTCACCGACAACGGGCGCGGCATTCCGGTCGACGCCCATCCGAAATTCCCCAAGAAATCGGCGCTCGAAGTCATCATGACGACGCTGCACGCGGGCGGCAAGTTCGACAGCGACGCGTATCAGGTGGCGGGCGGCCTGCACGGCGTCGGCGTCTCCGTGGTCAACGCCCTCTCGTCGCGGCTCGAAGTGGAGGTCGCGCGCGGCCAGACGCTCTATCGGCAGGTTTTCGAGCGCGGACGTCCCGCGACCCGGCTCGAAACGGTCGGCAAGGCGCCCAACCGGCGCGGCACCAAGGTGCGCTTCCTGCCCGACGAGCAGATTTTCGGCAAGGGCGTCCGTTTCGATCCCGCGCGCATTTTCAAGATGGCGCGCGCCAAGGCCTATCTGTTCGGCGGCGTCGAAATCCGCTGGCGCTGCGCGGCGGCGTTCGCCGACGCCAAGGTCCCGGCCGAGGCGACCTTCCACTTCCCCGGCGGCCTCAAGGACTATCTCGCCGCCGACATCGAGGGCCAGGATCTCGTCGTCGATCAGCCGTTCTTCGGCAAGGTGACCAAGCCCGGCGGCCACGGCTCGCTCGAATGGGCGATCGCCTGGATGGCCGGCGAGGACGGCTTCGTCCATTCCTACTGCAATACGATCCCGACGCCGGACGGCGGCACGCACGAGGCGGGGCTGCGCGCCGCGCTCCTGCGCGCGCTCAAGGATCACGCCGAACGGATCGGCCAGACCAAGCGGGCGAGCGCGGTGACCGCCGAAGACGTCATGGCGACCTGCGCCGCGCTGATCTCGGTGTTCATCCGCGAGCCCGAATTCCAGGGCCAGAACAAGGGGCGGCTGCAGACCGTCGAAGCGGCCCGGATCGTCGAGAACACGATCCGCGACGCATTCGACCATTGGCTCGCCGGCTCGCCGAGCCAGGCGACGAAACTGCTGGACTGGGCGGTCGAGCGCGCCGAGGAACGGCTGCGCCGGCGCGCCGAAAAGGATGTCGCGCGCAAGTCGGCGGTTCGCAAGCTGAGGCTGCCCGGCAAGCTCGCGGACTGCACGAACACTTCGGCACAAGGTTCTGAATTGTTTATCGTCGAGGGCGATTCGGCCGGCGGCTCGGCCAAGCAGGCCCGCGACCGCGCCTCGCAGGCGATCCTGCCGCTGCGCGGCAAGATCCTCAACGTCGCCTCCGCCACGCGCGACAAGCTCGCCCAGAACCAGCAATTGTCCGACCTGATGCAGGCGCTCGGCTCGGGCGCGGGATCGAGCTACCGCGGTTCCGACCTCCGCTATGACAAGATCATCATCATGACCGACGCCGACGTCGACGGCGCCCATATCGCCTCGTTGCTCATCACGTTCTTCTACCGTCAGACCCCCAAGCTGATCGAGGAGGGCCATCTCTACCTCGCCGTGCCGCCGCTCTATCGCCTGACGCAGGGCGCGAAGTCGATCTACGCGCGCGACGACGCCGACAAGGATCGGCTCATGAAGACCGGCTTTTCG
>JBEKEI010000255.1:0-4364 GCA_050013915.1 Roseiarcus sp.
TTCGTCTACGGCATCGATTCCGCGGTCCGCATCCGCACCGGCGAAAAAGATTCAGACGCCCTCTGAGGCGACCCGATCCTCTCTTCAATTGGAGTTTTGCACGATGAAACTGTCACGGTTCTTTACTGGCCTCGCGCCTGCGCTGGCGATCGCCGCGCTGATCGGCGCCTCGGGGCTCAGTCCGTCGCGCGCCGACGATGCGCCCGCCGCCCCGGCCGCTCCGGCCGCCGCCGCTCCCGCGGCGCCCGCCGCCAAGCCGGCCCCGCCGCCGACGCCTGCCTGCGCCGCCGCCGTCGCGGCGATCGACGCCACCGACAAATATGCCGCGGTCCCGGCCGTACCTGCGGTCCTGACGAAATGCACGCCCTCGGGCGGCGACACCGCCTGGATGCTGACCTCCATGGCGCTCGTGCTGATGATGACCATTCCCGGTCTCGGCCTGTTCTACGGCGGCATGGTCCGCAAGAAGAACGTCGGCGACACCGTGATGACGAGTTTCGCGATCACCTGCCTGATCACGGTCCTCTATGCGATCGTCACCTACACGCTCGCATTCACCTCCGGCGGCCCGTTCATCGGCGGCTTCAGCCGGGTGTTCCTGCAAGGCATATTGAGCGACATCAACAACGGCGGCATCGGCAATCCCAACTCGCTCGCGCCGACGATCCCCGAAACCGTCTACATGTGCTTCCAGATGACCTTCGCGATCATCACCCCCGCGCTGATCGCCGGAGCTTTCGCCGAACGCATGAAGTTCTCGGCGATGCTCTGGTTCATCGGCCTGTGGGCGATCGCGGTCTACGCGCCGGTCGCGCATTGGGTCTGGGGTCCGGACGGCATCTTCAGCGCCGCCAACACCGACGACAAGGGCAACTTCGCCGGATGGGTGAAGGTTCTCGACTTCGCCGGCGGCACGGTCGTGCACATCAACGCGGGCGTCGCCGGCCTGATGTGCGCCCTGATGCTCGGCAAGCGCCGCGACACCGGTCCGGGCCACAACATGGTGCTGACGTTCATCGGCACCGGCCTGCTGTGGGTCGGCTGGTTCGGCTTCAACGCGGGTTCGGCGGTCAGCGCCGGCGTGCAGGCCGGCATGGCGATGACGGTCACCCAGATCGCCACCGCGGTCGCGGCCCTGACCTGGATGTTCGTGGAATGGGCCCATCGCGGCAAGCCGACGGTGATCGGCATCTGCTCGGGCGCGGTCGCCGGCCTCGTCGCGATCACGCCGGCTTCCGGCTTCGTCGGTCCGATCGGCGCGATGGTGATCGGCGTCGCCTGCGGCGTCGGCTGCTACCTCGGCGCGACCGCGTTGAAGCACGCGTTCGGCTACGACGACGCTCTCGACTGCTTCGGCGTCCATGGCGTCGGCGGAGCGATCGGCGCGATCCTGACCGGCGTCTTCGCCATCAATGAATATGGCGGCTCGCCCGGCCTGATCGAAGGCAATCCCGGCCAGGTGGTCAATCAGCTGATCGGCATCGGCACGGTGGTGGTTTACGACGCCATCGTCTCGCTGGTCATCCTGAAGATCATCGACGTGACGATCGGGCTCAGGGTCACCGACGAGATCGAGCGCGACGGGCTCGATCTGGCCCTGCACGGCGAGGTCGTGCAGTAACAATCGGACGCGCGGGGGCGACGCGCTGCGCCGCCCCCGCGCCATCAGCTTCCTCCCCGACTCGGCGCCCCCTCGCGGGGGCGTTTTTTTTGACCGCGCGGGCGCGGCGCGACCGCGGCGCCGGCCATTAAGGTTAGGGCGGCGTTAACTCCGCCTGCCTAGTCTGCGGCGAGCCCTGCGCCGGGCGCGGCGACCCGATCGGTCGATTTGCGGACCAAGCGATGCGTACCACCAGCTTCTCGTTCATCGACCATCTCCCCGAATCCGTACGCGAGTTCCCGCGGCGGCGCGCCGCCGAACTCGTCGGACTCGGGGTGATCGGCGGCGTCGGTGCGCTGGCGCTCGCGCTGCTGACCTGGTCGGTCGAGGATCCCAGCCTCAATCATGCGACGGGGACGGCGATCCACAACCTGCTCGGCGCGCCCGGGGCGGTCGCCGCCGACATTGCGATGCAGGCGATGGGGCTCGCCTGCGTCGCCGCGCTGGCGCCGCCGGCCTTCTGGGGCTGGCGGCTGGTCACGCAGCGCCGGCTCGAGCGCGCACGCGTCCGCTTCGCGGCCTGGCTGGTCGGCGCCGTCGCCGCCGCCGGACTCGCCTCCTTCCTGCCCGCGCCCGCCCGCTGGCCGCTGCCGACCGGCCTCGGCGGCGTCCTGGGCGATGCGGTGCTCGCGGCTCCCCGCTACCTGTTCGCCGGCTCCACCAGCGGCATGCTGATCGCCGGCTTCGCCCTGGCGGGCGTCGCGATCCTCGCCCTGACCGCCTCCGCGGGCTTCGGCATCGTCCATGCGCCCGAAGAAGACGAGGCGAGCGGACGCCGTCCTGCGCCCGGCGGGCCGGCCCGGCTGCGCAAGGACCGGCCGGCCGACACAGACGAAGAGGATTCCGACGGCGAGCCGGGCCTCGGCCTCATCTCGCTGGGCGCGGCGATACATCTCGCTCTCGCCTTCGCCGGCGCGGCCCGGCGCCTGTTCAGGCCCCGGCGCGAACCCGAATCCGGGCGCGCGCGCGCGCCCTGGCTCGACGCCAGGAGCGCGGCGTTCCCGCCTGACGAGGCCGCTTCGGGCGTGCCCGCCGATCGGCGCCGCATCGAGCCGCCATTCGTCCGCCCCGCGCCCGCGCAGGTCGCCGCGTCCGACGGTCCGGGCGCCCCCGGCGCGCCCTCGCGCGTGGCCGCGCCGGTCGGCGCGCTGAAGCCCGGCAAGCGAATCCTCACCGAGGCCCAGCCGTCGCTGTTCGACCGCGCGGCCTACCAGCTGCCGCCGCTCGCGATGCTCGCCGAGCCGAGGAAGGCGGTCGCCACCAAGATTTCCGAGGACGCGCTCGAACAGAATGCGCGGCTGCTTGAAGGCGTGCTCGACGATTTCGGGGTCAAGGGCGAGATCATCAACGTGCGCCCCGGCCCGGTGGTGACGCTCTACGAACTTGAACCGGCGCCCGGCATCAAGTCCTCGCGCGTCATCGGCCTCGCCGACGACATCGCCCGCTCCATGTCGGCGGTCTCGGCGCGCGTCGCCGTCGTGCCCGGCCGCAACGCCATCGGCATCGAATTGCCCAATCCGCGCCGCGAAACCGTGTTTCTGCGCGAACTCGTGGCCTCGCCCGATTTCACGGATTCGAAGCACAAGCTCGCGATAGCCTTGGGCAAGACCATCGGCGGCGAACCGGTGATCGTCGATCTCGCCAAGATGCCGCATCTCCTCGTCGCCGGCACCACGGGTTCGGGCAAGTCCGTCGCCATCAACACCATGATCCTGTCGCTGCTCTACCGGCTCAAGCCGCAGGAGTGTCGCCTGATCATGGTCGATCCCAAAATGCTGGAGCTCTCGGTTTACGACGGCATTCCACATCTCCTCACCCCCGTCGTCACCGATCCGAAAAAGGCGGTCGTGGCGCTCAAATGGGCGGTGCGCGAGATGGAGGACCGCTACAAGAAAATGTCAAAACTCGGCGTGCGCAACATCGACGGGTTCAACGCCCGCGTCGCCGAAGCGCGGACGAAAGGCGAGATCATCACCCGGACGGTGCAGACGGGCTTTGACCGCGAGACCGGCGAAGCCATCTACGAGCAGGAGCGGATGGACCTGACCGCCCTGCCCTATATCGTCGTCATCGTCGATGAGATGGCCGACCTCATGATGGTCGCGGGCAAGGAGATCGAAGGCGCGATCCAGCGTCTCGCGCAAATGGCGCGCGCCGCAGGCATCCATATCATCATGGCGACGCAGCGGCCCTCCGTCGATGTCATCACCGGCACGATCAAGGCCAACTTCCCGACCCGCATTTCCTTCCAGGTGACCTCGAAGATCGACAGCCGCACCATTCTCGGCGAGATGGGCGCGGAACAGCTGCTCGGCCAGGGCGACATGCTCTACATGGCCGGCGGCGGCCGCATTTCGCGCGTGCACGGACCCTTCGTCTCGGACGCCGAAGTCGAGAAAGTGGTGGCGCATCTGAAGATGCAGGGCCAGCCGGAATATCTCGATGCGGTGACGGTCGAGGACTCCTCGGACGACGAGGACGGCGACGCGACGGTGAGCGCCTCGGAAGGCGACGACTCCGGCGATCTCTACGACCGAGCGGTGGCGATCGTCTTGCGCGACAAGAAATGCTCGACGTCCTACGTCCAGCGCCGCCTGTCGGTCGGCTACAACAAGGCGGCTTCGCTCGTCGAGCGCATGGAGAAGGAAGGCGTCGTCGGCGCCGCCAACCATGCCGGCAAAAGGCAGATCCTTGTCGGCGGAGG
>JBEKEI010000256.1:0-4356 GCA_050013915.1 Roseiarcus sp.
GTGCGCCCAGGGCGAGTGGCGCAGGAACGGCAATCCGCAGAAGTAGAGCGCGGTCGCGACGAGGCCGAGCTTGACCCAGAAGCCGGGTTCGAGGCGTTCGGCGATCGCCACGGCGGCGAACAGGAACCACGCGACGCTCGCCGCCATCGTCCACAGGCGCAGCCGCACGACCCTCAGCGGATGCACGAACACGATCGGCGCGAACATCAGGGCGGCAGCCGCCAGCATGGCGGCGGCGTTGACCAGCCAGGGCAGACGGAACACGAAGAGATAGAGGACGAACACATTCCACAGCGCGGGAAATCCGCGAAACCAATTGTCGGCGGTCTTCATGCGCGTGTCGGCGAAATAGAGGGCCGAAGCGATCGTCACGACGAGGCCGATCCAGAAAGCGACCGTCGTCGGCATCAGGTCGGATCGCCAGACGGCGACGATCGGCGCCACGACATAGGTGAGGAAATCGATGATGAGGTCGAGCGTGGCGCCGTCGATCGTCGCCGCAGTCTCGGTGACGCGCGCGGCGCGCGCCAGCGTTCCGTCGATTCCGTCGATGAACATCGCCAGCCCGAGCCAGGCGAAAGCGGTCGAAAAGTCCCGCTCGATCGCAGCGTAGAGGGCGAGCAGCGCCACCGCGCCGCCGGACGCGGTCAGGACATGGACCAGAAAGCCCGCCGCGTTGCGCATGGGCATGCGTCTGTTCGCCAGGCTCATCGCGGCTGCGCCCCCCGCCTCCCGCCCGCGCGGATTCCCGAAGGCCGCATGGATTCGTGCGTTCGTTTGAACGCGGACACAAGCACGCGTGCGTCGAATCGGCAAATTCGCGCGCGCCGGCATTCGCGCTATAAGCAGGCGATCGAGCCGATCGCCACGGCGCCGCTTGGCCCGGAGCGGTTCGAATTGGAGGTCGCCGGCGCCCGTCGCGGCCGCGCCGAAAGGGATCGCGTGATGGACCGAGCGCCGGATGGAACCCTCTCCTGCGAAGTCCTGGTCGTCGGCGCCGGGCTGGCCGGTTTGGTCGCCGCGATCGGGTTTGCGCGGTCGGGCTTCGACGTCGCGCTGTGCGGCGCGCCGGAGCGGCTCGCCAACGGACGGACGGTCGCCCTGTTCGACAGCTCCATCCGTCTGCTCGAGCGGCTCGATCTGTGGCCGGCCGTCGAGGCCGAGGCGGCGCCGCTGCGGATCCTGCGGATCATCGACGACACCGGCGGTCTGTGGACTCCGCCGCCGATCGAATTCCGCAGCGGCGAGATCGGTCTGGACGCGTTCGGCTGGAACGTCGAGAACGCGCGGCTCCTCGACGTGCTCGCGCGCGCCGCGCGCGCGACCCCGGGCTTGCGACTCGTCGAGGGCCGCGTCGAGGCTTATGAATTCGGCGACGATCTGGCGACGGCGCGCTGCCAGGACGGCGCCATGATCCGCGCCCGGCTCGTGGCGGCGGCCGACGGGCGCGGCTCGCCGGCGCGCAAGGCGGCCGGCATCGACGCCTCGACGCGCGCCTATCGGCAGAGCGCGCTGACGCTGATCCTCGGCCATTCGCGTCCGCACCGCGACGCCTCGACCGAATTCCACACGAGGTCGGGCCCGTTCACGCTGGTGCCGCTGCCCGATTCGCCGGCCGGCGCCGCGCGGTCGAGCCTCGTCTGGCTGATGGCGAATCCGCCGGCCCGCCGCCGCGCGCAGCTCGACGACGCCGCGCTGGCCGCAGCGATCGAGGCGCAATGCCAGTCGATGCTGGGGCGGATGCGGATCGAAGGCGGCCGCGGCCTGTTTCCGATGATTTCGCAGACGGCGGCGCGGCCGGTCGGACGGCGGCTCGCGCTGATCGGCGACGCCGCCCATGTGTTTCCGCCGATCGGCGCCCAGGGGCTCAACCTCGGCTTGCGCGACGTCGCCCATCTGATCGAGGCGGCGAGCGAGGCGCGCAGCGAGCGTCGCGACATCGGCGGCGCGCCCGCGCTGGATCGCTACGCGGATTGGCGGCGTCCCGACGTCGCGATCCGCACCTGCGCCGTCAACGGACTGAATTCTTCGCTGCTCGCCGCGCTGCCGCCGATCGATCTCATGCGCGGCCTCGGCCTCGGCGCGCTGGCGGCGATCGGCCCTTTGCGCCGCTTCGTCATGCGCGAGGGCGTCGCGCCGCACTGGTCGACGCCGACAATGATGCGCCCGGACGCGGCGTGAGCCGGGGTTCGCCGGCCCGCCGCGGAATCGACACGTTGGAAAGCGACCCCGATGCTGCCGGCGCGCGGAAGACCCCGACTCGCAATGTTCCTGACCGAGGACTGGTTCTTCTGCTCGCACTTCCTCGAGCGCGCCGTCGCGGCGCGCGAGGCCGGCTACGAAGTCGCCGTCCTCGCCAATGACAACGGCAAGGGGGCCGCGATCCGCGCCGCGGGGCTGACGTTCGTGCCGATTGCGCTGCGGCGGCGCGGACTCAATCCGCTCCGCGAAATCGCGACGCTGCGCGCCGTCCTCGCCGCCTACCAGAATTTCAGGCCGGCGCTCGTCCACCAGGTCGGATTGAAGCCGGTGCTCTATGGTTCGCTCGCCGCGCGGTTGGCCGGCGTCGATGCGCTCGTCAACGCCCCGATCGGGATGGGCTTCGTCTTCACCTCGAACAGCTTCCTGTCGTTGCTGCTGCGGCCGCTGGTCCGGGCGGCGCTGCGGGCCCTGCTCAATCCACGCGGCAGCAAGGTCGTATTCGAGAACAGCGACGACCTGAACGCCCTCGTCGGGGACCGGAGCGTGCGCGCGGGCGACGCCGTCCTGATCCGCGGCTCCGGCATCGAAGTCGCCGGCTTTTCCGCCGCGCGCCAGGATGGCGAGGCCCCGGTCGTCACCCTCGTGGCGCGCATGCTGTGGGACAAGGGCGTTGGAGAATTCGTCGAGGCCGCCCGTCTGCTGCGCGCGGAGCGAAGTCCGGCGCGGTTCTGGCTGGTCGGCGACGCCGACCCGCACAATCCGGCCGCGATTTCCGAGGCCCGGCTGCGCGCCTGGAACGCCGAAGGAATCGTCGAATGGCTGGGCCATCGCGACGACGTGCCGGCGATTCTCGCGCGCAGCCAGATCGCCTGTCTGCCGTCCTATCGCGAAGGCCTGCCGCGCAGCCTTCTCGAAGCGATGGCGGCGGCCCTGCCGATCGTGTCCACGGACGTGCCGGGATGCCGCGAGGCGGTCCGGCCCGGCGAGAACGGCCTGCTGGTTCCCGCGCGCGACGCTCCCGCGCTGGCCGCGGCGTTGCGCCAGCTGATCGCCGACCCCGAGCTGCGGCGCCGCTTCGGCGCGGCCGGTCGGCGGCGGGCGGAGCGCGAATTCGCCTCGTCGATCGTCATCGCCCAGACGCTCGCCGTCTATGGCGGATTCGCCCGGCCGGCCGCGGCGCCCGAGGCCCTGCCGGCGACGACCGCGTGACGGGGGCCCCGGGGACCGGCGCGCAAACCGTCGGCTGGCCGGCCCGGCTCGACGCGTGCCGCCTGGAGGGCGCGCCGGATCGCGGCGGGTGTCGATCCCGCGCGAGTCCGCCTCGCCCATTCAGCGCTCGACGCCCCGGCCCCTCCCCGTCCTGACGCCGGGCTGTCCGGGGAACAAACTCGAGTCGTCCGCCTCGCTCGAGTCCGTCGCCCGGACACCCCGCCCGCTCGCAGGAGAGAGGCTCGTCGCGCTTTTGGAATTGCTGTTAGGGGCGGCGGTCGATTTGCAATGAGCACGGCGATGGCGCCGCGATGGGTGGTCGCTTCAGGTTCAGAGCGCGCTGACGGCGGCGGCCGAGGCCGCGCTGGCTGCGACCGCCGAGGCGACCTGGCGCTCTGTTTGCGCCGCGGATGCGTCTGTAAAAGAGAAATGTGATAAATGACTTCTGATTTACCGAAAGATCGGCTATAGTCCCATCATTCGCCCCTCCGCAGGAGCCCAGCCATGTCCGACCCCGCATTATCCGAGCCCCCGCCCGCCGCCCGCCTCGGCGCGATCGAGCGGGAAGTCCGCTGGCATCGCATCATGGAGCGCGCGTCGCGCGGATGGAGCACTGAATTGATCGCCGACGGCGAGGATCTGACGCCCCGGCGGATCCGCCAGATCGTCCGCGAGACGCTCGCGCTGCGCGAGGTCGATCCGGCCGGCGAGCATGTCCGCCTGCAGATCGCCCGGCTCGACGCCTCGCTGCGGCTCGCCGCCGAGAGGGTCGAGGATGGCGAGCTCGGCGCGATCGACCGGCTGCTGCGCGTGCTCGAACGGCTCGACCGCTACCGCAACACGGCGGCGGCGCCGCCGCCCCTCGACGAGGCGGCCGAAGGCGCCGCCAAATTCGACGCCAAGCTCGACGATCTCGTGGCGACGGCCGCCGAGGACAAGGCGCGG
>JBEKEI010000257.1:0-4277 GCA_050013915.1 Roseiarcus sp.
CTCGGCCGCGACGGCGCGCTCGGCGCGAAGGTTCAGCCAGGCGCCGAACCGCGCGAGCCGGCCGAGGTGCGGCAGCGTCACGTTGCTCGTGACGTCGTGGAGCAGGAACAGCCCTTCGGACCGGCGCTCGCGCGGCACGAAAGCGAAGCCCGCTTCCCAGGCCTGCGCGGGATTGCGCGCGCGCCGCTGCCGCCCGCCGATAGTCACGCGTCCGCGCGTCGCGGCGCCCATCAGCGCCTTCAGCAGCCGATCCTGGCCGGAATCGGCAAGGCCGGCGATCCCGAGACTCTCGCCTTCGTGCAGCTCGAATGCTATGCCGGCGAGGACGCCGTCGCCGAGGCCCGCGACGCTCAGCGCGACCCGGGTGCCCGGCGCGCCGCTGCGCGCCGGCGCAGATTCGGCGGGCGCGCGACCGGTCATCAGCGCGATCAGCCCGCCCCGGCTCGCCTGCGCGCGGTCGAGCGTCGCCGTCGTCTCGCCGTCGCGCAGCACCGTGATGCGGTCGGCGAGAAGCAGCACCTCGTCGATGCGGTGCGAGACATAGAGAATTCCGCACCCCCGGGCGCGCAGCCGGGCGATGATGGCGAACAGCCGCTCGGATTCGGCGCCGGTCAGCGCCGCCGTCGGCTCGTCCATCACGAACAGCCGCGCCGGCGCCTCCTCGAGGAAGGTCGCGGCGATCTTGACCAGCAGGCGGTCGCCGACCGACAGCCGCGCCATCGCCGCGTCGGCGGGCACGTGGCCGACCCCCAGCGCCTCCAGCGCCGCCCGCGCGCGGGCGAACAGCGCGGGCCAGTCGACCAGGGCGCCCCAGCGGGTCGGATAGGGGCGGCCGAGAAACAGGTTTTCGGCGACGCTCATGCCGGGGATCACGTTGAGCTCCTGGTGGATGAAGCGGAGGCCGCGGCGAAAGGCGTCGGCCGGCCCGCCGAGCGCCACCGGCGCGCCGCCGAGCGCGATCGTCCCACTGTCGGGGGCGACGGCGCCGGCGAGGATGCGGATCAGCGTGCTCTTGCCGGCGCCGTTCTCGCCCATCAGGGCGAGCACCTCGCCTGATTCGACGCGCAGCGAGGCGTTCCTCAGCGCGGCGACGCCGCCGTAGGACTTGGCGAGGCCCGCGATCGACAGCAGGCTCACGGCGCGCCGGAGCCGCCGCCCGGCCTCGCGCTCAGTCCTTCACGTTGGCCGCGGTGATCAGCCGGGTCGGCACGTAGATCACGCCCTGCTTGATCGTCTCGCCGGCCAGATGGCGCTTGACCGCCTCGGCGGTCGTCCGGCCGATCCCCTTGAAATCCTGCGCCATCGAAGCCTCGAAATTGCCGCCCCTGGCGATCGCCTCGCGCGCCTGCGGGTTGGCGTCGATGCCGGTGATGACGATGCCTTCGCCGCCGCGCCCGGCGGCTTCGATCGCCTGCAGGGCGCCGAGCGCCGGCTGATCCCAGGCCGCCCAGACCGCGGCTATGCTGCCCTTGGCCGGATTGGCGGCGAGGATCGCCTCCATCTTGGCGCGCGAATCGGCGATGCCGCCGTCCTTGACGTCGGGCGTCACCCGGTCGAGCACCTTGATGTCGGGACTGTTCTTGAAGATGGCGTCGGCGACGACGCCGCGCGCCTGCACCGGCGGAAAGGCGTCGAACACGAACATCACGACATTGCCCTTGCCGTTGATCCGGTTGGCGACATAGGCGGCGGTGTCGGCGGCCATCGCGTAGCCGTTGCTGGTGACGTTGGTCACGAGCAGCGGGCTGGCGCCGGCGTCCATCCCGAATACCGGGACGCCCGCCTTCCTGGCGGTCTCGAGCCCGGCGGCGACCTGGGCGGGGTCGACGTTGATGACGATCGCGTCGACCTTCTGGTTCGAGGCGTCCTCGATCCGGCTGATCGCGGCCGCCACGTCGCCCTTGGTGTCGATCACGTTGACGTCCCAGCCATAGGCCTTGGCCTGGTCCTGGAACGCCTCGACATAGAACTGGGTGCCGGGCTGGGCGAGATAGGGCGTGATGACCGCGACCTTGCCGGCGGCCTCGGCGCCATAGGCCGCGGCGGCGAGCGCGAGTCCCGCCAGCGCCGCCGGAATTGCCCTGTTCAGATGAGTCAACGCCACTGTCCCGCTCCCGCTTGCACGTCGCCGCGCCGCGACCCTAACATCGCCCCGACAAAGCGCAACCGGAGTCGCAAGGCGTTCCGATTCAAGGGTGTAGGGCATGAACGGGCCGTTCCTCATCGGCGTCGACGTCGGCACGACGTCGGTCAAGGCGGCGCTGCTGGAAGCCGACGGCCGCGTGCGCCGGCGCTACGCCAGCCCCTTCGCCACCGCCCGCCCCGCCCCCGGCTTCGTCGAGCAGGACCCGGCGGACTGGACGTCGCGGGTGTCGGCCGCGCTCGCCGAACTCGTCGAAGGCCTCCCCGTCGGCGCCGTCGCCGGCCTCGGGCTGTGCTCGCAGGTCAACACCCACGTGTTCGTCGACGAAAACGGCGAGGCGCTCGCCCCGGCGATCGTCTGGCAGGACGGCCGTTGCGCCGCGGACGCGCGCGCGCTCGATCGGCTGGTCCCGGCCGAAGACCGGCTGAAATGGTGGGGCGCGCCGCTGCCGATCGACGCCAGCCACGTGCTCGGCCGGATGGCCTGGGCGCGGCGCGCGCATCCCGACCTGTGGCGGCGGACGCGCTGGGTGATGGCGCCGAAGGACTATTGCATCTTCAAGCTGACCGGCGAGGCGGCGAGCGACCCGCTGTCGGCGTTCGGCGTCGTCGACCGGAAGCTCGAATATATTCCCGAACTCATCGCTCTGGTCCCCGGCGCCGCGGCGCGGCTTCCCCCGTTGCTCGGCCCGACCTCGCCGGTCGGGCGGGTGCGCGGCGGGCTGCCCGGCGCCGGCCTGCCGATGACGGTGGCGACGATGGACGCCTGGGCGGGCATGATCGGCGCCGGCGCCGTGCGCGACGGCGAGGCGGTCTATCTAAGCGGGACCAGCGAGGTCGGCGGCATCGTTTCGCGCCGCCGCGTCCCGACGCCAGGCGTCATCGCCTTCCCTGATTGCCTCGGCGTCACGCTGCATGCCGGGCCGACCCAGGCGGGCGGCGCGTCGGTCGCCTGGATCGGCGGCGTGCTCGGCTGCGAGGCGGCCGGGATATCCGCGCTCGCCGCGCGCAGCGATCCCGCCCGGCCGGCGCCGATCTTTCTCCCGCATCTCCAGGGCGAGCGCGCGCCGCTGTGGGACATTGCCGCGCGCGCCTCGTTTGCGGGCCTCGATGCGTCGATGGGCGCGCCGGACATGGCGCGCGCGGTGCTCGAGGGCGTCGCCTATTCCGTGCGGTTGCTGTTCGGCGCCCTCGACGCCGCTGGGGATTGCGCCCCGGCCCGACTGCATCACGCCGGCGGCGGCGCCGGCTCGGACGTCTGGTGCCAGATTCGCGCCGATGTGCTCGACCGTTCGATCGACCGCAAGGCTGTTCTCGACGCCGGAATCGTCGGCGCCGCGATGCTCGCCGGAATCGGCGCGGCGGTCTACGCTTCGATTGCCGAGGCGGCGGCCAGTCTGGTCCGAACCGATCGGAGCTTCGATCCCGACCCCTCCCGAACCGCGTTCCACGACGATGGCTTCCAGCGCTACCTCGACCTCTACACGAGGCTGAAGGGTTTTTCGGGCTGACGACGCGGGGCTGCAAATCCGCCGATGCGGAACTGCGGCCCGATGCCGGCGTTGATGACGCACCGATCGCAATTTTTTGCGAAGAGGCGAACGTTCATGATCAATGCTGCAATCCTCCGCCGGGGCCTCACCGCCGGCAGCGCCGTCGTGGTCGCGGCGGCATGCACCGGCCTGCTCGCCGGTCTGCTGACGCCCGCTCAGTCCGGCGACGCCGATCGAGCGCCGGCGAGCTTCGTTCGCGGCGGCGGATCGCCGCCGCCCGATGCGCCCAGACCGGTCGCGGTCGAGGTCGAGGCGATCTGAGCGCCCGGCCGCCCAACAGGCAGGTCAGGCCGGTCGGGTCTCGACGATCCGGACGGCGACGCCGCCCTCCGCGAGAATGACCTGAGACCGTTCGAACGCGCCGCCCCAGACCGGATCGTCGAACGCCGGCGCCGGCGTGTCGAGGCAAACGATGCCGGCGTCGACGATCGCGCGGGCGCAGTCGATGCACGGGAAGAACGTCGTGGTGAGGTGGGCGCCCTTGGTCGCCGCGCCGGCGCGCGCCGCCTGGAAGATCGCGTGCCGCTCGGCGTGCTCCATCCACACGAATCGACCCTCGCCGTCGCATCGCTCGTCGAGCTC
>JBEKEI010000258.1:0-4272 GCA_050013915.1 Roseiarcus sp.
CGCGAGCGTCTCCGGCGTCGCCTTGAAGCGATAGGGGCGATCGTTCTCGTTGCCGAACATGATGGCGTGGACGCCGCCCGCCTGCAGCTTCTCGACGTCGCGGGCGACGCCCTCGATCACGCGGTCCATGCCGCCGCCGGCGTCGTAGAGCGGCGCGCCCGGCAGCGCGCCGATATGGGCCATCGCGATGACGGCTCTGCGCCGTGCGCCGAAGAAGCCGAATGGCATGGCGAGGTCCTTTTGGCTTGGCGGCCCGCTCAGGCGGGTTCGGGCGGCGCGACGATGATCTCGACGTTCGCGCGCCCGAGCGCCGCGGCGAGACGGGCGGGCGGACGGGCGTCGGTCACGAGCGTGGCGACCTCGGCGAGCTCGCACACTTTGGCGACCGAACGATGATCGAATTTCGAGGAATCGCACAGGACGATCACCTGCTCGGCCTGCTCGATGAACACCCGCTTGATCTCGGTGTCTTCGGGCGAATAGTCGAACAGCCCGTCGGCGATGAGGCCGGAGACGCCGAGGAACAGCTTGCCGATGCAGAACTGGCGCAGCTGCCGGATCGGGTTGGAGCCGACGACCGAGAGTTCGGGGCCGCGCACGAGCCCGCCGAGCACATGAACCGGGCAGCCGCGCCGGCCGAGCACGGCGGCGGCGAAGAGATTGCCGGTGAACACCGTTATGTCGAGGCGGCCGGCGATCTCCTCGGCGAGCGCAAGCGCCGAGGTGCCGACGTCGATTCCGATCGATTCGCGCACGCCGATCAGCCGCGCCGCGGCGCGCGCGATCGCGGTCTTGGCCGCCGCATTGTGCCGGCGCCGGCTCGAAAAGGCGGGCTCGGCGGCGTCGAACACCTCGCGCCGGCCGACGCCGACCGCCCCGCCATGGGTGCGCGCGAGCATGCCCTTCTCCTCGAGCGTCCACAGGTCGCGGCGCACGGTCATGTCGGAGACGGAGAAATTCTCGGCGATTTCGGCGACCGACACGAAGCCGTCGCGGTCGACCAGTTCGAGAATCCGCGCATGGCGGGCGCCCGCCGGCATGCGGCGCGAGGCGGCGTCATGGTCCGGAGCAAGGGAGGCGTCGGGGGTCAATCGCGCGGCGTCCAGCTGAGCAAATCTGCTGAGCGAATATGATCGTAGGCAAACAAAATCGCCAAGTCCAGCGCAAGGGAATGTTGAGAATCCGCACCCGCTGTGGAAATCTCGCCCGGCAATCGGGAGCAGACCCATGGCCGGACCGTTCGATCTCTCGGGGCGCCGCGCGCTCGTCACCGGCGGCGCGCGCGGGATCGGCGCGGCGATCGTGGGCGCGCTCGCCGGCGCCGGCGTCCGGGTGGCGATCGCCGATCTCGACATCGCCGCCGCGCAGGCGCTCGCCGCCGGGATCGGCGTCGGCGCGGCGGCGGTGGCGATCGACGTGCGCGACCGCGCTTCGAGCGAGGCGGCCTTCGCGACCGCGATCGGCCAGCTCGGCGGCCTCGACATCCTCTGCGCCAATGCCGGGGTCTCGACGATGCGGCGCGCGCTCGACATCACCGACGAGGAATGGGAGTATAATTTCGCGGTCAACGCGCGCGGGATCTTCCTCAGCAACCAGATCGCGTGCCGCCATTTCATCGGCGAACAGCAGCCCGGCGTCATCGTCAACACCGCCTCGCTCGCCGGCAAGGTCGGCGCGCCGCTGCTCGCCCATTACTCGGCGAGCAAATTCGCCGTGCTCGGCTGGACCCAGGCGCTCGCGCGCGAAATGGCGCCCCATGCGATCCGCGTCAACGCGGTCTGCCCCGGCTTCGTGAAGACGTCGATGCAGGAGCGCGAGATCGTCTGGGAAGGCGCGTTGCGCGGCATGACGCCGGAGGCGGTGCGCGCCGAATATGTCGCGCTGACCCCGATGGCGCGGATCGAGGAGCCCGAGGACGTCGCCGACGTCGTCCTGTTCCTCGCCTCCGACGCCGCCCGCTTCATGACCGGGCAAGGGGTGAATGTGACGGGCGGGGTGCGGATGGATTAGGGGCCGGATTTCAGGTCTGTTCAGCGCTGTCTGCTGAAGGTCGCCGAGGTCGAGGCTACGCGCCGATGCGCGGCGGATGGTCGATGGGCGGCGGCGTTCGATCGCCGAGGATCCGCTGACCGAACCCGCCACCGAAACGCAGCGGCGCATGGCTGGGAGCCGCCGAAATCCGTGCTAGAAAGGCGGTCATGGCCACGGTCGACACCCTCAAACTCACCAAGTCGCTGGAGGGCGATGGCGGCATGCCGCGTCGACAGGCCGAAGCCATCGCGACCGGCATTGCCGAGGCGATCAGCGACGGCGCCGCTTCGAAGGACGACCTGAAGGAGACCGAGGCGAAGCTGACCGCCGACATCGCGGCGCTCCGCGCCGATCTGAAGGCGACGGGTGCGAAGCTGACCGCCGAAATCGCGGCGCTGCGCTCCGAGATGAAAATCCAGGGCTCCGATCTCCTGCGCACGATCGGGGACGCCAACGGCGCCACCCTCAAATGGGTGATCGGCATCGTCGGCTTCCAGACCGTGACGCTGATCGGCTCGGCGTTTGCGCTCGCGCATGTCTTCGCCGCCACGTGAGCGCAATGGGACGCGCCTTGCGCCGCACCCAATTCATCCAGGAGGTTGGCCGAAGGCCGAGGTTGAACTCGCAATGACGGTGTCTCACGACGGCGCGCCCAAGCTGCCGGCCCGGCTCTACCGGCCTCCCGCGAGCGATGTCCCGAAAAACGCGGTCACCTTCATCCGCGCGTCCTCGGCCGCCTTCGCGTTGAACTCGATGTGACCACGGCCGTCGGCGGCGCTGCGATCGCTCGACGTCCGGCAGCGTGTTCTGTCCGCAGGGATTCCGGGGCCGCGCCCGACCCCCGTCTTTCGCTTTTACAGAATTTTCCTTGACTCCAGCCGTTCCGCGGTCCAACATCAACAATGACAACGACGGCCAATCCGCGCCAGGCGCACCGAAGGAGAATCACGGCGGCGGCCGAACCGTCCGAGGGTCCGAATTGGCCTTCCCGCCTGACTCCGAAGGCGCCCCCTCGGTCAACGTCGAGAAGCCCCGTCCGAGGCGATCCTCACGAAGGCCGACTCTGGCTGGCTCGCGATGCGATTCGTATTTGTTCCAACGCTGCCCCCGCCGGGGACTTCGAGAGCCCCAGGAGCGCGGGAGCCGCGGGGTCAAGAAAGCTTCCGGCCTCTCACAAGCTATTGAAATACAAAAGAGATGTCTTGGCGCCCCGAGATCAGAGATTTCAATTTCAAAGGATTTCAAAGGATTTCAAAGGCGTTTCAAAGGGTTTCAAAAGCGTTTCAAAGGGTTTCAAAGGATTTCCAAAGATTTCCAAAAGTTTCCTCCGGGCCCGGGCGACGCGGGGGGATGGCGGGCCGATTGCGACGATGGGCCTGGCGGCGCCATTCGGCTTGGTTCCATCGCTGCCGCCGCCCGGGCCCCCCGAGCGCCCCGCAAGCAGGGACGGCTCGGGAGTTACTCTCCCTCGTTCCTTCGCTCGCAAATCCTTGGAATCTCACAATGGCGGGAAAACAGGAATCGTCAGGAATTTTCCCCGGCTGTCCCCCGGCGTTCGGAGCCGGGCACCGCGGGAGAACGGCAAGCCGGCCCACGATCCTGCGGCGGCGCCGGCGCGCCGCCGCGCGCCACCACCCGGCCGCGCTTCATCACCAGCAGGCGCGCCGGCCTTGCCGCGACCGCCTCGGGAATCGAGCCCGCCGGCAGCGCGACGAGATCGGCGGCGGCGCCGACGCGCAGGCCGTGGTCGGCGAGGCCGAGGACCTCAGCGCTGCGCGCATTGGCGAGATCGAAGGCGAGCGCGAGATCGGGGTCGGCGAGGAAGCCCTGGCGGTAGCCGATCAGCATCGCGCGCTCCAGCATGTCGCCGTTCCCATAGGGCGACCAGGCGTCGCGAATGTTGTCGGAGCCGGCGAAGACGCGCACGCCCGCCGCGATCAGCCGCTTGACCGGCGGCATCGGGACCGGCCCCGGCCCGTTGGTCATGATCGCCACGTCGGCGCGCGCGAGCGCCTCGGCGGTGCGGCCGAATTGCGCGCCGTCGACCGCGCCGAGCGCGAAGGCGTGGCTCACCGCGACGCGCCCGTGAAGCCCGGCGGCGATCGCGCGCGCGGCGATCTGGCGCAGCTCGAAGCAGCCGAGTTCGGCGGGGTCGTGCAGATGGATGTCGAGGCCGACGCCGCGCCGCTGGGCGACCGCGAAAATCGCGTCGAGATGGCCCTCGATGTCGTCGTCGATGCC
>JBEKEI010000259.1:0-4156 GCA_050013915.1 Roseiarcus sp.
CGCCAACAAGGCGCCTGGTCGCCGGGAGATTCTGGTCGCCGCCCTCGCCCACAGGAAAGCCGGCGACAATCCGCACCTGTGGTACGAGCCGGCGACCGTCAAGGCCGTCGCCGCCGCCCTGAGCGTCGATCTGGCGATCCTCGACCCCGCCCACCGGAGCGACTATCAGAAGGCGGGCGCCGATTTCGCCGTCTCGCTCGAACCGCTGGAGGCCAAGATCGCCGAAATGCGCAAGAAATACCAAGGCCAGCCGATCGCCGCCTCCGAGCCGGTGTTCGGCTATATGGCGGGCCTCATCGGCCTGAAGGTGCGCAACGAGAAATTCGCGCTCGCGGTGATGAACAACGCCGAGCCGAGCGCGTCCGAGGTCGCCGCCTTCGAGGACGATCTCAAGGGCCACAAGGTCAAGGTCATGCTCTACAACGCCCAGGCGAGCGAGCCCGCGGTCCAGCGCCTCGTGGAGCTGGCGAAGGCCGAGAAAATCCCGGTCGTCGGCGTGTCCGAGACCGAGCCGGCCGGGGCCGACTATCAGCAATGGATGGGCTCGCAGCTCGACGCGCTCGACCACGCGCTCGCCGGCGCCTCTTCGTGAGCGCACTCGTCTTCGACGAAGTCTCGATCGCCCTCGGCGGCCGAACCATCCTGGCCGCCGTCAGCTTCGCGATCGAGGATGGCGAATTCGTCGGCATGCTCGGCGCCAATGGCGCGGGCAAGACGACGCTGATGCGCGCGGCGCTCGGGCTGGCGCCGCTCGCCGCCGGCGCGATCCGCGTCCTCGACCGGCCGGCGACGCGCGGCAATCGCGCGATCGGCTACCTGCCGCAGGCGCGCGGCAATCTGGCGGGCGTGCGGCTGACCGGCTACGACATCGTCGCCTCCGGCGCCGGCGGCGCCCGCTGGGGCCTGCCGCGCCTCGACGCGGCGATGCGGCGCGAGATCGACCAGGCGCTCGATCTGGTCGGCGCCCGCGAGCTCGCGCGCCGCTCGCTCGCCGAACTCTCCGGCGGCGAGCGCCAGCGCCTGCTCCTATCGCAGGCCCTGATCGGGCGCCCGAGGCTGCTGCTGCTCGACGAGCCGCTGATCAGCCTCGATCCCGGCCATCAGCGGGCCGTGGTCGAGACCGTCCGGCGGCTGTGCGACGAACTGAAGATCGCGATCGTGTTCAGCGCCCATGAACTCAATCCGCTGATCAACGCGATCGACCGCGTGCTGTATCTGGGCGCCGGCAGGGCCGTGCTCGGCGCGGTCGACGAGGTCGTCACCGGACCGGTGCTGTCGCGGCTCTACGGGACCGAGATCGAGGTGGTGCGGATCCGGGATCGGGTGTTCGTGATGGCCGGCGACGTCGACGTCGAGCGCGAGGCGCACCGGCACGAGGACGGCGAGGACGGCCATCGCGACCATGCGCACGGCCACGGCGATCGCGGCCGCGACGACGCCCATGTTCGACTATGATTTCATGCGCACCGGCTTCGCCGCCGCGGGGGTGGTCGCGGTTCTCTCCGGGATCGTCGGCTTCTTTCTCGTGCTGCGCGGCCAGACATTCGCGGGCCATGCGCTGTCTCATGTCGGCTTCACCGGCGCGACGGGCGCGGTGCTGTTCGGCCTGCCGCCGCTCGCCGGCCTCGTCGGCTTCACCGTGCTGGCGGGCTGTGCGATGGGCCTGCTCGGCGAGAAGCTCAGCGAGCGCGACGTGGCGATCGGCATGATGCTGTCGCTGGCGCTCGGCCTCGGCCTGCTGTTCCTCCATTTCTTCACCTCCTACGCCTCGCAGGCGGCCGCGCTGCTGTTCGGCAACGTGCTCGGGGTCGACGACGCGGCGCTCGCCTCGCTGGCGATCCTCGCGGTCGCCGCCCTCGCCGCGCTCGGCGTCATCGCGCGTCCCTTGCTGTTCGCCTCGCTGCAGGCCGAACTCGCCGAGGCGCGCGGCGTGCCGCTGCGCCTGGTTTCGACCGTCTTCCTGATGATCGTCGGGGTCGCGGTCGCCGAATGCGCGCAGATCGTCGGCGTGCTGCTGGTGTTCACCCTGATGGTCGGTCCCGCGGCCGCCGCGCTCGCCTTCGCCCGCCGGCTGCGCGCCGCGATCGCGCTCTCGGTCGCGCTGGCGCTCGCCGAGGCCTGGGGCGGCCTGACGCTCGCCTTCTACTCGGACTGGCCGGTCAGCTTCTGGATCACCGCGCTGTCGGGGCTGGTCTATTTCGCGAGTCTGGTGAATTGGCGGGGGACGGCCCGCCGGATCCGGGCTGCGGCTTAGCCGCGCGGACGCGACTCGTGCTAAGCGCGGCGGCATGAACTCCGACGGACAGGCCGGCGGCGGGAGGCGGACGCGCTGATGGTCGCCCTCGATCGCTATTTCCTAGGCGTCGAGCGCTCCGTCCTCGGCCAGCCCTGGCGCGCGCGGCTCGATGCGGCGGGGGAGGCGGCGGCGCTGGCGATCGCCCAGGTCAGCGGACAATCGGACCTGATGGCGCGCGTGCTCGCCGGACGCGGCGTCGGCCTCGACGAGGTCGAGCGCCATCTCGACCCGACGCTGCGCGACGCGATGCCCGATCCCTTCGTCCTGCGCGACATGGAGGCGGCGACCGCGCGGCTCGTCCAGGCGGTGCGGCGCGGCGAGAGGGTCGCGATTTTCGGCGACTATGACGTCGACGGCGCCACCAGCGCGGCGCTCATCGCTCAATATCTCGGCGATTGCGGCTGTTCGACGATCGTCCACATTCCCGACCGGGTGACCGAGGGCTATGGGCCGAACGTCGAGGCGATGCGCGCCTTCGCCGCGCAGGGCGCCGGACTCGTCGTCACCGTCGATTGCGGCGCCGTCAGCCACGAACCCTTCGCGGAGGCGCGCCGGCTCGGCCTCGACGTCGTCGCCTTCGATCACCACCAGGCGCCCGAGCGCCTTCCCGAGGCGCTGGCGATCGTCGATCCCAACCGCCAGGACGATCTGTCCGGCCTCGGCTATCTGTGCGCCGCCGGAATCGTCTACATGGCGCTGGTCGCGCTGAACCGCGCGCTGCGCGAGGCGGGCTTCTGGCGCGACCGCGCCGCGCCCGACCTGATCGCCGGGCTCGACCTCGTCGCGCTCGGCACGGTCGCCGACGTCGTGCCGCTCGTCGGCCTCAACCGCGCCTTCGTCGTCAAGGGACTTGCAGTGATGCGCGCGCGCCAGCGCCCCGGCCTCGCCGCGCTGTACGACGTCGCCGGCGCCGACGGGCCGCCACGGCCCTATCACCTCGGCTATCTCATCGGCCCGCGCATCAACGCCGGCGGGCGCATCGGCGATTCCGGCCTCGGCGTCCGCCTGCTGACGACCCGCGACGACCTCGAGGCGCGCGCGATCGCCGCCGAACTCGACCGGCTCAATCGCGCGCGCCAGCAGATCGAGATCGCGATGCTGCAGGCGGCCGAGGCCGAGGCGCTGCTCGCGCTCGGGCTCGAGGAGCGCGGCGCCTGCGTGGTGGTCGCGGGCGAGGGCTGGCGGCCGGGCGTCGTCGGCATCGTCGCGGCGCGGCTGAAGGAACGCTTCGGCCGGCCGGCCTTCGTGCTCGCGCTGAACGGCGCCGAGGCGACCGGCTCCGGCCGGTCGATTGCCGGCGTCGATCTCGGCCGGGTCGTGCGCGCCGCGGTCGAGGCGGGCGTGCTGGTCAAGGGCGGCGGCCATGCGATGGCGGCAGGGGTGACGCTGGCGGCCGATCGGCTCGGCCATTTTCGCGCCTTCCTCGAAGAGCGGCTCGGCGCCGCCGTCGCCGACGCGCGCGCGGGCGCCGGGCTCGCAATCGACAGCGCGGTGACCGCGGCGGCGGCGACGCCGGCGCTGGTCCATTCGATCGAGCGCGCGGGGCCCTATGGCGCCGGCAATCCCGAGCCGGTGTTCGCCCTGCCGCGCCACCGGCTCGTCGACGTCATGCCGGTCGGCGCCGGCCATCTGCGCCTGCGCGCGGTCGCCGGCGACGGCGCCGTCATCGAGGGCATCGCGTTTCGCGCCGCCGACAAGCCGCTCGGCGCCGCCCTGAAGCGCCTGCGCGGCGGCCCCGTCCATCTGGCCGGCGCGCTGACGATCAACCGCTACGGCGGGCGCGAGAAGACGCAGCTACGGCTGCTCGACGCGGCGGAAGTCGCGCGGTAGGGGGCCGCCGTCGCCGCGTCTCCACGGGCG
>JBEKEI010000260.1:0-4727 GCA_050013915.1 Roseiarcus sp.
ACCCCGAGATCGATGATCTCGTAATTGTTGCAGGCGAGCACGACCCCGACGATGTTCTTGCCGATGTCGTGGACGTCGCCCTTGACCGTCGCCATCAATATCTTGCCGGCGCTCTGGCGGCCCTCGCCGCCATTGGCGATCTTCTCCGCCTCCATGTAGGGCAGCAGCAGCGCGACCGCCTGCTTCATCACCCGCGCCGATTTGACGACCTGCGGCAGGAACATCTTTCCGGCGCCGAAGAGATCGCCGACGATGTTCATGCCCGCCATCAGCGGGCCCTCGATGACATGGAGCGGCCGCGCGGCGGCGAGCCGGGCCTCCTCGGTGTCGACGTCGATGAAGTCGGTGACGCCGTTGACGAGCGCATGGGCGATGCGCTTGTCGACCGGCCAGGTCCGCCAGGTCAGGTCCTGCGCCTTGGCCGCCTGGCCGGCGCCGCCGCGCCAGCGCTCGGCGATCCCGAGCAGGCGGTCGGCGCCGTCAGGCCGCCGGTTCAGCACGACGTCCTCGCAGGCCGCGCGCAATTCCGGGTCGATCGATTCATAGACGGCGAGCTGGCCGGCGTTGACGATGCCCATGTCCATGCCGGCCTGGATCGCATGGTAGAGGAACACCGCGTGCATCGCCTCGCGCACCGGCTCGTTGCCGCGGAACGCGAACGACAGGTTGGAAACGCCGCCCGAGACATGGGCGTGCGGCAGGGTCGCGCGGATCTGCCGGGTCGCCTCGATGAATCCTCGATGCCGGTGGCGATCGCGAACACATTGGGGTCGAACACGATGTCCTCGGGCGGAAACCCCGCCTGTTCGGTGAGCAGCTTGTAAGCGCGGCCGCAGATGGCGACCTTGCGCTCGAACGTGTCCGCCTGACCCTGCTCGTCGAACGCCATCACCACGACCGCGGCGCCATAGGCGCGCACGAGCCGGGCGGCGCGCAGGAACGCTTCCTCGCCCTCTTTCATCGAGATCGAATTGACCAGCGGCTTGCCCTGCACGCATTTGAGGCCGGCCTCGATGACCGAAAACTTCGAGGAATCGATCATCACCGGCACCCGCGCAATGTCGGGCTCGGCGGCGATCAGGTTGAGGAACTCGACCATCGCGCGTTCCGAATCGATCAGGCCCTCGTCCATGTTGACGTCGAGGATCTGGGCGCCGTTGGCGACCTGGTCGCGCGCGACCGCGAGCGCGCCGGCATAGTCGCCGGCCGTGATCAGCTTGCGGAAACGCGCGGAGCCGGTGACATTGGTGCGCTCGCCGATGTTGACGAAGGGTATGTCGCGCGAAAGCACGAACGGCTCGAGGCCGGACAGGCGCATCAGCGGCGCGACCGTCGGGACCTCGCGCGGCGGCACCCCGCGCACCGCCCCGGCGATCGCCCGGATGTGCTCGGGCGTCGAGCCGCAGCAGCCGCCGACGACATTGACGAGCCCGTCACGGGCGAACTGGCCGATCTGCGCGGCCATCGCCTCCGGGCTCTCGTCGTAGAGGCCGAATTCATTGGGCAGGCCGGCGTTGGGATAGGCGCAGACGAGCGTGTCGGCGACGGCGGCGATCTCGGCGAGGTGGTCGCGCATCGCGGCGGCGCCGAGCGCGCAATTGAGCCCGATCGTGAACGGCTGGCCATGGCGCACGGAATGCCAGAACGCGGTCGGCGTCTGGCCCGACAGCGTGCGGCCGGACAGGTCGGTGATCGTGCCCGAAATCATCAGGGGCAGGCGGATCCCGCGCTCGGCGAACACCTCCCCGCAGGCGAAGATCGCCGCCTTGGCGTTGAGCGTGTCGAAAATGGTCTCGATCAGGATGAGATCGGCGCCGCCGTCGACGAGGCCGCGCAACTGCTCGCCATAGGCGCGCCGGAGATCGTCGAACGAGACCGCGCGATAGCCGGGATTGTTGACGTCGGGCGACATCGAGGCGGTGCGGTTGGTCGGCCCGAGCGCGCCGGCGACGAAGCGCCGCACGCCGTCGATCGCCTCGGCGCGCGCGGCGGCGCGGCGGGCGAGCCGCGCGCCGTCGCGGTTGAGGTCATAGACCGCCGCCTCCATGCCATAGTCGGCCTGGGCGATCGCGGTGGCGGAAAAGGTGTTGGTCTCCAGAATGTCGGCGCCGGCCATCGCATAGGCGAAATGGATGTCCTCGATCGCCTGCGGCTGGGTCAGCGTCAGCAGGTCGTTGTTGCCCTGCAGGTGGCATTCGCAGGCGACGAAGCGCTCGCCGCGGAAATGTTCCTCGGCGAAGCCGAGCCCCTGGATCTGGGTGCCCATGGCGCCGTCGAGGATGAGGATCCGCTCGCGCGCCGCCGCCGCCAGCGCCTGCGGCGCGGCATTGGCGTCAAACAGAAAATTCAATCCCTTGGTCATCCCGCGCCCTCGATCCCACTCCGCGCCAGCCGATATAATAACATAAGGATATCTTTATGTGAATGGGCGGCGGCCGCCGGCGATCAGGATCGCGCAACCCTGCGCGCGAGCCGCGGCCGCCGGACGGCGACGCCGATCGCGAGCAGCGACAGGCCGGCGACGGCGGCGCCGAGCGTGGGTTGCCAAACGCCGGCCTTGGTCTAGAAAGGCCTGACCAGAAAACGGCGGGGGCCGCAAGTCCCGCATCGCCGGACCGGTCCGCAGGGAGGAGACCATGGCCAGGAAGCCGCCGTTTCGCGCCGATCACGTCGGCTCCTATCTGCGTCCGGCCCGGCTCGCCGCCGCGCGCGAGGCGTTCTTCGCCGGCCGGCTCGCCGCCGAGGCGTTGCGCGCGGTCGAGGACGAATGCATCCTCGAAGTCATCCGCGCCGAGGAGAATGTCGGCCTCCACGGGATCACCGACGGCGAATTCCGCCGCACCTATTTCCACGTCGACTTCCTGGAGAAGCTCGCCGGCGTGACCGTGTCCTATGGCGAGTTCACCGCCAAGTTCCGCAAGGACGACGGCACCGAAGTCGGCTTCAAGCCGCCGACCATGCATGTCGAGGGGCCGATCGGCCATGGCGAGGCGATCCAGGGCGCCGATTTCGACTTCCTGAAGGCGCATAGCCGGCAGACGCCCAAAGTGTGCATTCCCGCGCCGTCCATGCTGCATTTCCGCGGCGGCCGGGCCGCGATCAGCGCGACCGTCTATCCCGATCTCGAAGGCTTCTACGCCGATCTCACCGCCGCCTATCGCGCCGAAATCGCCGATCTCGCCGCGCGCGGCTGCCGCTACCTCCAGCTCGACGACACCAATCTGGCCTATCTGTGCGACCCCGCGATCCGCGAGTCGACCCGGGCGCGCGGCGACGATCCGGATGAGCTCACGCGGCTCTACTGCCGGCTCGTCAACGAGTCCATCCGCGACCGGCCGGGCGACATGACGATCTCGGTCCATCTGTGCCGCGGCAATTTCAAGAGCGCCTGGGTCGCCCAGGGCGGCTACGAGCCGGTCGCCGAAATCCTGCTGAACGAAATGGCGATCGACGGCTTCTTCCTCGAATATGACGACGAGCGCTCGGGCGATTTCGCCCCGCTGCGCTTCACGCCCAAGGGCAAGACGATCGTGCTGGGCATCATGAGCTCCAAGAGCGCAGCGGTCGAATCGAAGGACGCGCTGAAGAAGCGGATCGACGAGGCCGCCCATTACGTGCCGCTGGAGCAATGCTGCCTCAGCCATCAATGCGGCTTCTCCTCGACCGCGCACGGCAACGACCTGACCGAGGCGGACCAGTGGCGCAAGCTCGCGCGCACGGTCGAAGTCGCCCGCGAGGTCTGGGGCGAGGCCTGACACGCCGCCCATTTTCCATCGCAACCGATCGACCCGCCGCCGCGACCGGCGCGGGCGACACCAGAGGACGTCATGGCCAACGACCAGCCGAGCCGCTCGAAGCGTCCCTCGATCACCGATCAGGAAGCGCTGCTGTTCCATTCGCGCGGCCGGCCCGGCAAGCTGGAGATCATGCCGACCAAGCCGATGGCGACGCAGCGCGACCTCTCGCTCGCCTATTCGCCCGGCGTCGCCGTGCCGGTCAAGGCGATCCACGCCGATCCCTCGACGGTGTTCGACTATACCGTGCGCGGCAACATGGTCGCGGTGATCACCAACGGCACGGCGATTCTCGGCCTCGGCAATCTCGGCGCGCTCGCCGCCAAGCCGGTCATGGAAGGCAAGGCGGTGCTGTTCAAGCGCTTCGCCGACATCGACGGCATCGATCTCGAGGTCGACACCAAGGATGTCGACGCCTTCGTGAATTGCGTGCGTTATTTGTCGCCGGCGTTCGGCGGCATCAATCTCGAGGACATCAAGGCGCCGGAATGCTTCATCATCGAGCAGAAGCTGCGCGAACTCCTCGACATTCCTGTTTTCCATGACGACCAGCACGGCACCGCCATCATCGCCGCTGCCGGTCTGATCAACGCGCTCGAACTCACCGGTCGCGCGATCGGCACCACCAAGGTGGTCTGCAACGGCGCCGGCGCCGCCGGCATTGCCTGTCTCGAACTGTTGCGCGCCATCGGCTTTCGCCCTGACAATTTGATCCTCTGCGACACCAAGGGCGTTATCTATGAAGGCCGCACCGACGGCATGAACCAGTGGAAGTCGGGCTTTGCGGTCAAGACCAAGGCGCGTACGCTGGCGGAGGCGCTGGCCGGCGCGGATGTGTTCTTCGGCCTCTCGGTCAAAGGCGCGGTCACGCCGGCCATGGTGAAATCCATGGCCGATAAGCCGATTATCTTCGCCATGGCCAATCCCGATCCG
>JBEKEI010000261.1:0-4100 GCA_050013915.1 Roseiarcus sp.
CGAACGCCTAGCGCGGACACGACGATTTCGCTCGGCTCATAGTGCCGGATGATCTCTTCGAGCACGGCCGCGCCGTAGGCCAGCAGCGGCCGGCGCGCCGTCGAAACGCTCTCGATCGAGGAAAGCGCGTCGGCCTCGATCCGCTCGACGAGCTTGGCGAATTCGAGCGCGTCGCGCGACGGAATCACATAATTGTGCATCACGTTGAGCGGGTACTGGCGCTGGCGCATGTGCAGGCGCGCCAGCGCGCGCCAGGTCCCGCCGACCGCATAGAACGTGCGGCCGTCGAGCTGGTCGAGCGGCTTGGCTCCGGCGAGCGCCTCGCGGACGATGCGGGCGGCCTTCTTGGGCGACCGCTCGGACACGTCCATCAGCGAAAGGCCGCCCACGGGCAGTGTGACGCCGCGTCCCGCCCGGCCTTGCCCGATGTCGATCAGTTCGAGCGAGCCGCCGCCGAGATCGCCGACGACGCCGTCGGGCTCGTGGATCGAGCTGAGCACGCCGAGCGCCGACAACAGCGCCTCGCGCGGGCCGTCCAGGAGGTCGATCCGGCAGCCGATCGCCTGCTCGGCGAGGCCGACGAAATGGGGCCCGTTGGCGGCGTCGCGCACGGCGGCGGTGGCGACGACCGTGAGGTCGGCGACCAGCATCATGCGGCAGAGGACGCGGAAGCGCTGCAGCGCGGCGAGCGCCTTGGCGACGGATTCGTCGGTGAGGAACCCGCTCGTCGCCACACCCTTGCCGAGTCCGCACAGCACCTTCTCGTTGAAGGTCGGCGTCGGCGACCGCGTGAGCGCCTCGTAGGCGACCAGGCGCACCGAATTCGAGCCGATGTCGACGATCGCGACCGGCATGCCGGGCAGACGCCCTCTCGAATCGAACACGGACATGGAAGCCTTTCATCGACGCGGGGCGGCCGCTCGCCGGCGGAGGGCGATGGCTCGTGACGACGGACCCCTATGGATCGCCCGGCCGGCTCATAGCACATAGAAAAGGGCCTCGACCCTGTCGAGACCCTTTCGCGCCGAAGCCGGGGCTTGCCCTAATATTCGTTGGGAAGCATGAGCGTTCCCTCGACGCAATACAGACTGACCTCGTCGAGCGGAAAGTCGGTGAAGTCGATCCGCTTCTTGAACACCACTTCGTCGGCTCCGTCCTCGGTGGCCGGCCCCGGACGCCGACAGATCAGCACGGCCTGCTGGCTCGGCTCGACCTTGAGCTTCCAGGTCTGGAACAGCTCGCCGGCGACCTTCGGGCGACGCTGCGCGCGGACGATTTCGTCGATCAGCCAGTTGGCGTCCGCCTCGTCCGCCAGATATTTCACGCCATCGGTGTAAACCACGCTGCTGATCGGGCCACGTCGGTGGAGGTGGCCCATTTCGAGGAATTGATCCAGATCTTCACGGGTGATGGTCATGGCGAATCTTCGCCCCTTCTTGAAATGAAGGCAGAATCAGACGCGGATTCCGCAGCTCGTCAGGGGATTGACGCCGGCGAAACGACTCTCGACCTTCGTTCGCGACTGTACCGGCATATGATTCGCGGTGGCTAGCATCGGAAAATACTCACGCGCCAGCGCCGCCGTCACGATCGCCTCGCCCAGGCGCGCGCCGGCCTCGCGCCGGCTCGGGCGGCCGGATCATTTGCGCGGCTTGCGGCGCGGCAGCGACCGCGGGCGCGATTCCTTGAGCGACTTGCCGCGGCCGGAAAGGCTGGGGTTGGTCAGGAAATATTTGTGCGCATTGAACGGCTCCTCGCCTTCCGCGGGCGCGATCCGCTCGCTCGAGCCGTCCGGCTTGACGAGGTAGCTCTGCTGATTGTCCATCAGATTGGCCTCCATGATCTGATTGAGCACCTGTTCGTGCACCGTCGGGTTGAGCACGGGGATCATCGCCTCGACGCGCCGGTCGAGGTTGCGCGGCATCAGGTCGGCGGACGACAGATAGACATGCGCCCTGGGATGGGGCAGGCCGTGCCCGCCGCCGAAGGCGTAGACGCGCGCATGCTCGAGAAAGCGGCCGACGATCGACTTGACGCGGATGTTGTCGGACAGGCCGGCGACGCCCGGGCGCAGGCAGCAAATGCCGCGGACCACGAGATCGATCTGCACCCCGGCCCGGCTCGCCGCGTAGAATCCGTCGATGATTTCCGGATCGACCAGCGAATTGCACTTGCCCCAGATCGCGGCCGGCTTGCCCTGGTCCGCATAGCCGATCTCTTCCGCGATATGCCTGAGCAGGCGCTTCTTGAGCATCATCGGCGAGATCGCCATCAATTCCAGCCCGTCCGGCTCGGCGTAGCCGGTGATGAAATTGAAGATGCGCGACATGTCGCGCCCGATCGCCGGATCGGCCGTGAAGAAGGAGATGTCGGTATAGATGCGGGCGGTCACCGGATGATAATTCCCGGTGCCGACGTGGCAATAGGTGGCGAGCGAATCGCCCTCGCGGCGCACGACCATCGACAGCTTGGCGTGGGTCTTCAGTTCGATGAAGCCGAACACGACCTGCGCGCCGGCGCGCTCCAGGTCGCGCGCCCAGCGGATGTTGGCCTCTTCGTCGAAGCGCGCCTTGAGCTCGACCAGAGCGGTGACCGACTTGCCCGCCTCGGCCGCCTCGATCAGCGCGCGCACGATCGGGCTGTCGGCGGAGGTGCGGTAGAGCGTCTGCTTGATCGCCACGACCGAGGGGTCGCGCGCCGCCTGGGCGAGGAACTGGACGACGACGTCGAAGGATTCATAGGGGTGATGGACGACCAGATCCTTCTGCCGGATCGCCGCGAAGCAATCGCCGCCGTTCTCGCGCACGCGCTCGGGAAAGCGCGGATTGTAGGGCGCGAATTTCAGGTCCGGCCGATCGACCGAGACCAGCTGCGACAATTCGTTGAGCGCCAGCATGCCGTTGACGACGAACACGCCGGAGGGCACGACGTCGACGTCGCCGGTCACGAAGATCCGCAGCGCCTCGGGCATCGAGGCCTCGATCTCCAACCGGATCACCGACCCGCGCCGGCGCCGCTTGAGCGCGGTCTCGAACAGGCGCACCAGATCCTCGGCTTCTTCCTCGATTTCGATGTCGCTGTCGCGGATGACCCGGAAACTGCCCTGCCCGGTCACCGCGAAGCCCGGAAACAGCTGGGACGTGAACGCGACGATGATCTGCTCGAGCGTCACGAAACGCAGGATTCCGGCCTGCTCGACCTCGGGCAGCCTGACGAAGCGTTCGATCTTGTTGGGCACGCGGATCAGCGCGCTCATCGCGCGCCGGTCGGTGAGGTGGACGAGCTGGACGGCGACGGTGAAGCCGAGATTGGGGATGAACGGAAACGGATGCGCCGGATCGACCGCCAGCGGCGTCAGGACCGGAAACACATGCAGCAGAAAATAATCCTCCAGCCAATGGCGCTCGTCGGCCGACAGATCGGCGACGGCGACGATGACGATGCCCGCGCTCGCCATCTCGTCGCGCAGGTCGCGCCAGCGCGCCTGCTGGGACGCCACAAGCGCGCTGACGCGCTCGCCGATCCGCGCGAGCTGTTCGGCGGGCGACAACCCGTCCTCGCTCGGCGTCGTTTCGCCAGAGAGCACCTGGCCGACGAGGCCGGCGACGCGGACCATGAAGAATTCGTCGAGATTGTCGGCGGAGATCGACAGGAATCGAAGCTGTTCCAGCAGCGGGTGGTTGCGATTGGCGGCCTCCTCGAGCACCCGGCGATTGAACTCGAGCCAGGACAATTCGCGGTTGATGAACCGGGCTGGCGTGGCGAACAGGTCGTTCGGCGTCGGAGCGGGTGGTTCGGGCGCGCGGGTCGCGGCGGGGAGCGTTTCGATTGCGGCGGTGCGACGAGCCAAGCCTGTCTCCATCATCGATCGGCGAATCCGAAGGTAGCGGAGCCTCGGACGGGCGGCAACGCCGGCGAGCCCGGCCCCGGCCAGGGAGTCGCGGCTCCGCCGACGCAGCGCGCGGGCGCCCGGCGGCGGAAGCTGGCCTGGTCGGCGCGGCGTTTGGCGGCCCGACGGTGGAAGCCCACGTTCGGGGCGCCGGGCGCGATGCCGGCGGCGGCGGCCGCGCCGCCTGCGACCGCCGGGGCGACCGGGCGCT
>JBEKEI010000262.1:0-4063 GCA_050013915.1 Roseiarcus sp.
CCGGGCGACCGGAACCGCCGCCGGCGGCGGCGCTCGCGGCGTCGAGCACCGAGTCGATCGGCAGGCGGGTGATCCGGACGGCGTCGCGGACGAATGCGACAAAGGCGGCGTCGCCGTCGCTCGGGTTGGCGCCGGTGGCGGAGCGGCACAGATCGAACCAGCAGGCCTCGTCCGAACTGTCCGCCTTGTCCGGACGCTGGCGAAACGCCTGCCAGCTCTCGTAGTCGAAGGGAAAGATACGGAATTTTCGAGCGACCGGCGCGCCCGGCGCGACCGCCTCCCTGGCGAGGCAATCGAATATCTGATCGATCGCGAGGCCGGTCCGGCCGACCGCGGCCTCGAGGGCGCGCCAGTCGGCGGCGTCGCCGAATTCCGTCCGACCGGCGCAGGCCAGATCGACGAGGGCGAGGAGCAGCGGCCTGCTGCACAGATGGTCGCCGCCGGCGAGCGCCAGCCCGGCGAGTGCGGCGATGTCGCGGGGCGCGACGAGCGGCTGGGCCGGTCGCGACCGCGGGGGAAGCGCGACCGGAGCGACGGGCTGGGCGTTCACGGCGATCTCCGCGCACGAGAGGCGATTCAGCCGAGCTGCTTCATCAGCCGTTGGACGCTCTGCACGGTCTGCGAATCCGGCTTCAGCTCCAGGGCTTTCGAGCAGGCTCGCCTGGCGTCGATGTATTTCTGCTGGCGCGCGAGCACGAAGGCGTAATCGTACCAGAGTTCGGCGACGTCGGGGATCGCCGTCGTCGCCCGGCGGTACGAGGATTCCGCCGCGTCGAATTTTCCCTGTCCGGCCAGAGCCTCCGCCAGTCCGGCGTGGAGGCCGGGAATGTCGCCGCATCGTTCGATCAGAATCCGGAACGACACCTCCGCCAGGGGATATTGCTTTGCCCGCAATTGCGATTCCCCGGTTTCGAGAATCAGGTTCAGCGCCGGATCGATCGAATCTCGCGAGGCCAGGCTCATCACGGAACCCCCGATTGGAGACCGCTCGCCGAGCTCCGCCCGGCGGGCGATTTGCGATGCGTCAGGGCGAGGCCGTTCGGCCGCCCGAACAGGTGCGGAGCGCGCGCGCCTGCGATATAGCTAGTATAGGCCGCCCCGACGCCCGCCCTCAAGAGACCCGGCGGATGGCTGTTTCGCGCGGCGCGCCGATGAGCGTCCCCGAGCCGGCGCATGGAGAGCAGTCGGAGCCGACATGTGGAACAAAGCCAGCGACTTTGCCGATTGGTGGGACGAACAGCACGCCAAGGCCAAGGAGGCGCTGGTCGAGTTTGTCGACCATAGCCCCTACTGGCTCGGAGTCGCGGTCGACACCACCCTCAACACCGCGATGGATGTCGCCGAACCCTCGGTCGACATGTTCCGGTTCGGCGCCGGCGCCGTCGAGGGTCCCTGGGGCGTCGCCAAGGACGCGATGCGCCTCGTCGGTCTGGCCGGACCGCTCGGCGCCGTCGGCAAGGAAACCCAGATCGCCTACAACCTGTCGAGGGCGAAGCTGATCGCCGACGTTCGCGGGGCGCCCTGCTGGGCGGTCACCAGCACGCAGGCCCTGGTTCAGACCGGCCAGAAAATGTTCGTCAGCGTCGACGAATTCGCCAATGCGATCGGGCGTCCGCTGAACCGGGAGATGCTGAACAGCATCGATCGGGTGATTCCCAGGACGATGGAGGAATGGCTGAACGCCCTGAAGCCGATCGGCGCCAAGGTTTCGCCGGTCACGGCGGTCAAGAATTTCGACGAGGTGGCCAAGCTGGTCGAAAGAGACGGAAGCGTCGTCCTGCTGAAGATATTCAGCAAGAGCGCCGGCGGCCATGCGGTTCACGTGTTCCGCGATTTTCTAGGCAGAGTCAGACTCATGAACCGCGACGGCAGGATCCTCGCAAGTCTGCAGGAGCTCGGCGGCTCGATAGAACCATGGGAGCCCGTCGAAGCCGCCCGGCTGGAGAATGTGTTCGGAAAAATAATGGACGGCGCCCATAATGCGGGCGTGTTGACGATGGGCGCCGCTGCTGCGACCGGGTTCAGCCGCCGCGCGAACGAAGCTGTCGCGCAGGCCTTTGAAATATTCAAGGCGAAACGGACGACAGCGCCGGTCGAAGCGCGCGCGCATCACGTCGTCGGGCCCAACGAGACGCTCCAGGACATAGCCAGGCTCTATTACCGCGACGCAACGAAGTTCATAGCGATCCTGGAAGCCAATCGCGACAAGATCGCAAGCGTGGGGAGGCCGATCGCCGAATCGCAGCGTCTGGTCATTCCCGAGCTTCCGCTGATCCGCCAGTTCAGCCGGGCGAACGACTGGCCGGATCGGCCTGCGGCGCCGGCGCCCGCCGAGGCGGCCGGCGCGGCCGGCTCAGGCCTGAATCGATCGCCCTCGCCATCGCATTCGCCAACCGCCCCTCCGGCGCAGACGTCCCGCCGCGCGGCGATCTCGGCGCCCGAGGCGACGGCGGCCGCTGCGTCGGCGCCGTCCCGGCGCCGTGCGCTCGCTGCGGCAGGCTCGAAACCGGATCCGGCAGCGAAAGGCTCGTCCGAACGGCCGGCCTTCGACCCCGCGCGTTCTGCGCGGGATCGGGCGGGCGAGCCGCCGCCGCCCGCGGTCGCGATCGCCGGTCTCGACCAGGCGCCTGCGGATGTGGTTTCGCCGCTGCTCTCCGGAGTTCAGGCTTCGCTCGACGTCGGGCGCTCTTCGAGTCGCGACGCGCGCCTCGGCGATCCCCAGGAGATCGGCGTCCAATCCGACGGTCTCCAGGATGTTGCGAGACAATCGGGTGGCGGCTCCGGAGGTCGCGCGCCCGCGCGGGAGGCGCAGACCTTCGAGCAAGGGCCGCCCCAGTATCTGGAAACAGCCGAGGACACCGACGCGGTCCGGCTGCATGGAGCGTCCCGGGAGCAGCGCGCGCCCTTTGGCGACGGCGATCCCAGGTCTGGCGACGAGCGGAGACTTCGAGCCGCAGCAGAAGCGGCGCAACGGAGCCGGCCGGAACCGGAGATCCCGGCGCGCGCGGGTTTCGATCAGCCGGCTCCGGGCCAGCCGCTTGCCGATCGGCCTGACGAGGCGGATCGCCTGGCCGCGGAACGGAAGGCGCGCGACCAGGAGGAGCGGGACAGAATTCGGGAGCAACAGGCGAACGACGACGAGAGCCGCCGTCAGCAGGCGGCGGAGACCGAGCGCACGGAGAGAGAGGCGGGCGCCCGCCAGCGCGAACAGGCGACTCAGATATTCGAGCGCGAACAAAAGCTGCGGGCGGAAAGGCAAGCTGCCGAGGAAGGCGAGCGGATCCGCGTCGAGACCGTGAATGCGAGGCTCGAACAGGATGCGCGCGAGCAGATGGAAGTGAAGGCCAGGCTGTACCTCGCGCAGCAGCAGGACAGACGAGTGCGAGATGAAAAAGCGCATGCCGATGATGGTCTGTCGGCTGGAGCCAGGCGCGGGTTCGAGCGCGGCGAAGCTCGGCCGGAGCCGGGGCCGCCTTCGCGCAGGGATGAGCCTGCGCCCCTTGCAGGGAAGGCGGAACCGGGCGGACGAGGCGACCCGGAAGACCTGGATTCCCTCCGACCGGATCGGAAACCCGCGCACGGGGCGGCGGACGGGGATCGCCGCGACAGCTCGGCGGGGCGAAACAACCAAGCCGGAGCCGAGGCTGACGAGCCGGCCGTCAAGGCGCGCAGGCTGCCTGACGATCCGGACCCCTCGTCGCGCCACGAGGATGGTCGCCATGGCCGATTCCAGCAAGAATCGCCGGAAGATGCGCGGGATCGGCAACAGGCCGAGGCTCGCCGAGAGCGCGCGCAGGCGTCCGACAGTCGCGACGAGACGGAGACGCTTCGGAGCCGCGACGAAGCCGAGACTCGCAGAGTGCAGGAGGAAGCCGAGGCGCGCAGGCAACAGGAAGTGACAGAGGCTCGCGCGCGCGAGGAGGCCGAAGCGCGCCGTCAGCGGGAGGAGGCCGAGGCGCGCAGACAGCAGGAAGTGGCCGCGGCGCGCGAGCGCGAGGAGGCCGAAGCGCGCAGGCAGCAGGAAGAGGCGGAGGCGCGCGAGCGCGACGCGGCCGAGGCGCGC
>JBEKEI010000263.1:0-4447 GCA_050013915.1 Roseiarcus sp.
GATCTCGCGGCCGAGGCGGACCCCGCCGACGAGGTGGTCCTCGTGCCCGCCTTCGTCGGGCTCGGCGCGCCGTACTGGGACAGCCAGTGCCGTGGCGCGATCTACAATCTGACGCGCGGCACGACGCGTCGCGAGATCGCGCGCGCCGCGCTGGAGAGCGTCTGCTTCCAGACGCGCGACCTGCTCGACGCGATGCGCCGGGACTGGCCCTTCGCAGGCCAAACCGTATTGCGCGTCGACGGCGGCATGTCGGCGTCCGATTATACGATGCAGCGCCTCGCCGACCTCCTCGATGCGCCCGTCGACCGACCGCAGGCGCTGGAGACGACCGCGCTCGGCGCGGCCTATCTGGCGGGGCGCGGCGTCGGCCTCTACCCCGCAGCGGAGGCGTTCGCGCAAATGTGGCGGCTCGAGCGGCGGTTCACGCCCGCGATGGGAGAGGCCGAGCGCGCGACGAAATGCGCCGCCTGGGCCGACGCGGTGGCGCGGACGCTGACGGGGCGGCGGCGGGCGGGCGGCCTCGCTCGCCGATCGTCGCGCGTCACTCCGCCCTGAACAGTGGACTGCCCGCTCCCGCGGCCAGGGCGTGCGCCGGCGCCCGCGCGCCGAACCGCCGCTGCAGAATACGCGCGAGCAGGATCGGCAGGTCGACGAAGGCGGGGACCGGATCGTCCCAGGCGAACGCCGCATAGGCCGTCGGCCGCGCCAGGGACGCCGCATAGTCGCGCGCGCGCAGCCCGCCGCGCAGGACCTGCAGGGCCGCGGCGGCCGCATCGCGCGAGGCGTGGGTCCACAGCGCGCCGGGGCGGCCGCGCGAAGGCGGCGCCGTCTCGCCGCAGGCGAGGCGCCAGGCGATATGCGGCAGGTCGATCCCGGCGGCGGCGCCGAGCCCGATCCAGGTCCAAGGCCGCGGGTTCACGTCGAGCAGCTTGTACCGCGCGTCGCGGAAGTCGTATTTGAATTCGATCTCGACCAGGCCGCTGAACCGCGTTCCGCCGAGAAACCGCCGCGCCGCCTGCTCGACCACGACCTGATCGATCGTCTCGACGCTGGTGCTGGTGAAGCCGAAATCGATCGGATATTGACGCGCGCGGCGGGCGACCAGCGAGGCGACGGGCTCGCCAAGGCTCCATACCGCGGCGTAGGAATACTGGACGTCGCCGGCGCCGGGGATCATTTCCTGGATGAGGATCGCCTCGGGGCCCGCGAGCGCGGCGGCCTCGTCATAGCGCGCCAGCAGGGCCGCCCGATCGTCGGCGCGCCAGGCCTTGGCGAGCGTGAACGCATTGCGCGCAGCGCGAAACGTCGGCTTGAGGATGACCGGGAACCGGCAATCGAGCGCGGCGACCTCACGCCGGTCGCGCGGAAACGAGCTCCACGGCGAGTCGACGCCGACCACCAGCGCATGCCGATGGGTCAGCCGCTTGTCGCAGGCCAGGCGCACGACGCTCCAGGGCGGGGTCGTCAGGCGGAAGGCCGACCCGAGCAGGGCGTGGTTCTGGGCGACGAACCGGACCTCGTCGTCGCCGCCGGCGAACAGGACCCAGCGGTCGAGCCGGTGACGCGCGGCGAGATCCAGCAGAAAGGCCGCAGCGCCTGGGTCGCCGGGGCCCGCCCAGTCGAAGCGGCGCGCGACATGGCGGGAAAAGCCGGCGATCGGATGGTCGTGGGTGACGAACCAGACGGGCGCGCCGCGGCGGCCCAGGCTGCGCGCGACCGCCAGACTGCCATGCGCGCCGCCGAGGATGACCGCGCCGATGCGGCCTTCGCGCGGCGCCGGATCGCCTGTCGGCGCGGGCGGCCTCATCCCGCGAGGTCGCAGGCGCGGCGATTGGCGTTGGCGCCGCGCGGCGCTGCGATCGCCCGCGTCACGGCGCGCGCGGCGAAGCCGGCGCCGGCGATGAAGCGCAGCAGGGGCCCGAAGCTCGCGACCGCGGCGGCGCCGACGAAGTGGAGGCCGGGCGCGCTCGATTCGAATCGGCCCGAGAGGATCGGCGAGCCGTCGCGCCGGGCGAGCGCGGCCAGCAGCTCGGGCGCAAGAATCCCGGTCCCGCCGATGTCGATTTCGTAGCCGGTCGCCAGCACGACATGGTCGAATGCGGCCGCGCCCCGGGCAAATTTCACTTCGAGACCGGCCCTCGTCGCGGCGCAGCCGACGATTTCGACGCCGCTGGTGACGCGCACGCCGGCAAAGCGCTGCCGTAGCCATCCCGCCGCCGCGGCGCGGAGGCTGGCGGCGTTCAGCGCCTCGCGGGCATTGTCGGGCGCCCTATGCACGAGGCCGGGCGCCTCGACGAGCCAGTTCAGCGGGAATGGGCCGACCGCCGAAGGCCCCGCCGCGAGGGCGACGAGCCGGCGGGGAATGGCGCGCCGCCAGGCGCGCGACGGCGCGTCCGCGCCGAGCCAGCGGATCGGCCCGCGGCACAGGATCGTCGGTTCGGCGCCCGCCTCGCTCAGCAGCGCGGCGGACTCGCAGGCGCTCTGGCCGCGGCCGACCACGGCGACGCGCCGGCCGCGGAACCGTTCGAAACCGTCGTGATCGCAGCTGTGGGTGACGAGATCGGCCGGCGCGTCCGCGAAGGCCGCCGGGCGGCGCTGCTGGCCGCCGAGCCCGGCGGCGACGACGACGCGGCGCGCGAACAGCGCTTCGCCGTCAGCCGTGATCGCCCGGAAGCCTCCCGGCGCGGCCTCGACGCGCGCGATCGCGCGCGGATCGAGGTCGGGAACCGCGCGCCGCTGAAACCAATCGGCGTAGTCGAGGAAGTCTTCGAGCGGCAGCGGTCCCGCGCGAACGCCGCCGCGGAGTTCGTCAAAGGCGTTGAGCGAGAGCGAGCCAGCGGGGTCGAACAGATCGGTCGCCCCGCGCGGCGAGCGCAGCTTCATGCCGCGGGGCATATGCCGGCGCCAGAACGACATCGGCTCGCCGAACGCGCGGGTCTCGACGCCGCTCGCCTTCAGGTGCACGGCGACCGAGAGGCCGTAGGGGCCGGCGCCGATGACGAGGGCTTCGCAGCAGTTGGTCCGGGTCGATCGAGCGATCATGTCTGCCCCGCGCGGCGCCGGAAGGATCGACGGCGATCGAGCGCCCGTTAATTCGGTCATTTAGCCCGGCGGCTCAACAAAAACCTCGCTGATTGGTGAATCGCGGCCCGGCGAACCGACGCGCCGCCGGCGGTCACGGCATCAGCTGGCCGCCGTTGACCTCGATGATCTGGCCGATGACATAGCCGCTCAGCATTTCCGAAGCGAGGAAGAGATAAGCGCCGACGCATTCCTCCGGCGTGCCGAGCCGGCCCATCGGCACGGTGAGCCGCATCGACTCGATCTGCGCATCGCTGCTGTAGCGCTCGTGGAACGGCGTCGCGATCACCCCGGGGGCGACGCCGTTGACCCGGATGTTCTTGCCGATCAATTCCTTGGCCTGGCCGCGGGTCAGCGTCGAGACGAAGCCCTTGGCCGCGGCGTAGAGCACCGCGCCGCCGCCGCCGCCGTTGCGCGCGGCGATCGAGGTGGTGTTGATGACGAAGCCGCCCTGGCGCTCGAGCCAGGGCGCGGCGGCGCGGGTGACGCGCAGCACCGAGACGACGTTGAGATCGATGACCGCCTGGATATGCGCGTCGCTCGCCTCGAGCGAGGCAACCCGCCCGAGCATCAGCCCGGCATTGTTGATCAGCCCGTCGATCCGGCCGAACCGTTCGCCGGACTCGGCGACGATGCGGGCGCAGTCGGCGGCGTCGGTGACGTCGCCGCGCACGAGCAGGATCTGCGCGCCGCCATCCTTCAGTTCGCGCTCCAGCGCCTTCGCCGCATCCTCGCTCGAATGATAATTGACGGCGACCCGCGCGCCCTGCGCGGCGAAGCCGCGCGCGAGCGCGGCGCCGATGCCGGTCGAGCCGCCGGTGATGAGGACGACCTTGGTCAGCTGCGCTGACATGTCGCGGGACGCCATGGATTTCCACCCCTGGGTTTGCTTTCGTCGCCCGTATTTGGCGGGAGAAGCCGCGCGGGTCAAACTTTCGCTGGACGGGCGCGCTCGAACGCCGCGGGCTCCGGCACACGGTTTATCTTTGCGGCGACGCCCTGTATGAGAGGCCCGGAAACCGCAACAGGCAAAGTGGGCGGCTGCGCCCCTGCTCGAAGGACATGGGTCCGCATGACTCGAATTCTATGGGGGCTCGTGGTTCTGGCGGCCGTCGGCGGAGCCGCGATCGGTTTGGGAGGGTTCGCGCCGCCTGCCGCCGCCGGAGGTCTGTTCGCTCTGGCGGGCGTGGTCGCGCTGGTTCTGGTTCTGGGGCTCCTGCCGCTCTGGATCCGCCGACCGGTGGTCTTCGTCCTCGTCTTCCTTCTCCTGGCCGGGCTCGGCGGCGGCCTCTACTACTTCCAGTTCAACATCAAGCCCAACATGGTCAAGGGCTTCATCGCCGCGGCGTTCGCACCCAAGCCGACG
>JBEKEI010000264.1:0-3887 GCA_050013915.1 Roseiarcus sp.
CGTTTTGGATACATTTGGAAATACATTTTGCGGCCGATCGAGCAAAATCAGAGGATTGCAGGCAAATTGAAGCCCGCGCGGGGCTCTGCGGCGCGCCGCCGTCCGGCCGCCGCGCGGCGGCGGCCCGCGCCTCGTCGCCGGCGACCCGGCGGACGCTTTCGTCGAGCCCGACGTCGAATCCGGCGGCCGATTCGTCCTCCTCGTCGAGGAGCGGCGGCGGCGGACCGCGTTGCGGCCGCGGTCGAACCGGTCGAGCGCGCGCAGCAGCGGGTCGATCGCGCCGCGTGCGCCGTCCTCGATGCCGGCGGGCTTGCCGCTCGATCGCGCCGAGACAAGCGGCGGGCGGCGGCGCGGGCGTTCCGGGGTCGGGCATGGCGGGGCTCCTGCCGGGGGGACCAATGGTGGGAGCATAGCCGGTCTTTTGGAATATCGCAATAACATTCTCATATTTCTGTTTTGCAGACGCATCGGCGGCGGCGACCGACGCATCGCCCCGCGCGCCCCTCCCGAGCCTGTTCCGCCGAGTCTCGATGGGCGACGGAGGTTCCAACCGCAACAACACCAATCGCTTGAAAATATTCTGGATTTTTCCCCGGACAGCCCGGCATCGCGGGAGACCGCTGCCTCGATATCGGCCAGATTTTCGAGCGGCAGGCCGCGCGCGCCGGCGCTCCGGTCGCCGGCCGGGCGGCCCATATAGCCCTTGACCAGCCCGAACGGCTAGGTTGTATTGCGCGTCGCGCGCAATGAACATCGGCGTCTGCTCGCCCGCGGCCGCGCCGGTTCCGGACCGGGGCGGGCGGCTGGTCGGGCCAGGACGTCGGGCGGCGAGGGGGGCGAATGAACATCGTCCATGGCGGCCGGATGGAATTTGCCGAGCGCAACAATCCGCGCGGCGGAACCTTCCGCTACAAACGGCTGGTCGAGGGCGCTTCCGGGACGCCCGGAAACTTCGGCCTGATGCTGTCGCGCACCTACGAGAATTTCGTCTCGCCGCGGCACCGGCACAATTTCGAACAGTTCCGTTTTCAGCTCGATGGCGTCAGCGATTTCGGCCGCGACGGCGCCATGGCGCCGGGAACGCTCGGCTATTTTCCCGAAGGCGCCTTCTACGGTCCGCAATCGGCTTCCGGCCCGGCGCTGGTGCTGGTCCTCCAGTTCGGCGGCCCGAGCGGCAGCGGCTATATGAGCGAGGACGATCTGCAGCGCAGCGTCGCCCAGTTGAGCCGCCAGGGGGAATTCCGCGCCGGCGTCTTCCACCGCGCCGACGGACAGCCCGGCCGCGCGCGCCAGGACGCCTACGAGGCGGCGTGGGAGCACCACAATGGCCGCGTCCTCGCCTATCCCGAACCGCTGACGCCGGCGCCGGTCCTGGTCGCCGAGGCCGATCGCGCCTGGCGGGACTTGGCGCCGGGCGTAAAGGTCAAGAGTTTCGGCGCCTTCGAGGGCGGCGCCGCGGCGAGCCTGCTGCGGCTCGAGCCGGGCGCGGCGCAGGATCTCGAAGGGCCCGCCGTGGCGTTCGTCGTCGCGGGCGCCGCGACGATCGCCGGCGAGGCGGTCGCCGAGCAGGCGAGCCTCGAGGTCGAATCCGGCGCGGCCGCCCGAACCTGCGCGGAGACGGCGACGACCCTGCTGCTGATGCAATTGCCGCGGATCGCAGCGCGCGGGCAGAGCGCGACGATCGCCGCCTGAATCCGGCGCGCCGGGGCCAACGCCGCGGGCGTGCCGGGCGCCCGACGAGAATGAGGCGCGTAGGAGGAACGGGGCGATGGGCCGAGGCGTGGCGTTGCGTGGCATCCGGTTCGCGGCGGTCGCGGCGATCGCGGTGGCGATGGCAGCGGCGGCGGAAGCCGCCGACGCGCCGGTGCAGATGAAGCTGTCGCACTGGCTGCCGCCCTCGCATCCGCTGCAGGCGGCGATCGAGGCCTGGGCGGCCGACATCGCGGCGCAGTCGGGCGGAACCGTCACCGCGACGATTTTCCCCGCCGAGCAGCTCGGCAAGGCGCTCGACCATTACGACATGGCGCGCGACGGCATCGCCGACGCGACCTTCGTCAGTCCGGGCTATCAGCCGGGGCGGTTTCCGGTCATTGGCCTGTCGGACCTGCCGTTCAACTACAGCGACGGAAAGGCCGGCACGGCGGCGGTCGACGGCTGGTATCGGCGCTATGCCGCGCGCGAGATGAAGGACGTGCATTTTTGCTTCGCCTTCGTCCAGGACCCCGGCACGCTGTTCTCCAAGACCCGCATCGCCGTGCCGGGCGACCTCAAGGGCCTCAAGATCCGCCCCGCCAACGCCACGACCGGAGGATTGGTCACGCTGCTGGGCGGCAACAACGTGCAGGCCTCGGCGCCGCAGGCGCGCGACCTCCTGGAGCGGGGCGTCGCCGACGGGATTTTCTTTCCCTGGGGCTCCACCGTGCTGTTCGGCATCGACAAGGCGATCAAATACGCCATCGACGCGCCCATCTACGCGTCCACCTTCGTGTGGGTGCTCAACAAGGACAAATACGAGGCCATGTCGCCGGCCCAGCGGGAGGTCGTCGACGCCCATTGCACGAGCCAATGGGCGGTGCGCTTCGCCGCTCCCTGGGCCGACTTCGAATCGGCGGGTCGCGGCGCGATCCGCGCCGAGCCGGGGCGCGAGGTCGTGACGCTGACGCCATCGCAGCTCGCCCAATGGCGCGAGGCGGCGGCGCCCCTGCGCGAGAGTTGGGCGGCGGGGGTGAAGCGGGCCGGCGGCAATCCGGACGCGATCGGCCTCGCCTTCGCCGAATCGGTCGCCGAGAACCACGCGGCCGAACATTGAGCGGGCTCGACCTGCGCCGGGCCAATCGCTTCGCCGCCGCCGCCGAGCGGGTCGCCGGCCTGTTCCTCGCGCTGGTGACCGCGCTGACTTTCGCGACGGTGGCGCTGCGCTGGGCGTTCAGCGTCGGCATCCCGGACAGCTATGACGTCAGCCGCAATCTGCTCGGAATCGTGACCTTCTGGGGCATAGCCATGACCGGGTTTCGCGGCGAGCACATCACCGTGGACCTCGTGTGGGGCGCCCTGCCGCCATTCGGCCGGCGCGCGCTCGACGTGCTGTCGAGCCTGTTCACCCTCCTGTGCATGGCGGTGTTCGCCGGGGCGATGGCGGTCAAGGTGATCGGGACCAGGGCGAGCGGCGAGACCACCTATGATCTCAGCTTGCCGATCTGGCCGTTCTACGCGCTCGCCTGGGCCGGGCTCGCGGTCTCGGTCCTGCTGGTGATTCTGCGCCTCGTCAACCAGCTGACCCGGCCGGTCGCCACCGACGCCGCCGCGGCGTTCTCCTCACATTGAGGGGGCGCGGTTGGATCCGGGGCTGATCGCGGCGCTGGGCTTCGCCGTCCTGTTCGGCCTCATGCTGCTGCGGATTCCGATCGGGCTGGCGATGGGGGCGGTCGGCGTAACGGGATTCGGGGTCCTCGGCGGCTGGGGCCCGGCGTTTCGCCTGCTCGCGCTGTCGCCGATCCGCACCGCGACCGACGCCGGTTTCGCGGTCATTCCCCTGTTCCTGCTGATGGGGGCGATCGCCAACGTTTCGGGCATGAGCACCGAATTGTTTCGCGCCGCCAATTCCGTGCTCGGGCGCTTTCGCGGCGGGCTCGGCATGGCGACGATCGCGGCCTGCGCGGGATTCGCCGCCGTTTCCGGCTCGTCGGTCGCCACCGCCGCGACCTTCTCGGCGGTCGCCTATCCGGAAATGCGTCGCCACCACTATCCCCAGAGCTTTTCGGCCGGCGTGATCGCCGCCGGCGGCACGCTGGGCTCGATCCTGCCGCCTTCGCTGGCGCTCGCCGTCTACAGTCTGATCACCCAGCAGGACGTCGGCAAGCTCTATGTCGCCGGGCTGCTGCCCGGCG
>JBEKEI010000265.1:0-3862 GCA_050013915.1 Roseiarcus sp.
GCGGCCTGCAGATTCTCCTGCGCGCGCTCGCCGGCCGCGGTTCGCTGATTCTTCGCGCCGGCGGCGAGAGCATCGACGATTTCCTCGGCCGCGCCGGTCGCGCCGGCGTCACCCACATATCCGGCACGCCGACCCACTGGCGGCTGGTCCTGATGAGCGCGGCGGCGCGCCGGATCGACCCCGCCTATGTCAGGCTCTCCGGCGAAATCGCCGATGCCGCGCTGCTCGACGCGCTCGCCGCGCTCTACCCGCGCGCGCGTGTGGCGCACGCCTTCGCCTCGACCGAAGCCGGCGTCGCGTTCGAGATCGGCGACGGCCGCCCCGGCTTTCCCGCGAGCCTGCTCGGCGCGGCCGGAGACGGCGTCGCGCTCGAGATCGTCGAGGGCGCGCTGCGCATCCGCTCGGCGCGCACGGCGCTGCGCTATCTGGGCGCCGGCGCGCCGGCGCTGCGCGACGCCGACGGCTTCGTCGACACCGGCGACATGATCGCGGTGAGCGATGGCCGCTGCCGGTTCGTCGGCCGGCGCGGCGGAATCATCAATGTCGGCGGCGCCAAGGTGAATCCGGAGGAGGTCGAGGCGACGATCAACCTGCATCCCGCCGTGCGCGCCAGCCTGGTGGCGGGGCGGCGCAATCCGATCACCGGCGCGGTCGTCGCCGCCGAAGTCGTGCTCGCCGAGGGGGTCGCGGAATATCCGGAACTGCGATCGGAGATTCTCGCCCTGTGCGCCGACCGCCTCGCGCCGTTCAAGGCGCCGGCGCTGATCCGCTTCGTCCCCGCGCTCGCCGTCACCGCCGGCGGAAAGCTCGCCCGCCATGGATAATGTGGTCGTCACCGGCGCCAGCCGCGGCCTGGGGCTCGCGATCGCAACGAGACTCGCCGCCGCGGGCTACCAGGTCGTCGCGGTCGCGCGCGGCCGCAGCGCCGAACTCGACGCCGCGATCGAGGCCGCCGCCGGCGCGCTGCGCTTCGCCGCGTTCGACCTCACCGCGATCGACGCCATTCCCGAATTCACCCTCGCGCTGCGCCGCGACGTCGGCCCGCTCTACGGGCTCGTCAACAACGCCGGGATCGGCACGGCGGGCCTTTTGGCGACGATGCCGACCGCCGACATCGAGGCGCTGCTGCGGCTCAACACGCTGGCGCCGATCGTGCTGACCAAGCATGTCGTGCGCGGCATGATGGCGCAGGGTCGCGGCCGGATCGTCAACCTCGCCTCGGTCGTCGCCTCGACCGGCTACAGCGCCCTGTCGGTCTATGGCGCGAGCAAGGCCGCGATGGTCGGTTTCACCAGGTCGCTGGCGCGCGAAGTGGGGCCGTCCGGAATCACCGTCAACGCGCTCGCCCCGGGCTTCGTGGACACCCGGATGACCGGCGGGCTCGACGAGGCGCAACGCGCGCGCATCGCGGCGCGCAGCGCGCTGCGCCGGTTCGCCGACGTCGAGGACGTCGCGGCAATGGCCGTCCATCTCATCGGCGAGACCGGCCGCAACATCACCGGCGCCGTGATGACGATCGACGCCGGCGCTTCGGCATGAGCGCGTCAGAGCCCGAGCGTCGCCCTGACCGGCGACGGCCAGCGCGCGGCCTCGACGCCATGGGTCGCGAACAGCGCGAGCGCGAGCCGATCGAGGCCGAAGGCGACGCAGGCGGTATGGGCGATGCCGCCGTCGGCGTCGCGGATCCCCCAGGTCGCGCCGAAATGGTCGCGATGGCAGTTGAAGCTCATGCAGGCCGTCGGCTGCGCGGTGGCGCGCACGGGAACCAGCAATTCGAACTTCAGCGCCTGCTGCGCCTGCGCCTTGCCGACGATGACGCCGCCGCGGCCGAAGAACGGATCGCTCGCCGGGGCGAGGCGGTGAACGAGTCCGAGCGCGTCGGCCATGCCGGCCGCGCGCGCCATCCAGGCGTCGCGGAACGCGCGCGCCGCCTCGGGCGCGCCGATGAACACGAATTCGCGCATGCGGAACGACTGCAACCGGTCGATCGCACGCGACGGCTCGCGGCGGAAGCAGTCACAGGCGACGTCAAAGAGCGACCCGCCGGCCGGAACCGGGCCGGCGGCGGCGGCGAGGGGATAGACCGGATAGCAGGCGGCGGGGGCGAGGACGAGCTCGTCGGCCGCCAGCGATCCCGTCCAGTCCCGGCCGGACTCGAAGCGGTCGACCGCGGCGCCGATGGCGGCTTCGTCGCCGCTGAGGCCGCACACGCAGCCCAGCAGATGCGGAAAGCTGCTGAGATAGCCGGATTTCTCGATCAGCGCGCGCGGCACGACCGGGGGAAAGCGGAGGATTTCGGCGCCGGGCTCGCGATGCCGGCCGATCAGTCCGCCCAGCGCCTCGACGGCCGCCTCGTAGGCTCCGCTGCGGGCGTAGACGCCGTCGACGCCGAGCGGCCGGAACAGCGCCTCGAACAGCGCTTCGGGCGAGGTCCTGGGCTCGCCGAGCGATCGTTGCGCCACCGTCATGTGCGGGCTCCGAACTCAGAGGTCGGAAAGGAAGGCGGGAATCCCAGTCATCATCGCCGCCGCCTGGGTATCGGCGAGAATCCGGTCGTTGTTGATCATGATCGGCGCCGACAGAATGTCCCTGACATAGCGGCCCATCGAGAATTCGCCGTCGTTGCGATAGCCCGCCAGGCCGCATGCGCGCGTCGCGCCCATCACGACCGCGACCGCGAGTTCGGACGCTTCGACCTTCAGGAGATTCATCGCGAGCTGCACGTCGATCGCCGACAGGCTGCTGGGATCGGCGGCGTGCCGCTCGAACCTGCGCGCGGCGGCCTGCACCGCGCCGCGCAGCGTCTCCAGCGACAGGCGCGCGCGCGTGAGATGCGCGGCGGCGGGCGGCGGCCTTCCCTGCGCGGCCCGAGCGGCCTTGCGGGCGAAACCGCGCGCGCGCTCCGCGGCGCCGGCGGCGATGCCGCTCCAGACGGCGCTCCACAGGAGATGCGCGACCGGCATCATCGTCTGGCTGTGGATGCGCTCGTAGGGCTCGGCCAGGACCTGATCCGGTCCGCCCTCGGCGCGCAGGATGAAACCGGCGCTGCAGGTTCCGCGCATCCCCAGCGTGTCCCAGGATTGCCTGCGCTCGAGCGTATAGTCCTCCTTCAGAAACGCGACGAGAACCTGATCGGAAGCGGCCGCCGATTCCGCGCGCCGCGCCGTCGTCACGATTCCGTCGGCGAATTCGCCGTAGGATATGACCGAGGCGTCGCGCTCCAGCGCGATGCGGGCGCCGCGCACCTGGACCGCCGCCGCGCTCGCGCGCACATTGCCCCCGTTGGCGCCTTCCGTCGTCGAGGACGCCATCAACAACTGCCGCCCGGCGATTCGCCGCTGCAGGCCTTCCTGCCAGGCATTGCCGGCGCCGTGGCGCACGAGGCAGGCGACCTTGATCTGATGCATCGCGTAGATCATCGCGCTCGAGGCGCAGGCGCTCCCGAGTCCATAACAAACGTCGATGACGTCGGCGATCCCGGCGCCCTCGCCGCCGAGCGCTTCGGGTATGGATATGCCGAGCAGCCGCTGTTCGCGCAGCGCGCCGATCGTCTCGCCGGGAAATCGCGCCTCGGAATCGACCGCGTCGGCGGCGCGGGCGGCGATTTCGGCGCAGGCGGCGACGCGCGCGCGCAGGCTCGGCGCCCCGGCCCGCGCGACCGGGTCAGCCGGCGCGTCAGCGACGGGAAGACGGCTGATTCTGGCGGACATGAGCCCTGCCTCCCGATTGCGCGGCGAGCCGAGCCGCGATCGCCGCGACTTCCGGCGTTAACGATGGCGGCGCCCGATTCCGCGGTTCACCGTCGCCGCCAGATCCCGCCCGCCGGCGCGCGGCCGCAAAGCAGTCGCCCATTTTTCCGAGG
>JBEKEI010000266.1:0-3844 GCA_050013915.1 Roseiarcus sp.
CGCGTGCTCGACTCGATGCTGAGCGAGCACCAGTGCGAGGGCTGGCTCGAAGGCTATCTGCTGACGGGACGGCACGGCCTGTTCAACAGCTACGAGGCCTTCATCCGGATCGTCGATTCCATGTTCAGCCAGCACGCCAAATGGCTGAAGGTCACGCTGGAGCTGCCGTGGCGCCGGAAGATCGCGTCACTGAACTACCTGCTCGCCTCCCACGTCTGGCAGCAGGATCACAACGGCTTCACCCACCAGGACCCGGGCTTCCTCGATCACGTCGTCAACAAGAAGGCCGACATCGTACGGGTCTATCTGCCGCCGGACGCCAATTGCCTGCTGTCGGTGTTCGACCACTGCCTGAGGAGCCGCCACTACGTCAATGTCGTCGTGGCGGGCAAACATGCGCTGCCGCAATGGCTGACCATGGACGAGGCGGTCATCCATTGCACGCAGGGCATCGGCATCTGGCAATGGGCGAGCAACGACCAGGGCGGCGAACCGGACGTGGTGATGGCCTGCTGCGGCGACACGCCGACGCTCGAAATTCTCGCCGCCGTGTCCATTCTGCGCGGCCATCTGCCCGACCTGAGGATCCGGGTCATCAACGTCGTCGATCTCATGCGGCTGCAGCCCTGCGCCGAGCATCCGCACGGATTGAGCGAAACCGACTACGACTCGCTGTTCACCAGGGACAAGCCCGTCGTGTTCGGCTTTCACGGCTATCCCTCGCTGGTCCACGGCCTGACCTACCGTCGGGCCAACCGCAACCTGCACGTTCGCGGCTACAAGGAGGAGGGCACCATCACCACGGCCTTCGACATGCGGGTGCAGAACGATCTGGATCGGTTCCATCTTGTCCAGGACGTGGTCGACAATCTGCCTCATCTGGGCAGCAAGGGCGCCTATCTGAAGCAGGCGATGCGCGACAAGCTCATCCAGCACAAGCACTATATCGACAGGCACGGCGAGGATCTGCCCGAGATTCGCAACTGGAAATGGGCCGCCGCGAAATGACCGCGCAGACGCTGATCGAAACTGCGGGTGCGCTGCTCGCCGGCGACAAGGGCCTGCTCGCGATGGACGAGAGCAACGGGACCTGCAACAAGCGATTCGCCAAGACGGGAATTCCCCAGACCGAAGATTCCCGGCGCGCCTGGCGCGAATTGATCGTCTCGACCCCGGGGCTGGGCCGATCCATCGGCGGTGCGATCCTCTACGACGAGACGATCCGCCAGCAGACCAGACGCGGCGTCGCCATGGTCGAGATCCTCCGCGAGGCCGGAATCATCCCCGGCATCAAGGTCGACATCGGCGCCAAGGACCTCGCCGGCCGCCCCGGCGAGAAGATCACCGAGGGTCTCGACGGGTTGCGGGAACGTCTGGCCGAATATTTCGCGATGGGCGCCCGTTTCGCCAAGTGGCGCGCCGTCATCGCCATTGGCGACGGCCTTCCCGGCCGGGGCTGCGTCGCCGCCAATGCGCATGCGCTGGCGCGCTACGCAGCGCTCTGCCAGGAGAGCGGGCTCGTCCCGGTCGTCGAGCCGGAAGTGCTGATGGACGGCGCGCATTCGTTGGCGCGATGCGCGGCGGCGACCGAGGAGGTTCTGCAGAGCGTCTTCGACGAACTTTATTGTCAGGGGGTGCTGCTGGAGGGCATGATCCTCAAGCCCAACATGGTCCTGCCCGGCCTCGCCTGCCCGAAACAGGAGCCGGTCGACGAAGTCGCCGACGCGACGGTGACCTGTCTGCTGCGCAACGTGCCCGCCGCCGTCGCCGGAATCGCGTTCCTGTCGGGCGGCCAGTCGGGCGAGCTCGCCTCCGCGCGCCTCAACGCGATGAACCTGCGGTTCCAGGCGCCGCGCGCGCGGCCGCCGTGGCCGCTGGCGTTCTCCTATGCGCGCGCGATCCAGCAGCCGGCCCTGGAAATCTGGCGGGGCGAGGACGCCAATGTGGCCGCCGCGCAGCGGGCGCTGGAGCACAGGGCGAACTGCAACCGGGCCGCGAGGCGCGGCGAATACGGCGCCGCGATGGAATCGCGATGAGCGCGGCCAATGGCCGCTCGACCCGAGCGCGCGCCCACTGCGCATGGCCGGCGCCGCGGACCGTGTCATGACAGTCATGGCGGTTCGCTTCGACCCCGCCGCAGCGCCACAATTCGATCGCGCTGGCGTCGTGGCCGAATCCGCCCCGCTCAGGGGCAGATGTAGCCCTCTCCAGCGGGCGCCCGGAAGCAGCCGACCGACTCCGGAAACAGCGTCTTCGGGAGCCAGAGCACCACTTCGGGAAAGAAGATCGCGAAGGCGATCGTCGCCAGGAAGATCAGGTAGATCGGCAGCGAAGCGCGCAGCGCCGCGGAGAAGCGGGCGCCGACGAACTTGGACGCCATCAGCAGCGACAGGCCGTACGGCGGGGTGATCAGGCCGAAGGCCAGCGTGACGATCAGCACGATGCCCATGTGGACGCCGTTGATCGAGGCCTGCTCGGTGAGCTGATTGACCACCGGCATGAAGATGATGATCGCGGGGATCGGCTCGATGAAATCGCCGACGACCGTGAATACGATCACCAGCAGGAACATAATGGCGTGCGGATCGCCGCCAGCGACGCCGCCGATCCAGCCGGCGACCACGATCGGCCCGCGCAGATAGGCGAGCAGCCAGCCGAAGGCGGAGGCGGCGGCGACGGTGATCAGCGGCAGCGAATAGATCAGGCCGGCCTGCACGAAGTCGCCCGCCACCAGTCGGAGATGGCCCGGATTGAGCAGCGGGATCACCACGAAGAGAATGTACGCGACCGCGACGACGCCCGCTTCGGTCGGCGTGAACCAGCCGGACAGGATGCCGCCGAGGAGGATCACCGGTATCAGCATCGGCAGCGCCGCCGCCCGCGTGGCGGCGACCAGATTGCCGAAACTCGATCGTGGCCGGCGGAAGCCGACCGGTCCGAAGAAATAGCAGAACAGCATGAGGCCGACGCCGACCATGGCGCCGGGCGCGATTCCCGCCAGGAACAGGCCGGCGATGGAGACGTTGCCGACCGCGCCATAGACGACCGCCAGGATGCTCGGCGGCACGAGATTGGCGATGGTCGAAGCCGCCGCGATCAGCGCCGCGACGAAGGCGGGGGAGTAGCCTTCCCGCGCCATGGGTCGCGCCATCGTCCGACTGAGCACGGCCACATCGGCGGAAGACGAGCCCGACATGCCGGAAAAGAACATGCTGAACACGGTGGTGACCTGGGCGAGGCCGCCGCGGACGTGGCCGACCAGCGCCTGCGAGAGCTCCGCGATCCGCGTGACGACGTCCGCGGAGGTCATCAGCTCGCCGACCAGCAGGAAGAACGGGATCGCCATCAGGGCTTCGGAATCGACGCCATTGAACAATTGCGCGACGATCGACTGCAGTGTGATCGGGGTGAGGATCGTGCCGACGATGACGCCGGCCATCAGCGAGAAGGCGACCGGCACGCCGAGATAGCCGAGCGCGAGGAACAGCAGCGTCATGACCGCGAGGATCGCGCTGTTCGGCATCGCCTCAGATCCGTTCGCCAGCTCGCGACCACGGGCCGGCGCGCGTCACGACCCGATTCCCTCCGACGACGCGGGCTCGCGGGCGAAGCCGTGGCGCAGGCCGTTGACGATCTGCTCGAGGCTGAACAGCGCCACCAGCGCGCCGCACAGCGGGATGGGCGCGTAGAGATAGGCGATCGGCAGCATCGAGGGCATGCGGAAGCTGCCCAGGCCGGTGAGGAAATTCCGCCAGCCATAGACGACGAGGCAAAGTCCGACCGCCATGACGACGACGCGGTTGAAAACCTCGAACAGGCGGCGCGCCCGCCGGCCCATCGCCTC
>JBEKEI010000267.1:0-3808 GCA_050013915.1 Roseiarcus sp.
GGCTCCACGGTCCCGCCCCTGCGAAGACGAAGTAGAGGAACACGAAGCAATAGAGCACCGCGCCGTCGCCCTGGTTGACGGCAGGGTAGAACGAGTGCGGGAAATGGGCCATGAAATAGGCGACCGCCATGTCGCCCGACAGGATGAAGGCGACGGGTCGGGTGAAGGCGCCGAGCGCCAGCGCAAGGCCGCCGAGGACCTCGATCGCCGCCTGCGCCCAGATCAGCGGCGTCATGTTCGGCGGGCCGGCGGAGGGAAAGCCGATCAGCTTCTGCAGGCCGTGTTCGAAGAACAGGAGCGCGGCGACGATGCGCAACACGCTGAGCACGACCGGCGCCCATTTGTCGAGGAAGGTCATCGGGATCTCCTGATGGCGAATGGCACAATCTTCACTGTATCCGGCTCGGTTACGAGCATTTTTTGCGCCGCTGCGCTAGGCAGCAGCGATGCGCGCGCCCTCTCGACCCGATGCGGAACGCTCACTTCGTCGTGATCGGCGGGCGGATCCATGCTGAGCCTGCTGGCGGCGGCGCTCGGCGCCGGCCTCGTCCTGCCGCTCGCGGCCGCCGCGGTCATCCGGTGGAGCCTGCGCCCGGCGCGCTCGCCCGCCGACGCCGCAGCGGTCGGCCTGCCGGTGGCGGCGGTCTCGTTCGAATCGGCCGCCGGTTCGCGGCTCGCCGGCTGGTTCGTCGCGGGCAGTCCGGGCGGCGGCGCGATCGTGCTGCTGCATGGCGTCCTGTCGAGCCGGCAGGCGATGGCCGAGCGGATGCGTTTCCTCAACGCCGCGGGCTATGCAGTGCTCGCCTTCGACCTGCAGGCGCATGGCGAGAGCGAGGGCGTGGCGATCACCTTCGGCAGGCTCGAGCACCTCGATGCACGGGCCGCCGTGCGATGGCTGCGCGCGCGGCTGCCCGGCGAGCGGATCGGCGCGATCGGCATATCGCTCGGCGGCGCCGCGGCCCTGCTCGGCGCCGAGCCGCTCGACGTCGACGCGCTCATCCTCGAGGCGGTGTTCCCCGACATCGAACGCGCGACGGTCAACCGAATCGTCGAGCGCATCGGCGGCTTCGGCCGGTTCGTCGGGCCGCCGTTCCTGCGGATCGGCGCGCTCGCGACCGGCCTCGATCCCGCCGCCCTGCGCCCGATCGACGCGATCGGCGCGGCGACGGCGCCGATCCTCGTCATGTCCGGAACGGCCGACCCCCGCACGACGATCGCCGAGACGCGCCAATTGTTCGACCGGGCGCGGGCGCCGAAGGAATATTGGGAAGTGGAGGGCGCCGGCCACGTCGACCTCTGCGACTTCGCCGGCGAGGACTACCGGCGGCGCGTCCTGGCCTTCTTCGCGCGGCTTTTGCGCTGAACCTACCCGCCGGCGAGCGCCAGCGCCCGGTCGAGCCCCGCCTCGAGCCGGTCGTTGCCCCAGAAAATCTCGCCGTCCGCCATGACCAGGTTCGGCGCGCCGAACAGCCCGATCTCCTGGGCGCGGGCGGTCTGCCGCCGCAATTCATCCTTGACCGGCGCGCTCGCCGCCTGGTCCAGCGCCGCGCCAGCGTCGAGCCCCATCGCCTCGAGGATGGCCGCCAGCGTCGCGGGTTCGGCGATCGGCAGGCCGGCGTCGAACTGGGCGCGATAGACCGCGCGCGAGAATTCGGGCCGGCTCGGTTCGGCGAGCGCGAGCGCGACGCGCGCGGCCAGCAGGCTGTTCTGCGGAAACGGCGCGGGGCGGCGCAGCGGCAGGCCGATCGCCGCGCAGACGCGGTTCAGATCGCGCCACATGTAGCGGCCCTTCGCCGCGTCGAGGTTGAACGGCGAATCCGCAATGCCGCGCGCCGCGAAAATCGGGCCGAGCAGGAACGGGCGCCAGCGCAGGGCGACGCCGCGCGCGGCTGCGAGCGCTGCGACGCGCATCGCCGCCGGGTAGGAATAGGTGCTCGCGAATTCGTACCAGAATTCCGCGGCGGGCGCGGCCATTTCAGGCCGCCGCGGCCAGCCGCGCGCCGACCAGATTGCGCAGGCTCGCCAGATCGTGCGCGAAGGTCCTTATGCCCTCCGCGAGCTTCTCGGTGGCCATCGCATCCTCGTTGAGCATCCAGCGGAACATCTTCTCGTCCAGGGCGATGCGCGGCGGCGCGGCCTTGGAATCCTCCGGCGAAAGCCTGCGCGTCAGGGTACCCTCGGCCTTGGACAGCGCCTCGAGCAGCTGCGGCGAGATCGTCAGCCGGTCGCAGCCCGCCAACGCCTCGATCTCGCCGACATTGCGGAACGAGGCGCCCATCACCACGGTCGATACGTCATGGGCCTTGTAGTAGGCGTAGATGCCGCGCACCGAGACGACGCCGGGATCGGTCTCGGCCGTATAGGGCCCGCCGCCGGCCTTGACGTGCCAGTCGAGGATGCGGCCGACGAACGGCGAGACGAGGAACGCGCCCGCATTGGCGCAAGCGATCGCTTGCGCGAGCGAAAAGATCAGCGTGAGATTGCAGTCGATGCCCTCCTTCTGCAGGACGGCGGCTGCCTGCGCGCCCTCCCAGGTGGCGGCGATCTTGATGAGGATGCGGTCGCGCGGCACGCCGCGGCTGGCGTAGTCCGCGATCAGCGAACGCGCCTTGACGATCGTCGCGGCGGTGTCGAACGAGAGGTCCGCGTCGACCTCCGTCGAGACCCGCCCCGGCACGATCCGCGTCAGCTCGGCGCCGAAATTGACCGCCAGGCGGTCGGTGACGGCGCTGACCGAGGCGGCGTTCTTGCGGCCCCAGGCGATGGCCTCCTCGACGAGGCGCGCGTAGCCGGGCAGTTGCGCGGCCTTGAGGATCAGCGTCGGGTTGGTCGTGGAATCCGTCGGCTTGAACGCCCGGATCGCCTCCATGTCGCCGGTGTCGGCGACCACGGTGCTCATCGTCTTCAATTGTTCGAGCTTGGAAGCCATCGCGCATCCTCCATCCCTTCAGCGCAATTTGCCGCCGATCGCCTCGCCAGGCAAGGCCCGTCTCGTGAACGCGCGCGGGCCGCGCGACGTTCCGCGCAATTCCCGCGATGGGCCCCGGCGAATCGACGCGCCCGCGCTATTGTCATAAACCCGTCGGGCCTGTTATCCCGATGCTGACGATATGCGAGCCGAGGCCTGTCTGACGAGCGTCGCGCGATTGACGCCCGGGCGCCCTCCAATAAGGTGCGTGGCTTGAACGCGCGGGTGCGATGTCTTGGATCTGGGGAGGATGCGGCGATGGCTGGGGACGCACGCGCGCGCAGTGTCGGCATGAGGAAGCGCAAGCTCGAGACGCATGCCGGCGTCGAGCTCGCGTTCACCGAACTCGGCTTCGGCTCGGCGCCGCTCGGCAATCTATACCGGCCGATGACCGAGAAGGAGGCGCGCGCGACGCTCGATTCGGCCTGGAGCGCCGGATGCCGCTACTACGATACGGCGCCGCTCTACGGGCTCGGCCTGTCCGAGACGCGGCTCAACGGCTTCCTGCGCGCCAAGCCGCGCGATTCCTATCTGATCTCGACCAAGATCGGCCGTCTGCTGGAACTGTGCGCGCCGGCGGATCGGTCGCGCCAGGGCGCCTTTTTCGAGACGCCCTCGCGCCGCGAACGGTTCGACTATTCCTACGATGGCGTCATGCGGTCGCTTGAATTCTCGCTCGAGCGGCTCGGCCTCGATCGCATCGACGTCGTCTACGCCCATGACGTCGACGTGTTCACGCATGGCGCGAAGGAGGCGTCCGACGCGCGCATTAAGGAGCTGATGGAAGGCGGCTACAAGGCGTTGGTCGAATTGCGCGAGGCCGGCGCCATCAAGGCGATC
>JBEKEI010000268.1:0-3735 GCA_050013915.1 Roseiarcus sp.
AGCTCCACGCCCTCCATGTCGAACAGCTTGCGGTACTGCTTGGTGAGCGCATTCTTCGGCTGCATCAATATCGATATCAGTGCGTTCTCGTCGAGCTCCTCGAGCGTCGCCACCACCGGCAGGCGGCCGACGAACTCCGGAATGAGTCCGTACTTGATCAGATCCTCGGGTTCGGTGTCGTGGAACACGTCGTTGCCGTGCGGCCGCGCATTCTGTTCGCGCACCTCGGCGACGAAACCGATGCCGCTCTTGTGGGTGCGGTTCATGATGATCTTCTCGAGGCCCGCGAACGCACCGCCGCAGATGAACAGGATGTTGGTCGTGTCCACCTGCAGAAATTCCTGCTGCGGATGCTTGCGCCCGCCCTGCGGGGGCACCGAGGCCACCGTGCCTTCCATGATCTTCAGCAAGGCTTGCTGCACGCCCTCGCCCGAGACGTCGCGGGTGATCGAGGGATTGTCGGACTTGCGGCTGATCTTGTCGATCTCGTCGATATAGACGATGCCGCGCTGCGCGCGCTCGACGTTGTAGTCGGAGGCCTGCAGCAGCTTGAGGATGATGTTCTCGACGTCCTCGCCGACATAGCCGGCTTCCGTCAGCGTGGTCGCATCGGCCATCGTGAACGGCACGTCGAGGATCCGCGCGAGCGTCTGGGCGAGCAACGTCTTGCCCGAACCCGTCGGCCCGATCAGCAGGATGTTCGACTTGGCGAGTTCGACGTCGCTGTGCTTGGTGGCGTGATTGAGCCGCTTGTAGTGATTGTGCACGGCGACCGAAAGCACGCGTTTGGCCTGCGGCTGGCCGATGACGTAGTCGTCGAGGACCTTGCAGATCTCGCGCGGCGTCGGAATCCCGTCCTTGCTCTTGACGAGCGAAGTCTTGCTCTCCTCGCGGATGATGTCCATGCACAATTCGACGCATTCGTCGCAGATGAACACCGTCGGTCCGGCGATCAGTTTGCGCACCTCATGCTGGCTCTTGCCGCAGAACGAGCAATAGAGCGTGTTCTTGGCGTCGCCTTCGGCTTTGGCCATTTTCTTCTCCATACCGCCGCAACGGATTCACATCCAGCGGACGCCCGACGAATCAATTTAAATACAGCATACTAACAAAGCGTAGCGATCGCTCGATTCCCGAAACCCCGCCCTCGCCGCCCGTCCCGGCGCGCAAAGCATCCAATGCGATGCAACCACGATAACCCTCGGCGAATCAAGTGCTGCGCCGCAGCAATTCGCCGCCGAAGCCGGCCCTGCACCGCCGGAACCGCGCCCCGGCGCCCGGCGCTCCGACGGCCCCACGTGCGGCAGGACTGCAACATCCTATCATAACATATTGATTCTAATCACGATTTTGTATCTTCATTCTCATCCGACCGTTTGGTCACGACCTGGTCGACGATCCCGAAAGCTTTGGCCTCCTCGGCCGACATGAAATGATCGCGATCGAGAGTCCGGTCGATCACGTCGTATTCCCGCCCGGTGTGGTGGACGTAGATTTCATTCAGCCGGCGCTTGATCTTGAGGATGTCTTCGGCGTGGCGCTGGATGTCGGAGGCCTGGCCCTGGAAGCCGCCAGAAGGTTGATGGACCATGATTCGGGCGTTGGGCAGCGCGTAGCGCATGCCTTTCTCGCCCGCGCACAGCAAAAGCGATCCCATCGAAGCCGCCTGGCCGATGCACATGGTCGACACTTTGGGACGGATGAACTGCATGGTGTCGTAGATTGACAGGCCCGAAGTGACCACGCCGCCCGGCGAATTGATATAGAGCGCGATTTCCTTCTTCGGGTTGTCGGCTTCGAGAAACAGCAACTGGGCGACGACGAGCGAGGCGGACGTGTCGTCGACCGGGCCGACCATGAAGATGATGCGCTCGCGCAACAGGCGCGAGAATATGTCGAACGACCGCTCGCCGCGAGCCGATTGCTCGATGACGATCGGGACCAGATTGTTGGTATAATAATCGACCAGGTCGCGCATGGATCTCGCTTTCAGGGAATCGGCGGCTGTCGCCAAATTGCAACATAGTGGCGACGCGCAACGAGTTAAAGGGTCGGCGCGCGGCGGCCCGCGGATCGGCGCGGGGGGCCGGGGGTCATTTCGACGCCGGGGTCTCCGCGTCCGGCGTCATCAGCTCTTGGCGCGTCACCTTGCGCTCGGTCACCGCGGCGCGCGAGAGGATGTGATCGACGACCTTTTCCTCGTAGATCGGCGCGCGCAATTCGGCGAGCGCCTGAGCATTGCCGCGGTAATAGTCCCAAACCTGCTTCTCCTGGCCGGGGTAGGTGCGCGCGCGCGCCATCAGCGCGGCGCTGAGTTCCTCCTCGGCGACCTTGACCTCGGCCCTGGCGCCGATTTCGGCGAGCAGCAGCCCGAGCCGGACCCGCCGCTCGGCGATCCGCCGATAGTCGGCGCGCGCCGCCTCCTCGGTGGTGTTCTCGGCCTCGAAGCCGCGGCCCGACGCCTTCTGCTCCTGTTCGACCTGGCGCCAGATCGAGTCGAATTCCTGCGCGACCAGGCCCTCGGGAAGCTCGAAGGAATAGGCGCGGTCGAGACTGTCGAGCAGCTGGCGCTTCAGCTTGTCGCGCGAGGCGCGGGCGAATTCGGCGACCAGATTGGCGCGGATCGCATCCTCGAGCTTGGCGAGACTATCGAAATCGAGGCTCTTGGCGAATTCCTCGTCGATCGCAAATGGCTCGGGGGCGGCGACCGACTTGACCGTCACGTCGAATTTCGCCTGCCGGCCGGCGAGCGCGCGGTTGGCGTAGGCTTCGGGAAAGGTCGCCTCGATCGCGCGCCGCTCGCCCGCGACGGCGCCGAGCAATTGGGCCTCGAAGCCGGGAATGAAGGTGTCGGAGCCGAGGATCACCTCGATGCTCTCGCCGGCTCCGCCCTCGAAGGGTTTCCCGTCGATCGCGCCGACGAAGTCGACAATGACGCGATCGCCCGTCTCCGCCCTGGCGCCCTCCGGCCGGTCGGCGAAGGCGCGGCGGTTGTCGGCGAGCCGGTCGAGGCCCTGCTGGACGTCCGCCGCCTCGACCTCCGCGACCGGGCGATCGAGCGCGAGTTGGTCGAACGGACCGATCTCGAACTTGGGCAGCACCTCGAGCGCGACCGTGAAGTTGAGGTCGCCGCGCGCCTCCAGCGCCGCCTCGATCGAGGCCTGGTCGGTCGGCAGCTCGACCTTGGGCTCCTGGGCGAGCCGCAGGCCATTTTCGTCGACGATCTGCTTGTTGGCGGCGGTAATAGCCTCCTGGACGACCTCAGCCATCACCGATCGGCCGTAGACGCGCTTGAGATGGGCGACGGGCACCTTGCCGGGGCGGAAGCCGTTCAGCCTGACCTTGTCCTTCATCTCGGCGAGCTGGCCATCGAGCCGCGCCGCGAGATCGGTCGCCGACAGAACGATGCTGTATTCGCGCTTCAGCCCCTGCGAAAGCGTCTCGGTCACCTGCATGTCATTCCCGCCCTACGTAAAGAAAACATCATTCCCGGCGCCCGCGCGGCGGGCGGCCGGAGTTCGACAATCTCCCCGGGGCGCTCATGCGAGCCGGGCGCCGCGCATCGCCGATGGTGCGGGCGGAGGGACTCGAACCCCCACGACTTTCGTCACCGGAACCTAAATCCGGCGCGTCTACCAGTTCCGCCACGCCCGCATCGAGGCGCCTCGCGTGGGAGACCCCGCCGCCATGCCGGGCGTCCTATAGCATCTCGCCACGCGGGCGCCAGAAAAAAAC
>JBEKEI010000269.1:0-3659 GCA_050013915.1 Roseiarcus sp.
GGCCATTTCTACGTCGATTTCGAGACCGGCAAACTGGTGAAATCCAAGTCGGCCTACGAGCACCCGCAGCCGCACGCCTGCTTCATCCAGTCGGTCGCCGACGACCTCGTCAACGAGGGCGGGATCATGGATCTGTGGGTGCGCGAGGCGCGCCTGTTCAAATATGGCTCGGGCACCGGCTCCAACTTCTCGGCGCTGCGCGGCGAGAACGAGAAGCTGTCGGGCGGCGGCCGCTCGAGCGGCCTGATGTCGTTCCTCAAGATCGGCGACCGCGCCGCGGGCGCGATCAAGTCGGGCGGCACCACCCGGCGCGCCGCCAAGATGGTCGTCGTCGACGTCGACCATCCCGACATCGAGGCCTATATCGACTGGAAGGTGAAGGAGGAGCAGAAGGTCGCCGCGCTGGTGACCGGCTCGCGGATCGTCAGGCGCCACCTCAAGGCGATCCTCAAGGCCTGCGTCAATTGCGAGGGCTCGGGCGACGATTGCTTCACCGTCGACAGGAACCCGGCGCTGAAGCGCGAGGTCAAGGCGGCGCGGCGCAACGAAGTGCCCGACGGCATGATCAAGCGGATCATCCAGTTCGCCCGCCAGGGCTTCGCTCATATCGAATTCGACGCCTATGACACCGACTGGGATTCGGAAGCCTATCTGACCGTCTCCGGCCAGAACTCCAACAATTCGGTGCGCGTCGCCGACGCCTTCCTGCAGGCGGTCGAGAACGACGCCGACTGGAATCTCACCCGCCGGCTCGACGGCAAGGTCCACAAGACGCTGAAGGCGCGCGAGCTCTGGGACCGGATCGGCTACGCCGCCTGGGCCTCGGCCGATCCCGGCCTGCAATATCACACGACGATCAACGACTGGCACACCTGCCCGGCCTCGGGGCCGATCCGGGCGTCCAATCCCTGCTCGGAATACATGTTCCTCGACGACACCGCCTGCAATCTGGCCTCGCTGAACCTGCTGCAGTTCCGCGATCCCGTCACGCGGGCCTTCGACGTCGCCTCGCTCGAGCATGCGGTCAGGCTGTGGACGCTGACGCTCGAAATCTCGGTGACGATGGCGCAGTTCCCCTCCAGGGAGATCGCGCGCAATTCCTACGACTATCGCACGCTCGGCCTCGGCTTCGCCAATATCGGCGGGCTGCTGATGTCGTGCGGGATCGCTTACGACAGCGACGAGGGCCGGGCGATCTGCGGCGCGCTGTCGGCGATCATGACCGGCGGCGCCTACGCCGCCTCGGCGGTCATGGCGGCCAAGCTCGGCGCCTTCCCCGGCCACAAGCCCAATGCGGCGGCGATGCTGCGGGTGATCCGCAACCATGCGCGCGCCGCCGACGGCGAGGCTTCGGGCTATGACGGGCTCAGCGTCGCCCCGACCCCGCTCGACCATGCCTCGCTCGGCCGCGCCGGCGCCGCCTGGGCCGATCTCTCCGACGCCGCGCGCCGGGTCTGGCGCGAGGCGCTCGCGCTCGGCGCGCAGCACGGCTATCGCAACGCCCAGGTCTCGGTGGTCGCCCCCACCGGCACGATCGGCCTCGTCATGGATTGCGACACGACCGGCATCGAGCCCGATTTCGCCCTGGTCAAGCACAAGAAACTCGCCGGCGGCGGCTATTTCAAGATCATCAACCGCGCCGTGCCCGAGGCTCTGCGCGCGCTCGGCTACCACGAATCGCATATCGCCGAGATCGAGGCCTATGCGGTCGGCCACGCCTCGCTCGGCCAGGCGCCGGGGATCAACCATGCGACTCTTCGCGCCAAGGGCTTCGATTCGGCCGCCCTGGCCAAGGTCGACGCCGCGCTCGCGGGCGCCTTCGACCTGCGCTTCGTCTTCAACAAATGGACGCTCGGCGCCGATTTCCTCACCGGCGCCTTGAAAATCCCGGCGGAGAAGCTGGACGAGCCGGGCTTCGACCTCTTGTCCCAGCTCGGCTTCACCAAGGCTGAGATCGAGGCCGCCAACATCCATGTCTGCGGCGCGATGACGGTCGAGGGCGCGCCCCATCTCAAGGTCGCCCATTACGGCGTGTTCGACTGCGCCAATCCCTGCGGGCGCACCGGCAGGCGCTATCTCTCGGTGGCCAGCCACATCCGGATGATGGCGGCCGCGCAGCCGTTCATCTCGGGCGCGATCTCCAAGACGATCAACATGCCCAATGACGCGACCGTCGAGGATTGCAAGGACGCCTATATGATGTCCTGGCGGCTGGCGCTGAAGGCCAATGCGCTCTACCGCGACGGCTCCAAGCTCTCGCAGCCGCTGAATTCGCAGCTGATCGACAACGACGAGGACGAGGAGGTCGACGCCGTCGAGGCGATCGTCGCCGCCAACACGCCGGCGCGCGCCGCCGCGGTCGCGGAGCGAATCGTCGAGCGGATCATCGAGCGGGTCGAGCGCCAGCGCGAGCGCGAGCGGCTGCCCAACCGGCGCAAGAGCTACATCCAGAAGGCGACCGTCGGCGGCCACAAGGTCTATCTGCACACCGGCGAATACGAGGACGGCCGGCTCGGGGAGATCTTCATCGACATGCACAAGGAAGGCGCCGCCTTCCGCAGCCTGATGAACAATTTCGCGATCGCGATCTCGCTCGGCCTGCAATATGGCGTGCCGCTCGAGGAATATGTCGAGGCCTTCACCTTCACCCGCTTCGAGCCGGCCGGCCTCGTCCAGGGCAATGACGCGATCAAGAACGCGACCTCGATCCTCGACTATGTCTTCCGCGAACTCGCGATCTCCTACCTCGGCCGCAACGACCTCGCCCATGTCGCCCCCGAGGATCTCGCCCATGACGCGCTCGGCGGCGGGGTCGCGCAGAGCCGGACGCCCGACCAGAGCGCCCGCGCCTCGGTGGTCTCGAAAGGGCTCGTGCGCTCGAAGGCCGACAAGCTGATGCTGGTCCATGGCGGCCCGGCCGGCGAGGGAGGGGCAGGGGCGGGCGCCCATGGCTGGGCGACCCAGGGCGCGACCGCGCTGAAGGGCGACGTCGCCGGCTATGTCGACGAGGCGCCCGCAGCGCTCGGCGGCGTCGCCGTCGCCGCGGCGCGCGAATCGGAGGCCGACAAGCGCGCGCAGGCGCGGATGCAGGGCTACGTCGGCGAGGCGTGTCCCGAATGCGGGAATTTCACGATGGTGCGCAACGGGACGTGTTTGAAGTGCGAGACTTGCGGGGGGACGACGGGGTGCTCGTGAGCTGAGGTAACTGTGAATAAATCCAAGGAACGTATTCCAAGAGAGGACAGTAAACCGCGATCGAGTGCTCGGATACAGCACTATGTTCCGCGGTTCATCTTGAATTCTTTCGCAAACAAAGGCGGGGGGAGAAGCCGTCAAATTCACGTATTTGATAAGCAGAATTCAAATACATTTCTTTCTTCTATTGATAATGTTTTCGCTGAACGCGATTTTAGCACCTTCGAGTCCGAAGTCGGTACCTATTGCATCGAAGATAGCTTAGGAAAATTAGAAAATGCTGCGGCTCCGCTTATTGAGAGGATTGTCTTAAACAAAAAAATAGAATTCACCTCAGACGAAGACCGCGCCACTCTAGCCATTTTTGTGGTATTGCATCGCATTCGCGGCAAGTCCATTCGAGCGGAAATGGAAGCACTGGCGAGCGCTGCTCGAAAAGTAGTTGAGGTTAATTACGGTGGTGA
>JBEKEI010000270.1:0-3651 GCA_050013915.1 Roseiarcus sp.
GCCGGTTGCCGCCGAGCGGAAAGTAGACGTAGTCGCGCAGGAAGCGCGACAGCGTCATGTGCCAGCGCCGCCAGAAGTCGATGATGTTCGTCGCCGCATAGGGCGAGGCGAAATTCGCGGGAAGGCGGATGCCGATCATCAGGGCGAGGCCGAGCGCCATGTCGGTATAGCCGGAAAAATCGAAATAGATCTGGAAGGTGAAGGCGAGCGCGCCGTCCCACGCCGCGATCAGGCCGGGATGGACGAGCGCGAATCCGGCGTCCGACCAGGTCGACAGCGGATCGGCGAGGAGGGATTTCTTGACCAGCCCGACGGCGAACATGCCGAGCCCGACGGCGAGCTGTTCGGCGGAAAACCGGTAGACGGCGGGATTGTGGAACTGCGGCATCATCTCCTTGTGATGAACGATCGGGCCGGCGATCAATTGCGGAAAGAAGCTCACGAACAGCGAGAAATCGAGAAAATCGTGCCGATCCACATCGCCCCGGTAGCAGTCGACGAGGTAGGCGATCTTCTGGAAGGTGAAGAACGAAATGCCGAGCGGCAGGATGATGTGTTCGAGCGGAAAGCTCCGTCCGAACACCGCATTGGTCGTCCCGATGAGGAAGTTCGTGTATTTGAAATAGCAGAGGAGTCCCAGATTGATCGCGACGAACAGCGCGAGCCGCCACGGCGTCCGGGCGGCGTCGCCGGATCGCTTGAGGAGCATCCGGCCGAACCAGAAATTGCCGACGATCAGGCCGGCGAGCAGGAACACATAGCGGAATTTGAAATAGCCGTAGAAGACGAACGAGGCGGCGACCAGCCACATCATCGCGGCGCGCCGCCCCGCAAACCTGGCGGAGAGGAAAAATCCGATGAGGGCGATGGGCAGGAAGACGAGCACGAAGGCGGAAGAATTGAACAGCATACATGAGCCCGCTGACGCGTCGAGAAATCGGCCGTAGCCACAGCAATTCCAAAAGTGCGGTAACCCCTTCTCCCGCTCTTGCGGGAGAAGGTGGCGCGAAGCGCCGGATGAGGGCTTGCCCGCGGCTTTCCGCCCTCAGACAACCCTCGCCCCAACCCCTCTCCCGCAAGCGGGAGAGGGGCGCCCCGCACCTCTGGATTTGCTGGCCCTAGCCATAGCGGCGCGGCCGGCGATCGTAAAGCCGAGGCGCGACCGGCGGGGGTCGCGCCGACGCGGAGCGTTCAGGGCTCGCAAGCTCTTGAAAGCGACCGCGAAGCGGCGGGACCTTGACGGCGAACGCGCCCCCGGCAACGCCGCGCTCACCCGAATGGCCCTGCCACCGCGACGCCTGACGCGCGCCCCATTGCCCGGACCCGCCGCCCGTGCCAGCGTGCGCCCCCGATGGCCGCGGGAAACCCCCTCGTCTCGATCCAGCTCGCGCGGGCGATCGCCGCGCTCGCGGTCGCGCTCGCCCATATCGCGCCGGAATTCGGCTCGCTGGGCCTCGTCAGCCCGCTGCCGGCGTTTGCCGAAGGCGCCGCCGGCGTCGACCTGTTCTTCGTCGTCTCGGGCTTCGTGATCGTACTGTCCTCGGCCGAGCTGGCGGGCAAGCCCGGTGCGGCGGCGGCCTTCGCCCGGCGGCGGCTCTCGCGCATCGCACCGCTGTGGTGGGCGGCGACGGTCGTCACCCTGCTCGCCGTGCTGCGGGTCGAGCATGATCTCGCCAGGGACGACCTGTCGTGGCCGGATGCGTTCGCCTCGCTCGGCTTACTGCCCTGGCCGCGGCCGAGCGGCCCGCTGCTTCCGGTCGTCGCGCAGGGCTGGACGCTCTATTTCGAGGCCTTCTTCTACGCCGTCTTCGCCGCCATTCTCGCGCTGCGCCTCGGACGCGTCTGGTCGGCGCTCGCCGGAATCGCGGCAATGATCGGGACCGCGGCGATCTTCTGGTTTCACGTCGGGCTGCCGCAGCCGCTCGCCTATTGGGCGAACCCGATCGTGCTGGAATTCGCGTTCGGCATCGCGATCTGGCTCGCCTTCCAGGCGGGCTGGCGGATTCCGGCATGGCTCGCCGGCGCGATCGCGGCGATCGGTCTCGCATTGCTGTTCCACCCGGGCTCGACCAACGGCGGCTGGGCGACGCTCGGCGGCCGCGAGCGGGAATGGGGCGGCGCGGCGGCGCTGGTCGTCGGCGCGCTGGCGCTCGGCCGGTGGCCACGGGGGCCTGGCTTCGCGACCCCCGCCGTGCTGCTGCTCGGCGATTCTTCCTATGCGCTCTATCTGACCCATGGTCTCGTCTATTGGGCGGCGCGCGGAGTGGTGAACCCCGCGCCGTTCGCGGCGGCGCATCCTGCGCTTTATGCGGCAGGGCTGCTCGCCCTGGCGATCGACGCGGCGATCGGCGTGTTCCTGCTGTTCGAGCGGCCGATGACCCGGCTGCTGCGCGGCGGGTCCGTTGGCTTCGACGACGCCCTGGAGCGCCGCCGCTTGGCCGCCGGCGGCGCGCTCGCGGGCCTGGTCGTCCTGGCGTTGCTCGCGCCCCGCTTCGTGACGCGCGCCCTCGTCGCGCTCCCCTGAATCCCGCCCGCGAAATCCCCTCGTCCCCTTGTCCCGACGCCGGATGTCTTTCTCTTTTACAGAAAAATGGCTTGACTCCAGCCAGTCCCCGACCTACTGTGGCTACTCCCGATCGACGACCAGTCCGAGCCCGGCGCGTAACTCCCAAGCGCCGCCTTCCTGACGGTCAAGAAGCCCCGTCGGGGGCGATCCTCGCGGGGGCCGACTTTGCGGTTGTTCGTGATGCCATTGGTCCTTGTTCCATCGCTCCCCCGCCGGGGCCTTCGAGAGCCCCAAGAGCGCGGGCGCATCGGGGCGCAAAATGCTTCCACTCGCTCGCAAACTCTTGAAATCCCGGGGAATCCCATAAATCCGGCAAATAAAAATCAAAGTTCAAGAGACTTCAAAGCAGTTCAAAAGCCGTTCAAAAACGGTTCAAAAAAGTTCAAAAAAGTTCAAAACCTTTCCAAAAATTTCCTCCGGCTCGCGGGCCTGGGCGATGCTGAGGGATGGCGGGCCGATTGCGGCGACATTCGGCTTTGTCCCAATCGCCACCGCTGCAGCCGCCAAGCCGGGATTCGCGGCTCCGCCGACGCAGCGCGCATGCGCCCGGCGCCGAAGCTGGCCTGGTCGGCGCAGCGCGCCGACGGTGGAGAGTCCCCGTCCAGCGCGCCGGCCGCGATGACCGCGGCTGAGGCCGCGCCGTCCGCGAGCGCCGCGGCGACCGGGCGCTCCGTCTGCGCCGACAACCCGTCTGTAAAAGAGAACTATGAGAATTATCTTCCGTTATTCCAAACGATCGGCTATGGTCTCACCCTTGGTCCCCCGCCCAGGAGCCCGGCCCATATGGCCGACCCCGCCGTCCCCGCGCCGCCGCCCGCCGCCGCCCTCAGCGCGACCGGGCGCGAGGTCCGCCGGCATCGGATCCCGGAGCGCGCGCGGCGCGGATGGAGCGCCGAGTCGATCGCCGAAGCCGGGAATCCGACGCCCCGAACGAACCGGAGCCGCCAACCGCCGGGATCGCCGCGGAGGGCGCTTTTCGACGGCGAGGAAAGGAGCGCCTCGAAAGTCCCTTTCCCGCTTTCGTTCGCGCGCAAGCCTTTGAAATCGCTTGAGGCCGCGAAAATGAGACGTTTTCGCGGGCGTTC
>JBEKEI010000271.1:0-5243 GCA_050013915.1 Roseiarcus sp.
GGGGGGTCGGCGCCCCCGCCCGGCCCGCCGCCACGGCCGTCCTATGCGCCCGACCCCGGCTATCAGCGCCAGCCCGCCTATGGCGCCCCCCCGGCGCCGCCGCAGGCGGGCCCGTGGGGCGGTTCGCCCCAGTCCGGGCAATGGGGCGGCGCGCCCCAGGCGGCGGCGCCGGCCGGCGGCGGCTTCCTGCAGAGCGCGCTGACGACAGCCGCCGGCGTGGCGGGCGGCGTGGTGCTCGCCCATTCGCTCGGCAGTCTGTTCGGCGGCAATTCCGGCTATGGAATGGGCGGCGGCTTCGGTGGCGGTGGCGGCGGCGAGGAAATCGTCAACAATTACTACGAGGCGCCGGCCGGCGCGGGTGGTCCGGAGGCCGACCGCGTCGCGGACGACCAGGACGCCGACGTCGCCCAGGACGCCTCCTTCGACGATTCCGGCGGGTTCGACGACAGCGGCAGCTACGACACCTGATGTCGCGGGGCCGGCCCCCGGGAACGCCGCCGAGCGATCACGCGCAAAAAAAGCCCGCCGGAGGGAGGATCCGGCGGGCTCTTCTGCGCGGAGGCTTGCGGGAGGACGAAACCAGCCCCCGCGCGGTTCGTCAGGCGGCGATGCTCTGCCGCACGATGAATTCGATGTCGCCCCGGCGAATGCCGATGTCGTTCAGTTCGCGATCGTTGAGGCGAGACAGTTCACGCACGGCTTCGCGGTAGCGGCGCCAGGCGGTGAGTTTTTCTGCGATGGTCTTGATGGAGGTCATCAACCTCTCCTTTTGTTGCTGCGCAAATTCTTCGGCGTCTGCGGATCCGGCATGGACGACCGCTTCGGCCAGTGCGCTGCAACATAAGGAAAGGGAGCGTTGTTTGGAAGGGACCCAAGCGTCCACCAGTCATGCACTCAGCGCATGACTATTTTAGCAAAATCTTCACACTTCAGCTATTGCAATCACAATCGATCATGATTCCTAAGTTATTTCAGTCGATCGGCGCTTCATGAGCGAATTCCGATTACCAAAGCGCCCTTATGAATGCGATATTTTCATGACATTTTTTTGTTGCAGCGCAACCACGGGGGCACGGCGGCGAAGTGTCGCGGCCCCGAGGATCAGCTCGCTTCGGCAAGCAGCGACAATTGCTGCTTGCCCGATTCGCCGGCGAGGTCGGTCAGCCGGGTCGGGTAATCGCCGGTGAAGCAATGGTCGGTGAATTGCGGCTGGGCGTTGTCGCGGCCGGCGTGGCCCATCGCGCGATAAATGCCGTCGACCGACAGGAAGGCGAGGCTGTCGGCGCCCATGAACCGGCGCATCTCGTCGAGATTCATCCGCGCGGCGAGCAGCTTGTCGCGCTCGGGCGTGTCGATTCCGTAGAAGTCGGGATGGGCGATCGGCGGCGAGGAGATGCGAAAATGCACCTCCCGCGCGCCCGCCTCGCGCATCATCTGGACGATCTTCACCGAAGTCGTGCCGCGCACGATCGAATCGTCGATCAGGACGACCCGCTTGCCCGCGATCGCCGAGCGGTTGGCGTTGTGCTTGAGGCGCACGCCGAGCTCGCGGATCGCCTGGGTCGGCTGGATGAAGGTGCGCCCGACATAGTGGTTGCGGATGATGCCGAGTTCGAACGGAACGCCGCAGGTCTGCGCATAGCCGAGCGCGGCCGGAACGCCCGAATCGGGCACCGGCACCACGACATCGGCCTCGGCGGGCGCCTCGCGCGCCAGTTCCGCGCCCATCGCCTTGCGGGCCTCATAGACCGGGCGTCCGTGGACGACCGAATCGGGGCGCGCGAAATAGATGTATTCGAAAATGCACGGACGCATGCGCTGGGGCGGGAAGGGCCGCAGGCTCTGCACGCCATCGCGCGAGATCACCACGATCTCGCCGTTCTCGACGTCGCGCACGAATTTGGCGCCGATGATGTCGAGCGCGCAGGTCTCCGAGGCGAGAATCGGGCAGCCGTCGAGTTCGCCGAGCACCAGCGGGCGGATGCCGAGCGGATCGCGCGCGCCGATCAGCTTCTTGTTGGTCAGCGCGACCAGCGCATAGGCGCCCTCGATCTGGCGCAAGGATTCGATGAAGCGCTCGACGACACGCCCGCGGCGCGAACGGGCCACGAGGTGGAGGATGACTTCGGTGTCGGAGGTCGACTGGCAGATGGCGCCTTCGCGCACCAACTCCCGCCGCAGCGTCAGGCCGTTGGTGAGATTGCCGTTATGGGCGACCGCCAGACCCCCGCCGTCGAGTTCGGCGAACAAAGGCTGGACGTTGCGCAGGATCGTCTCGCCGGTGGTGGAATAGCGGACATGGCCGACGGCGGCCGAGCCCGGCAGGCGCTCGATCGTCGCCGCGTTCGAGAAATGATCGCCGACGAGGCCCTGGCGGCGTTCGGAATGGAACCTTCGCCCGTCGAATGCGACGATGCCCGCCGCCTCCTGGCCGCGGTGCTGGAGCGCATGCAGGCCGAGCGCGGCGATCGCCGCGGCGTCGGGATGGCCGAAAATGCCGAACACGCCGCATTCCTCATGCAGGCGGTCGGCGTCGAGATCGAAGTCGCTGTCGCTCGTCGAAGGGCTGGAGATGGCGGCCTCGCGCGTTTCAACGCCGACCGTTGAAATGGGGCGCCGCGCGGCCACGGTCAAGGCTTGGCGGGCGGCGAAGGCGCCGGCGCCGGTTTGGCCGGCGCGGCGGGCTGCCTGACCAGCGAATCGAGCTTCTGCTTGTCGGCGGGAGCGATCACGCCGGGGGCGGGGGCCGGCGCCGGCCTGGGCGCCGGAGCGTCGGCGGGCGGCGCGGCGGCGGATTCGTCGGGCGGCTCCTCGGCGCCCGCCGGCGCCTTCTTCTTCCAGAGGCCCTCGATCTCCTTCTCGGCGTCTTCCGGCAGGTAGGCGATCACCCGCTCGGCGGTCTGGACGAGCAGCGGGCGGAACCTGGCGTTCTTGATCCATTCCGACTGCTGCTTCTCGGCGACGAGCCAGTTGAAGATCGCGAAGGCGACGACGGCGAGCAGGAACCCGCGCACCGCGCCGAACACGAAGCCGAGCGAACGGTCGAGCGCGCCGACCTTGCTGTCGAGAATGGCGTCCGAAATGCGCACCGTCAGCACGGAGACGACGATCAGCGTGACGAAGAACACCACGGTCGCCGAGGTGATCTTCTGTATCTCCTCCTTGTGGATGTAGGGCGAGATATAGGGCACGAGGGCGGGATAGAAGAAATAGGCCGCCGCCGCCGCCGCCGCCCACGAGCCGATCGCGAGCACCTCGCGCGTGAAGCCGCGCACCATCGAGAGCACGGCGGAAAGCAGGATGATCCCGATGACGGCGAGGTCGAGATAGGAGGGCATTTCGATTGGCCTCGTCTGGCGTCTGGGCTGTGCGCCAGTCACAGAATGCCCGCGCCCGGCGCTTATAGCGAAGGTGGTTCGCTTCGTCACCCCGGGACGACCCCTTGGTCGGCCCCGGGACGACCCCTTGGTCGGCCCCGGGACGACCCCTTGGTCGGCCCCGGGACGACCCCTTGGTCGGCCCCGGGACGACCCCTTGGTCGGCCCCGGGCCGCCTCTCGATGGACATCGCTCAATCCGCTGCGGTCTTCGCGGCGTCGGGCGCCGCCCTGCCCTTGGCGATTCCCGCCGCGGCGATTTCGGCGACGAGCCCGGCGACCGACGCGACCGCGCTGAGCGCCAGGCCCGGCGCGCCGCCGGCGCGTCCCTCGGTCGCGGCGGGGACGACCGCGCGGGTGAAGCCGAGCTTGGCCGCCTCCTTCAGCCGAAGTCCGGCATGGGCGACCGGGCGCACCGCGCCCGACAGGCCGATCTCGCCGAAATAGACCGCGTCGTGCGGCAGGCTGACCCCGACCAGCGAGGAGACGAGCGCCGCGGCGGCGGCGAGATCGGCGGCGGGCTCGGCGATCTTCAGGCCGCCGGCGACGTTGAGATAGACGTCATAGGCGCCGAGCTTCAGTCCGCCATGGGCCTCGAGCACGGCGAGGATCATCGCCAGCCGGCTGGCATCCCAGCCGACCACCGCGCGGCGCGGCGTGCCGAAGGTGGTCGGGGCGACCAGCGCCTGGATCTCGACCAGCAGCGGCCGCGCGCCCTCGATCCCGGCGAACACCGCCGCGCCCGGACTGGCGCCGTCGCGGCCGGCGAGGAACAGCGCCGAAGGGTTGGCGACTTCGGCAAGGCCCGCCCCCGTCATCTCGAACACGCCGATCTCGTCGGTGGCGCCGAACCGGTTCTTCGAGGCGCGCAGGATGCGGAAGGCATGGGCGCCCTCGCCCTCGAACGACATCACCGCATCGACCATGTGTTCGACGACGCGGGGGCCCGCGATCTGGCCGTCCTTGGTGACGTGGCCGACCAGGATGATCGCCGCGCCACTCGCCTTGGCGAAGCGGATCAGCGCCTGGGCCGAGCCGCGCACCTGGGTCACTGTGCCCGGCGTCGATTCGATCGCCTCGCTCCACATGGTCTGGATCGAATCGATCACCACCAGCCGCGGCCGGTCGCCCGAGCCGAGGGTGGCGACGATGTCCTCGACGCCGGTCTGGGCGGCGAGTTCGACGCGTGCGTCGGCGAGGCCGAGCCGGGCGGCGCGCAGCCGCACCTGCGCCGTCGATTCCTCGCCCGAGATATAGACGACCCGCCCGCCCCGGCGCGCGAGCGCGGCGCAGGCCTGGATCAGCAGCGTCGATTTGCCGATGCCCGGCTCGCCGCCGATGAGCGCGACCGAGCCCTCGACGAAGCCGCCGCCGGTCACCCGGTCGAGTTCGGCGAGGCCGGTGGCGACCCGCGCCTCGGCGCGCCCTTCGCCGGCGAGCCCCTCGAGCGGGAAGGCGCGCCCCGAACTGCGGTTGCGCGACGCCGCGATCCCGGCCGCGACCGCCTCCTCGACGATCGTGTTCCACTCGCCGCACGCCTCGCACTTGCCCTGCCAGCGCTGGCTGATCGCGCCGCAGTTCTGGCAGACGTAGAGAGTCCTGGATTTGGCCATGAGCGAGGCGTGCCGGATTCGGGGCGGGATGTCGAGGGCGGGCGGGAGATCGGCGCGCGGTTCTCCCGCCCCGCGGGCGCCGACCGCGGCCGGCTGCAAGCGCCACGGCGATGACGTCATCGCAATCCAGGCCGCCGGCTCCCGATCGCGTGGGAAACTACTCACCCCGTCCGATCGAGCCGCCGGCATCAAAGGCCCGGACGTGGGGATCGCGGCGCAAGCCGCGACGAGGCTCCGGCCGCCGGCATGAGTGG
>JBEKEI010000272.1:0-3520 GCA_050013915.1 Roseiarcus sp.
CAGTTCGAGCACCTGCATCATGGCTTCCTTGGCGGCGCCGGTATCTTCGTCGATGCTGACACGGGTGGTCTCCAGCAACTTGGAACCGCCGTGCGCCCTGGCGGTCAGGTCGGAGACGATCAGCCGGCCGCGGGCCGGCCTGTTGGCGCCCTGCTCCGGGTCTTCGTCGGGCGATGGCCGGCCGAACAGGTCGAGAATATCGCTGTCGCTCAGTCCGGCACCGGCGGCCGCCATGTCTTCAAAGGCATCGCGCAGGCAGCCGCGGACCTGGTCCGCCGGGATGACCGGGCGGCCCTGCTCATCCCTGAGCGCCGACGCATCGAGCCCGAACAGCTTTCCCGGCAACCCGCGGAACAAAAACGGGCTCGCGACCGTGAGTGATAAATTCAGCGAGACGCGCGAAAATTGGCGGGGCGAACTCATCGCGGCTCTCCGAGTCCAGCGAAACGCGGAAAGTCGGCGCCGAAGGGATTGGCGTAGTCCCACAGCGTCGCCACCAGCGCCACATCCATGGCTTCGCCGCGCTGCGAGCCGCCGACGGTTGGCAGCAGCAGGCGGCTGATATCAAGCCCGCGGTCGGCGCCGGCGCGGGAGGCGTAAGTACCAATCGCGGTCCTAACCTCCTCATTCGCCGCGGCCTCGGCGACGCCGCGGCCGTCTTCACGCAACTTGCGCAGCACGGCATACAACTGCGAGCGCGGAAACGGCGACTGCTCTGCGCCGTCGCGCCGCTCTCCCCACACAATGGCATTGAGCCGACGCAAGACCTCCGCGAAATCATCGCCGGGCAGCGCCCATTGACGCGAGATGTCGTTCGGAGCGGCAGCCGCTCCGAAGACGGATTCTCGCCAGCGGAAAAGATCGGTGTCAGGCGGATGCAGGCTTTCGAAGATTTCGAATGTCGCGCTGTTGTATTTCCTGAGCCCCGCCTCTTTGGCGCCGTCCGCCGCCGCCTTGGCGATGCCGCGCAATTGACGGATCGGCACCTTGGCATGACCGATCGCCACGCCGACCGCATGGGTGAGCGGAAACGATTCCCCCGCCTTGGTTCGCACCGCCCAATCCGCAGTATGACGAAAAAATCCCTCGACGAAGGCGGTCGCAAGCCAGGCCGGCAGCACGAACGCCATTTCATCGCCGCCCCAGAGAATAGTCTCGAACCGCAAGGCGGCGCGATCCTGCTCGGCATTTTCTGCCACGAAAACATCGGCCCATGTCTTGTCCGCGGCGCCCCTCACCAGCCAATCGCAGATGGTCGCGAGCAGGCGATGGCGCAGTGGCGCCAACTGGCGGTCGAACTCGATCATCCCGACCGCGTCCCGCGCGACGCCAAAGCCATTGCCATCCGCATAGACCACCGCGATCTTGCCACGCACGGATGTCTGCGCTTCGCCGGGAGGATCGGCGACAATGTCCTGAAAGCTCGGCGCGAATTCGAAATCCGGCGTCGCGCCGGCGAGTGCTGGTTGCAGGTGATCGCCCAGGACGCTGGCGTAGAGTTCTTGTCGCGCGGTGCGGCCATATTCGCGCCGCGCCTTCACCGAGGGAGAGACGTAAACAGGGCCTGGGCGGCCCGGCAGGAATGTGGATTCCGTCGCCGGCCGCACGCCATCGAGCGGATCGGCGGCCTTCGCATTCGGGTTGAAAGCGATCGGCTGCGCCGTCCATTGCCGAAATTGGCGGCTGTGGCCGCGCGCTTCGGCGAGTTTCAGCGCGGCTTCGATGCTTTGTGCGGTAACCGGCTCGGCAATCGGAGCTAAGGCGACCACGTGCATCATATACGCGTGCGGCGGCTGCCCGCTTTTTTCATCGGCGGCGCGCATCGCCGCTTCGATGGCGTTGCGAACCCCCGCGTCCGTCGCGGCTGCGGCATCAGGCGTGGCGATGCGGAATGCGCATTGCGACGCGCCGGCATGGAGGCATTGCGGCGGACCGCCGACATTGGCCAAAGCCCCCTGCACGGCCTCCGACACGAACAGGGCGGCCAGACCTCCGCCTCTCACGGTCGCCAAATCATTGGTATCGAGAATGGTCGAGGCGAAATTGACCGCCTCCACCCAGACAATCCACTCGGGCATCCGCACGCTCCCAGACCCCAACTGGAAAAGTGTGCGCGAGAAGAGACAGCAATTCAACCATAGAGGATTGCCCAGAAAGCAATTTTCCGCCGATTCGGTCCTTTGGCACCGGCCGTCTCGAGCGGATAAGCTGTGTGGTATTCTGACCGGAGAGGGGGCCGCGGTCGCATACATGTATCCAAATACCAATTTGGAGCGGAGCAGGGTCTGGCTGCCATGAGCACGTTATCTGACCACCAAGTAGAACATTACGGCTCGATCGGCCGATTGCTCCGCTCGCCTGTTGAGTCGATCGACCTCGCTACTTTCTGCGACCGATTCCAGGCGCGCCGCATCCGGGTCAGGCTTGCCGATATGGCTGCGGCGGCGCGCGAGCCGGCGCTGATCGGTCGGCTGCGTGGCGCGCTCGGCGACGTGCTGATGCGAACGGCCTCGCCGCAGGCGGCGTCGGGCCGACCCTGTCCATGGGATCCGCCTTCGGCCTTCGAAGCACTGTTCCGCAAGCAGGGCCGCATGACGCCAGGTACCGATTTTCCCAGTCCGTGGGTGCTCGCGCTGCAGCCGAGGCGTGGCGCGCTGGATGTGATGCTGACGCTGTTCGGGGTCGCCTGTGAATGGGCGCCCGCGGCGGCCGAGGCGCTCGTCGAAGGCTGTGCGCGCATCGACTGGCGTAGTGCGGCGGGCGTCTTCGTGCCGGCAATGGCCGTGATTGATCGACGGATGCAACGGGTTGCGATCGAGGAGCGAGAGATCGGCCAAACGCTGGTGCTCGAATTCCTCTCGCCGCTGGTGGTGTCGTCGCAAAACCCGGTCGAGGCCCCGGCCGCGGCATTCAAGAGCTTCAGTCTTCGGCTGGAAGGACTGGCCCGCTGGCATGGCCTCACCCTCGCCGCGGTCGATTGGGGCGCGATGAAGGCCGCGCTGCGCGCCGCCGATTGGACCTGGACGGACACCGAATTCGCAGATTGGCGTCGCGGATCGCGACGCCAGGATCGGTGGATCGCCATGAGCGGCGTTCTTGGGCGGCTTCATATCGCGGCCTCCCACGACGCCATGATGCAAATATCGCCGCTGCTGCGACTTGGCGCCAATACCCATGTCGGCGCGGACATCGCATTCGGCTGTGGACGATATCGAATCCTGGAGCTAGTGGATCGATGAAACCAATCGTTTCCAAGCTCTCGGTCCTCATCCTGAATGGCCCGTCGGCGGCGCCGACCCCTCTGCGCATGAAACCCGGTTTCCAACGAAGGCCTGGCTCAAGATAGGGCTGACAGGGTACATATCTTGGCTTGTCATTGCGAGCCGATCGGGCGCGCCAACGCGCGCTCGATTGAGCGAGGCAATCCATCGCCGCCACGGAAAAAAGCTGGATTGCTCATGGGGAATGGTTGGTCAAGAGGGATCACACCATAATCTTCTCCTTACGCGACGATGGTAGG
>JBEKEI010000273.1:0-3517 GCA_050013915.1 Roseiarcus sp.
CCGGCGCCGTTGCGCCCGAGCAGCATCGTCGTCTCGCCCCCCGGCGCGGCGAAGTCGACGCCCTGCAGGATGTGATAGCGCCCGATATGGGTATGGACGTCGTGGAGGATGAGATCGGCGGTCATTCAAGGCCTCGACCGTTGCGCGACGCCGAGATAGGCCTCCTGGACGATCGGCGAGGCGATCACTGCGCCGGGTTCGCCGTCGGCGACGAGGCGGCCGTTGTGCAGCACGATGATGCGGTCGGCGAGCGAGCGAACCACGTCCATCTTGTGCTCGACGAGCAGGATCGTCTTGGTCCGGTCCGCCTTCAGGCGCGCGATGAGATCGAGCACGACGGGAACCTCGTCGACGCTCATGCCCGCGGTCGGCTCGTCGAACATGAAGACGTCGGGCTCCAGCGCCATCATCAGTGCGACCTCGAGCTTGCGCTGGTCGCCATGCGAGAGCGCGGCGGCCGCGAGGTCGCGTCGCGGCGCCAGCGCGACTTGGTCGAGGACCACCAGCGCGCGCGCGACGAGATCGCGCCGCAGCATCCAGGGCCGCGTCATCTCGTAGTGGACGCCCGCGCGCGCCTGCACGGCGAGGCGGACATTCTCGAGCACGCTGAGGTTGGGGAACAGATTGGTCAGCTGGAACGCGCGGCCGATTCCCGCGCGCGCCCGACGCGGCGCGTCATGGGCAGTTATGTCGACCCCGCCGAGGAACACCTCGCCATCGCTCGCACGCAACTGCCCCGACATCAAGTTGAAATAGGTCGTCTTGCCCGCGCCGTTCGGGCCGACGATCGCCGTCAGCTCGCCGGGCCGGAACGCGCAGGTGACGGAGTCGACGGCGACATGCCCGCCAAACCGGATGGTCAGGTTTCTCGTCTCGAGCGAAGCTGTCCCGTTCGCGCCCAAACCCCCTCCCCTCCCGGCGCCGCCGCCCGGGCCCCACCGGACGTCCCGCCGGACTCGCGCCCGGAGCGTTTCGGGCGCGCCGGGCGCGACCATTCCTATCGTCTCATCGCGCAAGATCAAAATGCCGGTCCCCGGGGCGGCCGATTGGGCCCCGGGAGGGCCGGTGTTTCACCGGGCGCGCGCCCAGGCCCCACGATGAACCCGCTCCGCCTCGTCCTCGAGCGCCGGACCGATCACCGCGACGTCGCGCTGGCCGGCGGCGAAGACCGCGCGGCAGGGAAGATCGAGCGTCGGGTTCTCCGGATGGTCGCCGGTCAATTCGCGCAGCCGCCGCTCGCCGAGCCCATAGACGAGCCGGCCCACGCCCGCCCAATAGACAGCGCCCGCGCACATCGCGCAGGGCTCGGCGGACGAATACAGCGTGCAGCTCGCGAGGAAGGCGGGAGCGTAGGCCTGCGACGCGCGCGACATCAGCACGCGTTCGGCGTGGGCGGTCATGTCGCGCGCGGGCAGGAAGGCGTTCTCCTGCTCCAGCAGCACGGCGCCGTCCCGGCCAACGAGGATCGCGGCGAACGGATGGTTGCCCGACGCCAGCGAGCGCTGGGCGACGGTGAAGGTCAGCCGCAGGAAGCGCGCGTCCGCTTCGGACAAGCCGTCCCCGGGCGCGCGCCGCTCGCCGGTCGTCGTCATCCTCTCGCCTCCGCCAGCCTTGCCGCGCCGGTCGCGCCGCCTCGCCCGGCTTCGGCGGTCCAGACCTCGACCACGACGTGGATCGCGCTCGCCGCGAGCATGACGGCGCCACCCGATGCCGAACTGCGCTCCGGTCCGCGCGGACCTCGGTGGCCGCCGTCTCCGGCGCCCGATTGCGCGTAGCACAGGCCTCCTCGGGTTCCAACCCGCTTCGGCCCGGCCAGCGGCGTTGCGCGCGCGGGCGCCGACCGGCGTCTTTGCGGAACGGAACGCTCCCGGGACAGGCGCGCGGGCTCGAAACGACGGCCGCGCGGCGGCCCGCAGGCGCGTTCGGCACCCCCTGGAGCGCGCGTTTCCGGGGCGCCGCGCCGCCTCGTCGCAATTTGGATAAAACGTTACCAAGTCAATACCTTGCGCCCGAAAAAACCGGACCAAAGGTTTAGCGAAGGGTTAAGATTCCTATGATTGATTGAAGGTTCGTCACGTGGTGTGGAACAGTCGATGGCGTGGTCTGCGTTCGTGGGAGCCCTGAAGCGTTTAGGCCGCGATCGACGCGCCAATGTCGCCTTGATGTTCTCGCTTCTGGCGGTGCCGCTGATGCTCGCCGTCGGCGTCGGCGTCGACTACGGCATGGCGGCCAAGACCAGACTCCAGATGCAGGCCGCGCTCGACGCCGCGGTCCTGGCGGGCGCGGCGGCTTCCTCGAGCCAGTCGCAGACCGCCGCAGTCGGGGTTGCGCGGCGGGTCTTCGCGGCGGACACTCAGAGCCTCACCAGCGGCGTGACGACCAGCTTCGCGTTCAACAGCAAAGGCAATCTGACCGGCGCGGCGACCTATCAGGCCACGACGCTGTTCGGGACGTTCACCGGTTCCTCGAGCGTCAAGATCGCGGTCGCCTCGGAGGCGAGCGCGGCGGGGTCCAACGTCTGCATTCTGTTGCTCGCGCCCTCGACCGTCCAGTCGCTCTTGGTCAACAGCGGCGCAAACGTCACCGCGACCAATTGCGAACTCGATTCGAAGAGCCTCGCCGCCCCTGCGGCGGTGTTCAACGCCGGCTCGAACTTCACGTTCACCAAGCTTTGCCTGCAGGGAACCGACATAATCGAAAACGGGGGAAGCCATCCCAATCTCGACACCGGCTGCGGCGCCGCGAGCAACCCCTTCGTCGGGAAGCTCCCGGCGCCATCGACTTCGTGCACCAACACCGGGACAACGTACGGCAACGTGGGTACCGTCAATCTCAACCCGGGCGTCTATTGCGGCGCGATGAGCTTCAATTTTCCGACCACGGTCAATTTTTCGCCTGGCGTCTACGTCATCAAGGGCGGCGACTGGATCGTGGACGGCGGGACCTGGAACGGCGCCGGCGTCGCCTTCTACTTCCCGGACACGTCGTCGATCCAGTTCAACAGCGGCATGAGCATGAACCTGACGGCGCCGACCGCTGGGCGCTATGCGGGAATCCTGTTCTATGAGGCCGACGGGTTGTCGTCGTCGAACTGGGTCTGGGACGCCAGCGTTTCGGAGACGCTGAGCGGCCTGGTCTATTTGCCGAGCCGGAATCTGATCTGGAATTCGCCGTCGAGCGTGGTCAGCCATCAGCTGACCATGATCGCCAATACGGCGATCTTCGACGCCATGAACTGGCGGTTGACCGGCGGCGGGACCTGGAGCGTCGCCAATGGCGGCGGCGGCAGCCTGGCGCTCATGCAATGATCTGGACCCGCCGACGAACCGACCCCCGTCCGCCCCGCGTCCCGGAATCGGCGGTCGGCGGGCGTTGCGGTCGCCCGGCCCCGGGCCGGTCGGGGCGCGGCTGATCGATGCGCGCAATTCCGCTCCTCGATCTGGCCAAGGCGAGCGCCCGCGCGGGCGCGGGGCGAGTCGGCCGGTTGCTGACGCGTCAGGGCGGCAGCGCGAGCGTC
>JBEKEI010000274.1:0-3507 GCA_050013915.1 Roseiarcus sp.
CCTCATCCGGCCGCTGCGCGGCCACCTTCTCCCGCAAGCGGGAGAAGGGCGCACTCCCTTCTCCCGCTTGCGGGAGAAGGTGGCGCGAAGCGCCGGATGAGGGCCTTTCGGCGCGCAATGTTGACCGCGCCCGGAGCGCGTGACAGGCATAGGCTCATGGCGTCGGATAGGGCCTCGATCAACCCGGAGCGGACCACGTCGCCGCGCGCCTGCTCGGCGGCCGCGCCCGCATGACCGTCCATTTCATCGGCGCCGGCCCCGGCGCCGCCGATCTCATCACCCTGCGCGGACGCGACCGCCTCGCCCGCTGTCCGGTCTGTCTCTACGCGGGCTCGCTGGTGTCGCCCGAGCTGCTGCGCCATTGCCTGCCGGGCGCTGCGCTCCACGACACCGCGGCGATGGATCTGGACGCCATTGTCGCGCGCATCAAGGAGGCCCATGGCGCCGGCCTCGACGTCGCGCGGCTGCATTCGGGCGACCTGTCGGTGTGGAGCGCGATGGGCGAGCAGATCCGCCGGCTGGAGGGGCTCGGCATCCCCTATACCGTCACCCCGGGCGTGCCCGCCTTCGCCGCCGCCGCGGCGGCGCTCGGCCGCGAGCTGACGCTGCCGGAAGTCGCCCAGTCGGTCGTGCTGACCCGCACGCCCGGCCGCGCCTCGGCGATGCCGGCGCGCGAGACGCTCGACGCCTTCGCGGCGACCGGCGCGACGCTGGCGATCCATCTGTCGATCCACGCGCTCGACGAGACGGTCGCCAGGCTCGCGCCGTTCTATGGCGCGGATTGCCCGGTCGCGATCGTCTACCGCGCCTCCTGGCCCGACGAGCGGATTGTTCGCGGCACGCTGGCGACCATCGGCGCGCAGGCGCGCGAAGCCCCGATCGAGCGCAGCGCGCTGATCCTCGTCGGCCCCGCGCTCGCCGCGGCGGATTTCGCCGACAGCGCGCTCTACAGCGCCGACTACGTCAGGCGCTTCCGCGGCGGCGCGCCGTGAGCGCGCCCGCGCTGCTGATCGCCGCGCCGCGCTCGGGCAGCGGCAAGACCATGCTGACGCTCGGCCTGCTGCGCGCCTTCCGCCGCGCCGGCCTCGCCGTCGCCGGGGTGAAATCCGGGCCCGATTATATCGACCCGGCGTTTCACGCGGCCGCGTCGGGACGCGCCGGGCTCAATCTCGACAGCTGGGCGATGGCGCCCGAACTCGTCGCCGCTCTCGCCGCGGGCGCCGCGCGCGGCTGCGATCTCGTGATCTGCGAGGCGTCGATGGGCCTGTTCGACGGCGTGCCGGCGCCGCCGGGCCGCTCGGGCGCCTCGGCCGACGTCGCCGCGACGCTCGGCCTGCCCGTGGTCCTGCTGCTCGACGTCTCCGGCCAGGCGCAATCGGCCGCCGCGATCGTCCGGGGCTGCATGGTCTACGATCCGCGCATCGCAATCGCCGGCGTCGTGCTCAACCGCGTGCGCAGCGCGCGCCACCGCCGCCTCGCCGGCGACGCGATCGAGGCGCTTGGGCTTCCCGTCGTCGGCGCGCTGCCGCCGCTGCCCGACATGGCGCTGCCCGAGCGTCATCTCGGCCTCGTCCAGGCCGAGGAGACGCAAGGGCTGGAGGCGCGGCTCGAGGCCATCGCCGACGCGGTCGAAGCCCATGTCGATCTCGCCCGCCTGCGCGCGCTCGCCCGGCCCCTGCGCGGGTCCAGCGGGGGGGCGCCCCCGCGCGCCGCGCTCGCGCCGCCCGGCCAGCGCATCGCCATCGCCCGCGACGCCGCCTTCTCGTTCCTCTATCCCCACCTCGTCGCCGGCTGGCGCGCGGCCGGCGCCGAATTGCGCTTCTTCTCGCCGCTCGCCGACGAGCCGCCGGCGGGCGATTGCGATTTCTGCTGGCTGCCCGGCGGCTATCCCGAACTCCACGCCGGCCGCCTTGCCGGCGCCGAACGCTTCCTCGCCGGCCTCAGGCGTTTCGCTGAACAGCGCCCCGTCCACGGCGAATGCGGCGGCTACATGGTGCTCGGCGCCGCGCTGACCGACGCCGCCGGCGCCGTCTATTCGATGGCCGGTCTGCTCGGCGTCGAGACCAGCTTCGCCGCCCGCCGCATGACCCTCGGCTATCGCGACGCCACCCTCGCCGCCGATTGCAGTCTCGGCCCCGCCGGCCGCCGCCTGAAGGGCCACGAATTCCACTATTCGACCGTGACGACCACCGGCGGCGACGCGCCCTTCGCGCTGGTGACCGACGCCTACGGCGCCGAACCGGCGCCGGCGGGCGGGCGGCGGGGGGCGGTGACGGGGGGGTTTTTTCATGTGATCGCGGCGGAGGGGTGAAGGCGCCCGATCATCAGCCGAGCCGACTCGACCGTCATTGCGAGCCAAACGAAGCAATCCAGGGGTCGTAGCGCGCCGCGGCTGGATTGCTTCGTCGCAAGGGCTCCTCGCAATGACGATCGGCGCGCCGTGCCTGAACGATCGCCGACAGCCATACCGCCGTCTCGTGGGAGCAGATCGAACGCGAGTTCGACGGGCGGGCGCAATGAATGGCGGGAAGTCCGCTTCACCGCCGCCCGCAAGCGGGAGAAGGGTAGGCTCCCCTTCTCCCGCTTGCGGGAGTAGGTGGCGCGAAGCGCCGGATGAGGGGAGGGCGACGACAATGCGCGAGGAAACGCCGCCGCTCGCCAGGCGGCGCGCCCGCGCGATGCGGCGCGCGCCGACCGACGCGGAGCGCGCGCTCTGGTACGCCCTGCGCGACCGGCGCATGCAATCGGTCAAATTCCGCCGGCAGGCGCCGGTCGGTCCCTATATCGCCGATTTCCTCTGCGTCGAACATCGGCTGATCGTCGAGGCCGACGGCGACCAGCATGCGCAGGGCGCGCGCGACGACGTCCGCGACGCGTGGCTCGCGCGCGCCGGCTACCGGGTGCTGCGCTTCGGCAATCGCGACATACTGAGGGAAAGGGACAGCGTGCTCGCGACGATCGCGGCGGCCTGCGGGCTCCCGTGGTGAACGCGCCGCCGCCCCTCATCCGGCCGCTGCGCGGCCACCTTCTCCCGCAAGCGGGAGAAGGGCGCACTCCCTTCTCCCGCTTGCGGGAGAAGGTGGCGCGAAGCGCCGGATGAGGGGAGGGCGACGACATGCGCGACCATCGCGGCGGCTTGCGGGCTCGCGTGCCGAGCGCGCCGCCGCCCCTCATCCGGCCGCTGCGCGGCTTTACGGGGACGTGATGCCGATTCAACCATTGCGCCGACCTCGTCCTGGGTCAACTCGATGCCTGTTCGCAGACGCCGCTCGCCGTCGACGACCCGACACGTCGAGCGCCGGGTAGAATGCGCCGCGCCGCCGCTTCCAGCGCCTTGCGGCGCACGAACTCGCTGAGCGTCCTGCGCGACTGTTCCGCCGGAGCGGCCGGGAGCGAGCATGCGGCCGGGGACTTCTTCGTTCACCGATTTTGTTCGACAAAACACAAATCCCCGGCGCCGCGGAGCCACGCCGCCGTCGCGCCGTCGAGTCAGGGCGATTGCAAGCA
>JBEKEI010000275.1:0-3498 GCA_050013915.1 Roseiarcus sp.
CGATCGCGCCGCGTTTGCCGTCCTCGATGCCGGCGGGCTTCCTGCCCGGCCGCGCCGAGGCGGGCGGCGGGCGGCGGCGCGGGCGCTGCGGGGTCGGGCATTGCGGGGCTCCTGCCTGGGGACCAATGGTGGGAGCATAGCCGGACTTTTGGAATATCGCAATGATATTCTAACATTTCTCTTTTACACTATGATCAGGGCGGCGCAGATCGAGCGCCCGGCCGCCTCGGCCCTCGCCGACGGCGCGGCCTCGGCCGCCGTCGTCGCGACCGGCGCGCCGAACTTGAACTTTCCGCCGCCGGCACGCCAAACGCCGCGCCGACCAGGCCAGCTTCGGCGTCGGGCGCACGCGCGCTGCTTTGGCGCAGCCGCGAATCCCTGCTCAGACTTGGGAATCGCTGGCGTCACGCAAATCTCTGTAAAAGACAAAGACACGCGGCGTGGCGGCGGGGCGTAATCCTGGCCGATCGAACGCGGCCAATCGGCAGGCGTCCGCGCCGCCATGACCGGGCGCACCTCTCGCGGTCGAGCCGCCTGCGGAGGTCGCTCCGCGACGCTCGACCCGCGCCCCCCGGCCGTCCTCCGCCAACGGCACGGGTCGCGTCTGCAGTCTCGCCGCCGCCCGGGCCTGTCGCCCGCTTGCCGGGACACCGCGGGGGGAGACGAGCGGGCGCCGGCGACCGCGCGCCAGCCAGGTCGATCCAATGCGCCGTCGCGGCAATCCCGCAGTCCCGGGTCTGTGACCTCCTCAACCCTTATTGGATTTCCGCTAATCTGGATCAACGACGATGGCGATCGCGCGCCGCATGTTTTTATCCACGGCAGGCGGACCAAGGCTTCGAGCCCGGCTGTTCCGTTCGCGGGCTCGAATTTGGAGGAAGGCATCATGGACAAGGATCGGGCCGTCGGAGCGGCGAAAGAATTGAAGGGCGCAATCAAGCAGGGGGTCGGCAAGGCGGTCGGCGACGCCAAGCTGGAAGCCGACGGCAAGGCGGACAAGGCCGAGGGCAAGATCCAGAACGCGGTCGGCGGGCTGAAGGACACGGTTCGGGAATCGCTGAAAGGCAAGTAGACGCCGCGCCCGTCGGGCAGGGCGCCGGCCGTCGCGACCAGCGCGCGGGGGCTTGGCTTGCGCGTTGCGTGCATGGGCCGACCGGGCATCGCAATCCGGTCTGACGGAGTTTGGGCGCCCGCGGTGACACTCATCGCCTGGCGACCCGGCGTTGGAGGGTAGAATCATGTCGCTCGGGACAATCATTCTCATCATCCTGGTGATAGCCCTGTTGGGCGGGTTCAGCGGAATCCGCGGCGGCCGGTTCTACGGCACGGGCTATTACGGCGGCGGCGCCCTCGGCGTCATCGTCATCGTCCTGCTGGTCCTGCTCCTGCTCGGCAAGATCTGACAGGGTCAATCCCGCGCGGCTGGTCGCGGCGGGAGTCCGTGGCGCTTGCCGCGCGTCGATCCCGGAGGGTTTGGTGGCCGGCAACGCCGAAACGGTCGCCGCGGACATTGTCGCCGATCTGCTCGCGCTGCGGCGCGATGTCGCGCGTCTCGCCGATGCGGCGCGCGCGCTCGCGCGGGATCGGCCGCGGGTCGGCATCGCGCCGGAGCCATGGCGCGCGGCGCTGATCGCTTTCGGCGTCGGATTGTCGCTCGGCTTGATCAGCCGCGCGCGCGGCTGAGCTGGCAGGCTCGTTCGCCGCCGCGGCTCACAGCGGGACGGCCGCTCCGCCGACCGCGTGCGAACGGACGACGACCTCGACCGACATGTCCTCGAAGGAATCGCCCATGCCGAAGAAACTGCCGGCGACCGGCATCGCCTGTCTGATGTCGCGCGCCACCGCGACCGGGATCAGGTTGAAGCCGCCGACGCTGCGATTGGTCGGATCGAAGGTGATCCAGCCCGCGCCCGGCACGTAGATTTCCGCCCAGGCATGGGTCGATCCGGCGTCCGCCGAGCCGATGACGCGCTCGTCCGCCCTGTTCAGATAGCCCGAAACGATCCGCCCGCCGAATCCGAGGCTTCGCGCCGCCTCGAGGAACAGCACCGCGAAGTCCCGGCACGACCCCCAGCCGCGATCCAGGGTATGGGTCGGCGATTGCGTGCCCTCGTCGTCCCGACTCTGATAGGCGATCCCGCTGGACACGCCGAGCGACAGATCCTTCAGCAGCGCGAGCGTGTCGGTCGGATTCCCGCCGACGAAGCCGCGCGCCCAGTCGCGCAGGCGCCCCTCGGGGTCGGCATATCCGGGAATCGCGAGCGCGCCCAGATCGGTCCATTCGTCGGGCGAATAGGAGAAGGGGTAGGAGATCGCGGAGGCGGCGATGTCGAAGACCGGCCAGGCGGCGGCGTCGAGTTCGATCGTCGCGCCGCTGTCGATGACCAGCGTGTCGGCCGGGGCCGAAAACACCGCCGTCGCGATCGCGTTGCCGAATATGTCGTGCGCCCAGGTGACCGTCGCGGCGGGCGTGATCGTCAGCGCGCTCGAGATCAGCCGCAGATCCCGGCTTTCGCGCGGGCGCAGCATCAGCCGGTGCGGCCGCAGGCTCACCGGCCGTCGGTAGCGATAGGTCGTCCGGTGCCGGATGCCGAGCGCAATCACGAGAAGCCCCCTGGGCGCGGCGCGCCCGCAATCCGAACGCGTCGTCTGGTGGGTACGAGGCCCCGGTCCGGGCGCCGGACGGGTGGAAGGCGGGCCGGCCGAAGGCCTCTTCCGGCGCGGGTTCACGATAGCTGGCCGGTCGGCGGTCTTCAACAATCCCGGAATCGGCATGGTCGTGGCAAGCCCGCTAGAGTCGCGCCAGGATCGCCCGCGGGCGCCGGCGGGAGTCGAATCGGCCGGCGAGCCGGAAAAGCGGTCGACCGAATCGCGGCGTAACCAAGGCCTCCAGGCGAAATTAATCACTGGCAAATTATGGAAATTGGTCGTAAGGCGGAATTGATGGCGGTTTTCGCCAAGCTTTTTAGTCGCTTTGAAGTCCTCTGATTCGGTATTAGAGCCGAGCGCGACAACAAAGTTTCGTCGTATTGCGACGCCGCAATGTATCGCTCCGAGAGTGACCTCGTCAGGGACAATATCTTTCCCGCGTTGGCGAGCTCGAGACGTCTTCGCCGGCATCGCCGGCGGAATGCGCCGACGAGCGTCAGTCGAATTTTCTGCGGCGTCTCGGCGCCGGCAGGAGAAGATGCGTATCCGCGTAGCCTGCCGGATTGAGAACCGCGGCGTTGCAGCCCCGACGTCCAGTCGGGCGCGTCGCGTCCCAGGCCCCCAGAGCAAAGCGGGCGCAACCCATTGAGGAGTCTCTAATGTTGATCATACCAGCGCGTCGGGACGGAAGTAGGGACGACGCCGCCATGGCGGCCCGGGATCGCACCGTCGTCGACATCGATTCGTTCGACGGCGCCGAACTCGATCAACTCGTCGCCGATCACGCGATCGCCGCGCCGGGCGGCTGGGGCCACTGGGTCGCGTCGACGAAGATCAGCTGGCTGAAGC
>JBEKEI010000276.1:0-4084 GCA_050013915.1 Roseiarcus sp.
ATGCCCTCCTGCAGGATCTGCCCCTTGGGGTCCTCGCGGTAATACATCAACTGGTCGGCGTCCTGCGGCCGGTAGAGCTGGCCGACCTGGCTGAAGATGCCGATCTGGCGGAACAGGCCCTCCATGCCGAATGTGCGGCTCTCGTCGGGCACGATCGGCACGATGCGCTGGCCGATCGCCTTGTCGCGCAGCAGCGTCGTCAGGATGCGCACGAAGGCCATGGTCGTCGAAATCTCGCGCCCCTCGGCGGTCGCCTTCAGGAGGGCGTCGAAGGCCGCCAGCGGCGGGATCTCCAGCGGCGCACTGGCGCGGCGGCGCGCAGGCAGATAGCCGCCGAGCGCCTCGCGATGCGCGCGCATGTATTTCATTTCCTCGCTGTCCTCGGGAAAGCGGAGGAATGGGACCTTGCCGAGATCCTCGTCGGCGATCGGCACGTGGAAGCGATCGCGGAACGCGCGCAGCGCGTGATCGCCGAGCTTCTTCTGCTGATGGGCGATCATCTGCCCCTCGCCCGCCTCGCCCATGCCGTAGCCTTTGACGGTCTTGGCGAGGATGACGGTCGGTTGGCCCTTGTGCTCGACCGCGGCCTTGTAGGCGGCGTAGACCTTGACCGGATCGTGGCCGCCGCGCGTCAGCGCCCAGATCTGGTCGTCGGTCCAGTCGGCGACCATCGCGGCGGTCTCCGGATAGCGGCCGAAGAACTTCTCACGGATGTAGGCGCCGTTCTTGGACTTGAAATCCTGATATTCGCCGTCGACGCATTCCTCCATCAGCTGGCGCAGCTTGCCGGACCGGTCGCGCGCCAGCAGCTGGTCCCAGCCCGAGCCCCACAGGCATTTGATGACGTTCCAGCCCGCGCCGCGGAAATCGGCCTCGAGTTCCTGGACGATCTTGCCGTTGCCGCGCACCGGCCCGTCGAGACGCTGCAGGTTGCAGTTGATGACGAAAATGAGGTTGTCGAGCTTCTCGCGTCCGGCGAGCGAAATCGCGCCGAGCGATTCCGGCTCGTCCATCTCGCCGTCGCCGCAGAAGGCCCAGACCTTGCGGTCGGCGGTGTCGGCGATCTCGCGGCCGTGCAGATAGCGCAGGAAGCGGGCCTGATAGATCGCCATCAGCGGGCCCAGACCCATGGAGACCGTCGGGAACTGCCAGAAATCGGGCATCAGCCAGGGATGGGGATAGGAGGACAGCCCCTTGCCGTCGACCTCCTGGCGGAAGTTCAGCAACTGCTCCTCGCTGAGGCGGCCCTCGAGAAAGGCGCGCGCGTAGATGCCCGGCGAAATATGGCCCTGGAAATAGACGAGATCGCCGCCGTGGGTCTGGCTCGCCGCGCGCCAGACATGCATGAAGCCGGTGTCGTAGAGCGTCGCGGCCGACTGGTAGCTCGCGATATGGCCGCCGAGTTCGGACGATTCCTTGTTGGCCTTGATGACGATGGCGACGGCGTTCCAGCGAATCGCGTGGCGGATCGCCGATTCCATCTTGCGGTCGCCGGGGTAGGGGGGCTGGTCCTGCGGATGGATCGTGTTGACATAGGCGGTGTTGGCGGCGAACGGCAGCCGCGCGCCCTTGCGCCGGGCCGAAGTGACGACCGCCTCGAGCAGTTCGTCCGCGCGGTCCATCCCCTCGAACGCCTCGACCGAATCGAGCGCATCGAGCCATTCGCGCATTTCGGCGCTGTCGCCCTGTTCGGCCTCGGTCATGCTCTCTCCCCCTGCCTGGCGGCGCGCCGCGATATTCCAGCGAGCCGTATTTTGCAGCGCGGTCGTCATGTCACGGGTCGGTCAATATGGCAATCTTGTCCATGTCGGTCCAGCCATGCCGGCGGCGCAGCCTTTCCCCGGCCGCGGCGGCGTTCTATGGTCGCCCAGTCCGTCGGAGGGGAAAGCGATGGCCGGGCTCTCGACCCATGTTCTCGACACGGTGCGCGGCGGGCCGGCCGAAGGGGTCGCCATCGAATTGTGGGCGATCGACGCCGACGGCGTGCGGCGCGAAATCGTGCGCACGACGACCAACGCCGACGGGCGCACGGACGCGCCGCTGATCGACGCGGCGGCGGCGCGGGTCGGCACGTTCGAACTCGTCTTTCACCTCGGCGATTATTTCCGCCGTTCCGGGGCCCGGATCGCCGAGCCGCCGTTCCTCGACGCAATTCCGATCCGGTTCTCGGTCGCCGACCCGAAAGCTCATTACCACGTGCCCCTGCTCGCCAGCCCGTGGGCCTATTCGACCTATCGGGGAAGTTGACCCGCCACGCCGGCCGGATCGATCGCGGCCCGCCGCCGCGGATCGCGGCGCCGCATTGCCGCCCCCTTCATTCTTCCTTATCATGTGCCTGCTTATCAACAGTCGATGATGTTGCAGCGCGAAGAGCCCATGCCCCTAAGTCCCGCCCGCGAGTTCGGCTTTGCGGTCCACGATGTGGCCCGGCTGCTGCGCACCTATTCGGACCAGCGCGCGCGCGAACTCAACATGACGCGCGCCCAGTGGGCGGTGCTCGCGCGCCTGCAGCGCTTCGAGGGCGTCAAGCAAAGCGAACTGGCCGAGATGCTCGACCTCCAGCCGATCACCCTGGCCCGGCTGATCGACAAGCTGTGCGGGCTCGGCCTGGTCGAGCGGCGCGACGACGCCAGGGACCGGCGCGCTAACCGGCTCTTCCTCACCGACAAGGCGGCCCCGACGCTCGAGCGGCTCGGAACGCTCGGCGAGGAAATGATGCGGTCGGTTCTGGCGGGCTTCGATCCCGCCGCGATCGCGGAGATGACCGAGCGGATGAACCGGATCAAGGGCAACCTCAAGAACGAACTGAACTGCAAAGGCTGAATCCTTGTCGCAAGCCACGCCGTACACCGCGCGCGAAAATGCCCCGTCGCCGGCGCCGCCGCTCCCGTCAGCGCCGGCCGCGGCGCGGCCCGCCGCAGGCGCGCCGGCCGCCGCTCCGGCGCCGCCGGCTTCGGGCGGCGGGCGTCGGCGCGCGCCGCTGCGCTTCCTCCTGCTCGTGCTGGCGCCGCTGGCGGCGCTCGCGCTCGGTCTCGTCTGGTGGCTGGCCGGCGGACGCTACGTCACGACCGACAACGCCTATGTCGGCGCGGAAAAGGTGCTGATCACCCCGCAGGCGGCGGGCGTGGTGGCCCATGTCGACGTCATCGAGGGGCAACGCGTCGAGATCGGCGACCGCTTGTTCGAAATCGATCCGGCCCCCTACCGCATTGCGCTGGCGCTCGCCCGCGGCCGGCTCGAAGGCGCCAAGTCCGAATATCAGAGCCTGCAGGTCTCCTACAAGGCCGACGAGGACCAGATCCGGATGGGCGAGGAGGCGGTCAAGGTCCGCCAGGCCGACTTCGACCGCAAGACCGCGCTGCTCGCCCAGCGCGCCGGGACGGCGGTCGACGCCGACACTTCGGCGGCGGCGCTGATCCAGGCGCGCGAGCTTCTCGCCTTCGTCCAGCAGCAGCAGATGACGGCGCGCATCAACTATGCGCAGGCGAGGGCGCAGGTCGACGACGCCGAGCGCAACCTCGCCAATACGACGATCCTCGCCCCGATCGCCGGCGTGGCGACCGAGGTGACGCAGATCCAGCTCGGCCGGTTCGTCGCGATCGGCGCGCCGGTGTTCGCGATCGTCGCCGACCGCGGCCTGTGGATCGACGTCAATCCGAAGGAATCCGATCTCACCTACGTGCGCACCGGGCTCGCCGCGACGATCTCCGTCGACGCCTTCCCCGACCGGGTCTGGCGCGGCAGGGTCGGCGCGATCGCGCCGGGCACCGGCGCGCAATTTGCGATCCTGCCGCCGCAGAACGCGAGCGGCAACTGGGTCAAGGTGGTGCAGCGGGTGCCGCTGCGGGTCGAATTCGACCCCGGCGAGGCCACCGCCGGCCTGCGCGCGGGGATGAGCGCCTATGTCTCGATCGACACCGGGCGCACGCGCAGTCTCGGGGCGCTGCTCGCCGATCTCAGCGGCGGCGGGGGCGCCAAGCCGTGACCGGCGCGCCCGCCGCGGAGCCGATGGCGCCGTTCGCGCGGACCATGCTGACGGTCTGCGTGATGATGGCGACCGTCATGCAGGCGCTCGACACCACGA
>JBEKEI010000277.1:0-3458 GCA_050013915.1 Roseiarcus sp.
AACGAGGTCGTGTCCTTGACGATGATCGGAATGGTCGGCTCGGCGGCGAACGCCGGCGCGTGGAACGCGGCGGCCGTGGCGAGCGCGGCGGCGGCGATGATGAGCTTCTTCATGGTTCCTCCCCGGTCGGCGCCTGTTCCAGCGCTCGACGAATGATGCGGCCCGGCGGGCGGCGTGACATAGCCCGCGCGCGCGGGCGAAATCAAGCGCCCGGCTCGAATGGCCGAGATATTCGATCCTCCGGAATGTCGGGCGCTTCGTCGCGCGGCGCCGCTGGGCGCGGGTCACGGCGCGCGGCGCCGGCCCTGGCACAGGACGATCGGGGGCGACATCGCATGGCTGAACCCGCCGGCGGAGTAGACCTCGACGTTGGAGGCGCCCGGCGGCAGCAGGAACGATCCGGAGACGACCTGGGTCTGGTTCGCCGGCGTCGCCAGCGCCCACCTGAACGTGCACAATTGGGCGGGCGCCTTGGGGTCGACCTGGCTGCACATCAGCTGCGCGCCGCCCAGCAGCGCCGCGCCGCCGCAACTGACCGCCGGTTTGGCCAATGCCGGGCCGGCCGGCGCGAGCCACGAAAGGCCGAACGCCAGAATCGCCCCGAACCGCCGCCTCACGACCTGCGCCTTCATCGCGCGCTCTCGTTGCTGGCGGTCCGGCGGCGGCGCCGAAATATCATCCATCCGCGGTCTCGCCCCCTTGCCAACCGGCCCCAGCTTGTTATATGCAGCGCTATAATAAGCGACCTTATCATAGTCCACGGCGAAGCCGGTCATGAACGATCCTCGACCCACCGTCGGTTTTCTCCTCCACGACGTCGCGCGGCTGATGCGCAAGCGCTTCGAACAGCGCGCGCGCAGCGCCGGCCTCACCAGCGCACAATGGCAGGCGATCGTCCATCTCTCGAAATGCGAGGGCATCAACCAGGCGGGCCTCGCCGAACTGCTCGAGGTCGAGCCGATCACGCTGGTGCGGATGCTCGACCGGCTCGCCGAGCGCGGCCTGATCGAGCGCCGGCAGCATCCGACCGACCGGCGCATCTGGCAATTGTTCCTCAAGGACGCGGCGCGGCCGCTCGTCGGCGCCCTGCAGCGCATCGGCGAGGCGACCCGCGCCGAGGCGCTCGCCGGGCTGTCCGACGACGAGCGCGCCCGGCTCGCCGAGGCGTTGACGACGATGAAGACCAATCTCACCACGGCGTGTCGCGCGCCCGCCGAAGAGAAGGAAGCGTATTATGGCTGACGCCGCATCGGTCAATCGCGCCGCGCTCGAACCCGCCGCGCCCAGACGGCTGGAGACGGTGCGGGAATTGCGCAAGGCGGCCCCGGAAGCCGAGGCGCCAGCGCCGCTGAAGAAGGCGCCGCCGGCCGAACCCGCCGCGCCGCCGCCCGCCAAGGCGCCGTCGCGCCGGCCGCGCCGGGGCCTGACCCGTCCGCTGCTGTTCGCGCTGCTGCCGGTGGCGCTGGCCGCGGGCGGCTATCTCTATGTCACCGGCGGCGCGGTCGTGTCGTCCGACAACGCCTACATCCAGGCCGATACGGTCGGCGTCTCCACCGATGTCGCCGGAACGGTCATCGCGATCGAGGTCCGTGACAACGAGCCGGTGAAGAAGGGCGAGGTGCTCTACCGGCTGAAGCCCGACACCTACCGTATCGCGCTCGACGGCGCGAAGGCGCAACTCGGCACGGTCCATGACCAGGTCCTCACCCTGCAGGCGAGCTATCGGCTCGCGCTCGCCCAGATCGAGCAGGCGCAGGCCGACCTGCCCTTCTATCAGACGGCGTTCAAGCGCCAGCAGGACCTGCTCGCCACCGGCGCCGGCACCAAGGCCTCCTTCGATCAGGCGCAGCACGATCTCGACGCGACCAAGCAGAAGATCGCGGTCGCCAAAGCGCAGGCGGACGCCGCGCTCGCCCAGCTCGGCGGCGACCCGAACCAGCCGATCGAGAAGAATTCCTTCTATCTCCAGGCGCTGTCCGGCGTCGACAATGCGCAGCGGGACCTCGACGACACGGTCGTGCGCGCGCCGTTCGACGGCGTCGTCGCCAATGTCGACGCAATCCAGCCGGGTTCCTACCTGCAGGCCTCCCAGCAGGCGTTCAGCCTCGTCTCGTCGACGACCATGTGGGTCGCGGCGAGCCCGAAGGAAACCGAACTGACCAATGTGCGCGCGGGCCAGCCGGCGACGATCAGCGTCGACGCCTATCCCGGCGTCGAATGGAAGGGCGCCGTGCAGAGCATATCGCCCGCCTCCGGCTCCAGCTTCTCGCTGCTGCCGGCCCAGAACACGACCGGCAACTGGGTCAAGGTCGTCCAGCGCATTCCGTTGCGGGTCGGCATCGCCGACGCGGCCGGCAAGCCGCCGCTGCGCGTCGGCATGAGCGTCACCGTCGACGTCGACACCGGCCATCCGCGCGGTCTGCCCGACTTCATCAACCGGCTGCTCGGCCGCGACGGGACTAAGCATGGCTGATCCCGCCCTCTCGGGTGCGGCGCCGAAGGTCGCCAATCGCGGCGCGATCACCGCCTGCGTCATCCTCGCGGTGATCATGCAGGCGCTCGACACGACCATCGCCAATGTCGCGCTGCCCTATATCCAGGGCAGCGTCTCGGCGAGCGCCGACCAGATCAACTGGGTCCTGACCTCTTATATCGTCGCGGCGGCGATCATGACGCCGCCTTCGGGCTTCCTCGCCAACCGCTTCGGCCGCAAGCGCGTGCTGCTGACCGCGATCGCGGGCTTCGTGATCGCCTCGATCCTGTGCGGGCTCTCGCAGTCGCTGGTCCAGATCGTGCTGTTCCGGCTGCTGCAGGGCCTGTTCGGGGCCGCGCTGGTCCCGCTGTCGCAGGGCATCCTGCTCGACATGTACGACGTGAAGGAGCGCGGCTCGGCGATGGCGCTGTTCGGCGTCTCGGTCATGGTCGGCCCGGTGCTCGGGCCGGTGATCGGCGGTTGGCTGACCGACAACATCTCCTGGCGCTGGGTGTTCTACATCAACGTGCCGATCGGCGCCCTCGCGTTCGCCGGCATCAGCGTGTATCTCCTCGAAACGAAAAAGCAGGCGCTCGCCCGGCTCGACTGGCTCGGCTTCGCCGCGCTCAGCGTCGCAATCGGGGCGCTGCAGATTTTCCTCGACCGCGGCGAGCAGCTCGACTGGTTCGCCTCGGGAGAGATCATCGTCGAAGCGGTGGTCTGCGCGTCGGCCTGCTACGTCTTCCTCGTCCACACCTTCACCGCCAAGGACTCCTTCGTGAACCCGAAGCTGTTCCTCGACCGCAATTTCGCGATCAGTTTCATCTTCATCTTCATCGTCGGCGTCACCTATCTCGCCTCGCTGGCGCTGATGAGCCCCTATCTGCAGACGCTGATGGGCTATCCCGTCATCACCGCCGGCATCGTGATGGGGCCGCGCGGCCTCGGCACGATGACCTGCATGTTCCTCGTCGGGCGGCTGATC
>JBEKEI010000278.1:0-3423 GCA_050013915.1 Roseiarcus sp.
GAGGAGGCTCGCTGTGCGGGGAAGAGAGGCTCGGCCTGCGGAGCATAGGCCATGGGGCGGACGGCAGGAAGGCGGGCGGCGGGACTGCGGCGGCGATCCCGCCGCGTCTGGATCAGCGCGCCGGCCGGCCGCCGGAGAGCCGGCCCGGGTCCACGCCGTCCGCGCGCGGCGAGGTCCTCGTAACAGCGCGATCGGGTTGCGCCGCCGCGCCGCTTTCTCTTTTACAGAAAAATAGCTTGACTCCGACCCGTCCCCGAGCCATAGTGACGATGCCGCTCGATGGCCGGTCCGAGCCAGGCGAACCCAAGGAGATTCACCGCCGCGAAACCACCCGGCACTCCCACGGCGCGGAACTCCAGGGCGTTCCTTCTCCCAACGTCACAGCGCCCTCCGGGGCGATCCGCGCGGTCGCCCGACGTTGGTTCGTTCGCGGGGCGTTGTTCCATCGCTTACCCCGCCGGGGCTTCGACAGCCCCGAGAGGGTGGGAGCCTCGGGGTAAAAAAGGCTTCGGCCTCTCGCAAGCTATTGAAATATAGAACAGATGCCCAGGGGGCCAGGAGATAAAGGATTTCCAGGAGGCTTCCAAGGCGGTTCCAGGAGGCTTCCAAGGCCTTCCAAGAGTTTCCAAAAGCTTCCGAAGATTTCCAAAAATTTCCGCCGGCCACCGGGCCCGGGCGACGCGGAGGGATGGCGGGCCGATCGCGGCGATGGGCTTGGCGGCGCCATCCGGCTTTGTTCTGCCATCGCTGCCGCTGCCCGGGCCATTCCGGCGGCGGCCGCCCGTCGCGTTCGTAAAAACCGGAGGCCCCGCTGGATTCGAGGACGCAAATGACCGTTCGATCGCAGCCGGAGCCGGCTTGGCGTGGGGCGCGGCGGAGCTTTGATCAGCCCACCGGAATCCGCTCAGGGCGCCGCCGCCGCGGTCCACGCCTTGAAGTCGGCTTCGGACACGCCCGGCAGCTTCTTCACGAAGGCGGCGATCGTCCAGATCTCCTGGTCGGGCACGCCCTCCGAGCCGAAGCTCGGCATGCCGGTCATCTTGATGCCGTTTCTGACCACCCAGTAGATCTGCGGCGCGCCGGTATCCTTGGCGATCTCCTTGAGGTCGGCGGGCCAGGGCCGCATTCCCTCGGAGTACTTGGCCCAGGGGACGCCGGGGGCGCCGTGGCAGTTCACGCAGCCGCGCGCGACATAGGCGCGCGCGCCCGCCCGAAGGATCGCGGGATCGTCGAGCGCGATCGTCGGCTGTTCGGTCGCGTGCCGGTCGATCGAGGCCCGGCGAACGGCGGCGAGCGCCCAGTCGACGACGGCCGGCTGATCGCTCGTGCCCGCCACGTCGTAGAAGCCGCCGAAGAAGAACACCGCCGCGGCGACCGCCGCGAGAATCGCGAGCACGCCGATGAAAGCAAGGCGTCGCATGAGCCATCCCCTGGATTGGGCGATCGGAAGAGTGGGCGCCGCGAAAGATCCGGCGCCGCAACCAAACACAGGATCGCCGGCCGTTCAAGCCGGTCCGCGGCCGCCGGGCTTCGCGCGAGCGATGGTGCGGTCGCTGATCGAACGCGCGCGCGCGGCGCGGGACGGGCGCCGGCGCCCAATCTCGCGCCGAAGCCAGCTGACGAGGCGACGAATTCCGCGCGGGCTCGCCTGTTCCTACTGATCGCTGAGCCGGTTGACCTGCTGCACCAGTATGCCGAGATGGGTCTTCAGTCTCGCGTTCTCGGCCAGGAGGTACGAGAGCCTCATGTTCTGATATTCGTCGTCGCAAAAGGGTTCGGCCCTCTGCTCGGCGAGCAGCTGTACGCCGGCCCGATCGCTGTTGCGCCATACCAGCCGCGCGATCGTGTCGATGCGCTTCTGGGGGATTCGAATCGCGAATCGATCGGGCAGGGTGATCGTCGACTCGATATTCAACTGGGCGCCGGTCTCCGACAGCTGATTGACGATGCAACGGATCGAAATCGCCCCGTCGACGTAGCTGATGAACCCATGATAGAATGCCCGAGTCCGGTTTGCACGCTGGCGCTGGGATCCCACGACACACTCCTGAAACGACAACGCGACGAGCGACCGTTCGCGTGCCGGCCAATGTGTTGCCTGGACATTAGAGAACTGTGCCGGCCATCGCGGGAAATCGATAAATTGCGATTCATGTTTCGCCGCTCATGGTTCGCCGCGCCGGCGCCGGCCGCGCGGATGGCCCGGTTCGGCCGCCCCGGTCCGCCGTCACCCGAGCCCCGGCAGATCGAGCCCGTTGCGCCGCGCGCAGTCGATCGCGATCTCATAGCCGGCGTCGGCGTGGCGCATGACGCCGGTCGCCGGGTCGTTCCACAAGACGCGGCCGACGCGCCGCGCCGCCTCGGCGGTGCCGTCGCACACGACGACCATCCCCGCGTGCTGCGAGAAGCCCATGCCGACGCCGCCGCCGTGATGCAGCGAGACCCAGGTCGCGCCGGAAGCGCAGTTGAGCAGCGCGTTGAGCAGCGGCCAGTCGGACACGGCGTCCGAGCCGTCGCGCATCGCCTCGGTCTCGCGGTTCGGCGAGGCGACCGAGCCCGAGTCGAGATGATCGCGGCCGATGACGATCGGCGCCTTCAATTCGCCCGAGGCGACCATTTCGTTGAACGCGAGTCCGAGCCTGTGCCGGTCGCCGAGCCCGACCCAGCAGATGCGCGCCGGCAGGCCCTGGAATCGGATGCGCGCGCGCGCCATGTCGAGCCAATTGTGCAGGGCCTTGTCATGCGGCATCAGCGCCTTGACCCGCTCGTCGGTTCTGTGGATGTCCTCGGGATCGCCCGACAGCGCGACCCAGCGGAACGGCCCGACGCCGCGGCAGAACAGCGGCCGGATGTAGGCGGGCACGAAGCCGGGGAAGTCGAAGGCGTCGGCGACCCCCTCCTCCTTCGCCATCTGGCGGATGTTGTTGCCGTAATCGAGCGTCGGCACGCCCGCGCGATGGAAGTCGAGCATCGCGCGGACATGAACCGCCATCGACGCGCGGGCGGCCTTGTCGACCGCGTTCGGATCGCGCTCGCGGCGCTCTTGCCATTGCGCGAGCGTCCAGCCGCGCGGCAGGTAGCCGTTGATCGGATCGTGCGCCGAAGTCTGGTCGGTGACGGCGTCGGGGCGCACGCCGCGGCGCAGCAGTTCGGGATAGACGTCGGCGGCGTTGCCGAGCAGGCCGATCGAGACCGGCTCGCCGTTCTTCTTGGCCGCGTCGAGCCTCGCGAGCGCCTCGTCGATCGTCGCCGCCTGCGCGTCGAGATAGCCGGTGCGCAGCCGCATCTCGATACGGCTCGGTTGGCATTCCACGGCCAGGCAGGACATTCCCGCCATGGTGGCGGCGAGCGGCTGCGCGCCGCCCATGCCGCCGAGCCCCGCGGTCAGGATCCAGCGGCCGGAGAGATCGCCGCCGTAGTGCT
>JBEKEI010000279.1:0-3361 GCA_050013915.1 Roseiarcus sp.
CCGCTGTTCGCTTCGCCCCTCCCGGCGATCGCACGCGATCGCCTCGGGGCGACGGCGCGCCGTCGGCGGGGCGATTGGCGAACTCTGCCTGGCGTGTCGCGCAGCCGATCCGTTGGTCAGCCCATCGCTCTGCGCCTAGATCAGGCCGTCGACCTCCAGCGCGCGCGAAACTTGCGCTCCGGCTTCTCGGATCGGGTCGAGGCGCCCGATGCGGGCGGCGTTGAGCAGCCGCGCGGCGGCGTCCTGCCAATGCGGATTGCTCTGCCGGCTCAGCGAAAACGACAGCATCAGATCCCGTGCCGCGGCGAGCGTGCCGATCGTGCGTCCATCATTGAGGTAGATCGGCTTTGGAAGCTTCCGTGACCACAGCATCGCGCCCCCTCTCCCCCGGGCGGGAAATGAACGACCCGTGGAATCGTTCCATCCTAGCAAATCACACTTACTCGAAGGTGAATAAAGCGCGCCGCATGCGCCGTCCGCTTGACCTGGGTCAAAGCGCTCGCGATTACATCCTGGCGCTCTGGCAGGAGCGCTTCGCTTTTGGCGCCGGTCCCGAACGCGAGTACCGCGGCGCGACTGGCGGGCGCTCGCAGTCGCGCGGCGAGTGGCGGCCGCCGAAAACTCGCCAGCGGCGCGAGGTTCCGCTCGGGCTGAATTTTTTGGACCCCCTAGCCGCGCGGGCCGCCGCCAAACCGCCGAACCCGGCCGGCGCCGAGCAGGCGGGCGAGCGCGACCTGCTCGACCCCATCCCGGCGGTCGCCGCTCGGTCGATCGCCCCTCGGCGGAGCGCCGCCCGCGCCGCCGCCCTATTCCCGATTCGGGACGCAGCGGAAGCCCTGCGCGTTCGGGAACGACTCGGACTGCGAACCCGGCCCGCATGGCCCGACATCGGAAAACGTCGTCGCGCCCGGACCGTGGCTGGCATAGGGGCGGTCCGCCCGCTGCATCTGTTCCAGCACCCCCGTGGGATCGTCGGCATAGGCGGCGCCGGAGGCCAGCAGGACAGCCAGGGCTGCGCCGAATTTCAGGGCTCGATTTGTCATGGTCACATCCTTTCGCCGTGTTGAAATGGGAACGAGCGCGCCCGGCGAAAGTCGCGAAATCCGCGTTCACGATGATGTGACGCCCGCAGGGCGCGGCGAGGCGCGGCTGCGCACCCGGCCCGTCGCGCGAACGAGGGCGCGGCCGGCGCGATTTCGGGTTAGACTGGGGCCCGCCCTCGCGCCCGAACCCTCCGGAGCCCTTGCTCGTGACCGCTCTCCCCAATTCCACCGCCGCCCGCGACATCGCCTATTATTTCCACCCGGCGACCAATGCCCGCCGCCACGAGGCGATCGGGCCGACCGTGATCGAGCGCGGCCAGGGCATCCATGTGTTCGACGACCAGGGCAAGGAATATATCGAGGGCCTCGCCGGGCTGTGGAGCGTCGCTGTCGGATTCGGCGAGGAGCGGCTCGTCCAGGCGGCGGCCACGCAGATGCGCAAGCTGCCTTTCTACCACTCGTTCGGGCACAAGTCGCATCCGAGCGCGATCGCGCTCGCCGAGCGGCTGGTGCGGATGGCGCCGGGCGCGATGTCGAAGGCGCATTTCACCTCGTCGGGATCGGAGGCCAACGATCTCGCGATGAAGATGATCTGGTACTACAACAATGCGCTTGGCCGTCCGGACAAGAAGAAGATCATCGCGCGCCAGCGCGGCTATCACGGGGTCAGCATCGCCTCGGCGAGCCTGACCGGCCTGCCGGCGTTCCAGCGCGACTTCGACCTGCCGCTGCCGATGGTGCGCCATGCGTCCTGCCCGAGCTTCTGGCGCTTCGGCGCCCCGGGGGAGAGCGAGGAGGCCTTCGCGACCCGGATGGCGGACGAACTCGAGGCGATGATCCTCGCCGAGGGGCCGCATACGGTCGCCGCGTTCTTCGGCGAGCCGCTGATGGGCGCGGGCGGCGTCATCACGCCGCCGCGCAGCTACTGGGAGAAGATCCAGGCGGTCTGCCGGCGCCACGAGGTGCTGATCGTCGCCGACGAGGTGATCACCGGTTTTGGCCGCACCGGGCGCATGTTCGGCTGCGAGACCTATGGAATCGCGCCCGACATTCTCGTCGTCTCCAAGGCGCTGACGTCTTCCTACATCCCGCTCTCGGCGCTCGTCTTCACCGACGCGATCTATCAGGTTCTGGCCGACAACGCCGCCCGGATCGGCGTGTTCGCCCATGGCTTCACCGCCAGCGGCCATCCCGTGGCGACCGCCGTGGCGCTCGAAAATCTCGACATAATCGAGGAGCGCGGGCTCGTCGCCAACGCGGCCGCGCTGGCCCCGCAGTTCCAGGCGCGCCTGCGTGGATTTCTCGGACATCCCTATGTCGGCGAGGCGCGCGGGATCGGCCTCATCGGCGGGTTGGAGCTGGTCGCGGACAAGCCGGCCAGGGCGGGCTTCGAGCGCGCCGGCGCGGTCGGCGCGCGCCTCGCCGAACTTGCCCAGGAGGAGGGCCTGATCATCCGCGCGATCGGCGACATCATCGCCTTCTGCCCGCCGCTGATCATCACGGCCGACGAGATCGACATGTTGTTCGACCGGTTCGCGCGCGCGCTGGCGCGGCTGCCGCTCGACTATCGGCGCGCGTGACGCGCGCCTTGCGACCTCACGCGGCCAGGCGCGGGCGTTCCGCCTCCGCAGGCGCGCCATCGGCCAGCCCGTCGCGCCAGCGGCCGATTTTCTCCTCGCCCATGTGGCGCCGCAGCAGCGAGAGATAGTCGTCCCGCGGCATCGGCCGGAACAGGCCGCAATCCAGCCATGCGGCGCCCGGCGCGCATTCGACCTGGGCATATTTCCAGGCGTCGAGCCGCCGGCTGAGCTGGGCGAGGCCGAACCGCGCCGCACCAGGAACGATTTCGAACGCGCCCTCGATCATGAAGACGCCGCCGACCGCCACGCCGAAGCCGCCGCCGATCGTCTGGCCGCGCCCGTCACGCACCGCGAAGCAATGCGCAAAGCCGGCGTCGAACAGATCCGCGAAGGCGTCGAGCAGGCGGGCAGGGATGATCGCGCACGGGTTGCACGGCCGGCCGCTGCGCGCGAGCACGAGGTCGATGTCGCGATCGAAGCTGACGGTCCAGTCGGGCGCGGGGTCGTCGACGGCGAGGCGATCGTCGCGCGCGATATCGGCCGGCGAGGCCACGGAGCGGTTGGCGCGCGAGTGCCAGGCGATCGGTCCGAGGCTGGCGCAAGGCGCGAGGCCCTTGCCATAGGCCTCGATCATCGCAGCGGGGGCGAGGTCGATCGCCAATCCCGCCAGCCCGTCGGCGCAGGCCAGCGCGTCGCGCGGGTCGGGCAGGTTGGCCGAGCCGAACAGCTGCGCGCGCG
>JBEKEI010000280.1:0-3341 GCA_050013915.1 Roseiarcus sp.
TCCCCGTTTCACGGGGAGGGGAGGATGCTGACCGCGCCCTCGCTCACATCGGCACCTTCGTCCCGTCTCGTCCGACCACGATCCGGCCGGCCTCATAGGCGCCGTCGGCGGTCTTGGCCGCGCCGAACAGGTCGACCGAGGCGCCGGGCTTCAGGTCGGCGATCGCGCCGGGCGCGAAGGTCACGATCGGCGTCGCCTTGTCGATCGTCACGGTCTGCTCGCCGCCCTTGTAGGTGAGCGTCAGCTTCTGGCCGGAAACTGTGTCGACGGCGGCGGAGATATTGGCGTTGGTCATCGTGCTGCCGGGCGCGAGGTCGAAGGGGCGGAAGCCCTCGCCGGTCCCGCGCATCGCCTCGGGGAAAATGTGCACCTCCATCGCGGTCAGCGCGCCGTCTTTGCCCGGCACGGCGGCGGTTCCGACGAACACGCCCGGCTTGATGTCGGCGAGCGTCGCCGGAATGACCGCGGCGATCGGCTGGCCGTCCTTCAGATGCAGGCTGAGCGACTCGCCCGACTTGGTCTTGACCGCGACATTGGCGCCGTCGACGCTGACGATCTCGCCGCGGATGATCCGCGGCGGCGCGCCCTGCGCGAGCGCGGCGGCGGCGACGAGCGACAGCGCGAGAGCGGCGGCGACGGGAATTGGGCGCATGAGGACCTCCGGATTGGGATCGCCTGGAGCCTAATGGCTTTTGCGCCGGACGCGACAAAATTCCGCGTGACCGCGGCGAGCGCCCCTCAATACGGCACGCCGCCCGCGCGCCGGGCGGCGAGCGCCTCGGCGTACCATTCGAATTCGTCGAGCTGGCGCGCCGCCGCCTTGTCGATCCAGCCCTCGGTGGCGACGCCCGCTTCGGTCAGCGCGGCGTGGATCGAGGGGATCGAAAGCACCGAGGGCACGCTCGACATGCCCATTTCGGCGAGCACCGTGCGCAAAGTCACCGCCGCGCGCACGCCGCCATACCGCCCCGCCGAATAGGAGACGATCGCGGACGGCCGCCAGAAATATTCCTCGAGGAAATGGTCGAGCAGGTTTTTCAGGGCAGGGGGGACCGACTGGTTGTATTCGGCGGTGACGATGACGAAGCCGTCGGCGCGCCGGTAGAGCGCCGCGAGTTCCTCCATGACCGGCGGCGCCGCGCCCTTCGGGAATTCCTTGTACATGCGGTCGAGCATCGGCAGCGGCTTCTCCAGGGGATCGACCAGCACCGGCGCGTGGCCGCGCTTCGCCAGCAGCGCCATCATGAAGCGCGCGGCCCTGATCCCCTGGCGCTCGCTGCGCACCGAACCGAGCAGGACGGGTATCGTCAGGGGCATCGGGAGTCTCCTCGGAGTGAAGATCGACCAGGGATATCGGGACGCGATCGCGATTTGGCCAGCCGGAGGTCGGCTCACGGGAACAACGACCGGCGCCGCCGACCGTCATTGCGAGGAGGTCTGGCGGCGAAGCGATCCAGCCGCTCCGCTGTCCGCGCCCGTCGCTTTGGGCAAGTCGGCGGATTTGATTTCCCCTCCCTTGACAGCGCCGCGGCGAGGCTCGATCATTTGCATACAAACGAGTTTTCCGACCGGCCCTGCCGCGGAGCCGCCCGCCCTTGTACGCGCGCCCTTCCCAGCTGAACGAGACGCTCGCGCTGCTCGCCGATCCCGGCGCGCTGATCCTGGCGGGCGGGACGGATGTGTTTCCCGCCGCCGGCGAGCGCCCGCTCGCCGGGCGCGTCATCGACCTCTCGCGGCTCGCCGACCTGCGTGGCGTCGTTCGCGCGGGGAGGGACATCCGCATCGGCGCGCTGACGACCTGGACCGATCTCGTCCGCGCCGACCTGCCGCCGGCCTTCGACGCATTGCGCGCGGCGGCGCGCGAGATCGGCGCGGTCCAGATCCAGAACCGCGGCACGATCGGCGGCAATCTGTGCAACGCCTCGCCCGCCGCCGACGGCGTGCCGCCGCTGCTGGTTCTCGACGCCGAGGTCGAGCTCGCCTCGGCGCGCGGGACGCGCCGGCTGCCGCTCGCCCAGTTCATCGCCGGCGCGCGGCGCACCCTGCGCGCGCCCGACGAAATGCTGACCGCCGTGCTGATCCCCGCGCCGTCGCCCGGGATGCGCGCCGCCTTCCTCAAGCTCGGCGCCAGGCGCAGCCTCGTCATTTCGATCGCGATCGTCGCGGTCCTGCTCGACGTCGGGGCGGGCGTCGTGCGCGCCGCGCGCATCGCGGTCGGCGCCTGCTCGGCGGTCGCACAAAGGCTGCCGCGCGCCGAGGCGCGCCTCGTCGGCCTTGCGGCGGACGTCGCGCTCGGCGAGGCGCTCGGCGCCGAGGATGTCGCCGGGCTGGCGCCGATCGACGACGACCGCGCCTCGGCCGACTACCGGCGCGCGGCGGCGCTGGTCCTGATCCGCCGCGCGCTCGATCTCGCCCGGCGCGGCGAAGCGGGCGGGGCGGTCTGATGCTCGATCGCGCGCCCGGCGTCGCCTTCACGCTCAACGGCGCGCCGGTCGTCCTCGCGAGCGCGCCGGCGCAGCGGCTCAGCCATGTCCTGCGCGAGGATTGCGGGCTGACCGGCGTCAAGGTCGGCTGCGACGCCGGCGACTGCGGCGCCTGCACCGTGCTCGTCGACGGCGCGCCCGTCTGCGCCTGCCTGACCGCGCTCGGCCAGGTCGAGGGGACCGAAATCCGGACGATCGAGGGCCTGCGCGACGACGAGCCGGTCGTCGCCGGGCTGCGCCGCGCCTTCGCCGCCGAGGGCGCGGCGCAATGCGGCGTGTGCACGCCGGCGATGCTGCTCGCCGCCGCCGCGCTGCTGCGCGCGATCCCCGCGCCTTCGGAAGCGCAGACGATGGAGGCGCTCGGGGGCGTGCTGTGCCGCTGCACCGGCTATCGCAAGATCGTCGCCGCGGTGATGGCGGCCCACCGCTTCGGCGCCGACGCGCCGGCGCCGATCGAGGCCTGTGCCGGCGCGGCGGTCGGCCGGCGGCTGGAGCGGCTCGACGGCGCGCGCAAACTCTCGGGCGCCGAGGTTTTCGGCGCCGACCAATGGCCGGCCGATTCGCTCGTCGCCCGCGCGATCCGCTCGCCGCACGCCCATGCGGGCTTCGCGCTCGGCGACCTCGACGCCTATGTCGCGGCCCATCCGGGCGTCGTCGCCGTCTTCACCGCGCGCGACGTGCCGGGCGAGAATCGCTATGGCGTGATCGGGCCGTTCGCCGACCAGCCCGCGCTCGCCGAAACCGCGGCGCGCTTTCGCGGCGAGGCGGTCGCGCTGGTCGTCGGCGACGCCGAGGCGATGCAGCGGCTCGACCTCGATCGATTCCCGGTGCGCTGGGATCCGCGCCCTGCACTGACGA
>JBEKEI010000281.1:0-3305 GCA_050013915.1 Roseiarcus sp.
CCTGCCGGGGGGCGAATGGTGGGACCATAGCCGATCTTTTGGAATATCGCAATAACATTCTCACATTTCTGTTTTACAGACGCACCCGCGGCGCAGACGGAGCGCCCGGTCGCCTCGGCGCCTGCAGACGCCTCGGCCTCGGCCGCCGTCGTCGCGCCCGGCGCGCCGAACGTGGACTTTCCACCGTCGGGACGCGCCGACCAGGCCAGCTTCGGCCGCGCGCGCACGCACGCGCCGTTGGCGCAGCCGCGAATCTCTGCTTACGGTCGGCGCCGGAGCGAATCGATGACCTATTGCTGTGGGATTCTGGTGGCCGACGGCCTGGTCATGATCGCCGACACCCGAACCAACGCCGGACTCGACGACATCTCGACCTTCCGCAAGCTGCATCTGTTCCAGGGCGAGGGGCGCCATGCGATCGCGATCGCCACGGCGGGCAATCTCTCGGCCACCCAGAACGTGCTCAACCTGCTCGCCGAAGGCGTCGACAGCCAGGAATCGCCCGCCCAGGAACATTCGGTCGTCAACCGGATCGACGAGGCGCCGACCATGTACGCGGTCGCCCAGCTCGTCGGCCGCGCGGTGCGCCAGGTCAGGCGCGTCGATTCCGACGCTTATGAACAGGAGAGCGTGGCGTTCCGGGTCTCGTTTCTGGTCGGCGGACAGATCGGGGTCGAGCGGCCGCGGCTGTTCATGATCTATTCGGCGGGCAATTTCATCGAATGCACCGCGGACGCGCCCTATCTCCAGATCGGCGAGCACAAATATGGCAAACCGATTCTCGACCGCGCCGTCACGTTCAGAAGCGATCTCTACGACGCCCTGAAGATCGGCCTCGTCTCGATGGATTCGACGCTGATGTCGAACCTCGGCGTCGGGCTGCCGATCGACGTCGCGGTCATCCGCCGCGATAGCCATCGCTTCGAGGTCGACGAACGGATCGAGGCGTCCGATCCCTACTTCCGCGACCTGCGCGAACGCTGGTCGGCCGCCCTGCGCGCCGCCCACGCCGCGATTCCGCGCCCGCCTTACGGCGGCGAACGGGCGTAGCGGCGCCCCGGCTCACTGGCCGACGTTGGCGGGCGGGATCGGCGGATCGTCGGTCGGGAAGAAGCGCCGGGCGACGCCGCCGCGCTGGCTGGGCAGGGTCACGACGCTCGGGTCGGGCGCAGCGCGCAGCGGCGGCGCGTCGACCGGGGCGGCGGCCTGCTTGCGCTTCCTGGGCGGCGGCGGCGTCTTCGTGTCGCCGGCCGGGTTGGCGCCGGGCTCGGCGTCGGGCGGTCCCGCGTCGGGCGCCGCGGCCTCGTCGGGCGGCGAGGGAATGATCTGGGTCGAGCCTTTGCAGTCGGTCAGCCAGATGTCGTAGACGGGATGCTCGATGCCGTGCAGGCCGGGGCTGGAGGCGAACATCCAGCCGGTGAACAGCCGGTTGAACGTGCGCTTCTCCGTGACTTCGTCGACTTCGACGAACACGTCCGTGCGCGGCGCCTCGGTCGGCGGGCGCGAATAGCAGACGCGCGGCGTGATCTCGAGCGAGCCGAACTGCACGGTCTCGTCGATTGCGACCTCGAACGAAATGATTCGCCCGGTGATCTTGTCGAGGCCGGCGAAAACCACGGTCGGCTGCCGGATCCGGTCGGCGCGCGCCGGGCCTGCGACGAGAGCCGCGGCGAGCGTCGCCCCGACGAGCAGTGAGGCGGCGGCGCCGCGCATTGTCACATTCATTGCTTGTTGTTGACCCGCCGCGGCTCGATGGCGCGCCCCATAGCACGCGCCTCGCCCGGCTCAAAGCGGGGCCGGACGAACGCGCGCGCTCGCCTTCGCGCGCGCGGCGCTCAGCCGCCCGGCGTCCAGGCCTCGTAGTCACCCTCGGACGGCGCGTGTCGGCCGCTGCGCAGCGTCGAGCCCGCCGGGCGATAGGCGAGCGGCGTGCCGGTCAGGTTGCCCTGGTGCGCGCGCTCCCATTCGCGCGGCGCGTAGGTCTCCGCGCTCGGCGGGGTGTCGACGGTCTGGTGCAGCCAGCCGTTCCAGCCCGGCGGGGTCATCGAGGCCTCGGACTGGCCGTTGTAGATCACCCAGCGCCGCACGAAGCCGAGCGCCGGATCGATCGCGCCGCCGCGCGTCTGGTAATATTGGTTGCCGAATTCGTCGGTCCCGACGAATTCGCCGTGGCGGCGCGTGTGCAGCAGCGTGCCGAACGTCGCGCCGCTCCACCAGGTGAAGAAACGCAGGAAAAACAGTTTCATGAGGGATCGTCCCCGGTCGATTCGGCGCCGCGCCGCACGATCTCGCGGCGCGACTATGGCGAGGCGCGCCGGGCCTGTCCAGCGCGGATCGCGGCTTCGGAGACGCCGAGCCGGGGCCGTCGCGGCTTCGCTTTTTCGGGCTTGCGCGCGCTGGCCGACTCGGCCGATCTTGTCAACCCGCGGCCGGCGTTAACCCCCGATTAATGCTGTCCATACACAATATATTGTGTTTTCGCTGGGCGGCGACACAAATTGTTGACGATCGTGTCACGAAAGCGTAACGTTGGCGCCGCTCGAGGAGCGGCGGGAACCGGTCGCCGCGGGATGCGGCTCGGGCATGTCCGGACAGGCGGATCGGAAGCCGGAAGGTCGCGACGCGGCCCGGGCGGCTGTGCGTCCGCGCGATTGGGGAAATGAGCAGATGCGGATCGAGCGGCGCTACACCAAGGCTGAGGTCTCCCCCTACGCCCTGATCGATTTCCAGCGGACCCGGAGCGAGATCCGCAATCCCGACGGCTCGATCGTGTTCGCGCTCGACGACATCGAGGTTCCCGCCGGCTGGAGCCAGGTCGCCGCCGACGTGCTCGCCCAGAAATATTTCCGCAAGGCCGGCGTGCCGGCGCGGCTGAAGCGGGTCGAGGAGAACGGCGTCCCCTCGTTCCTCTGGCGCTCGGTCGCCGACGAGGCGGCGCTCGAATCGCTGCCGAGGAACGAGCGCGCCGGCCCCGAGACCTCCGCCCGCCAGGTGTTCGACCGGCTCGCCGGCGCCTGGGCCTATTGGGGCTGGAAGGGCGGCTATTTCCACGGCGAGGACGACGCGCGCGCCTATTGGGACGAGACGCGCTTCATGCTCGCGCGCCAGATGGCGGCGCCCAATTCGCCGCAATGGTTCAACACCGGCCTGCACTGGGCCTATGGCGTCGACGGGCCGGGGCAGGGCCATTTCTACGTCGATTTCGAGACCGGCAAACTGGTGAAATCCAAGTCGGCCTACGAGCACCCGCAGCCGCACGCCTGCTTCATCCAGTCGGTCGCCGACGACCTCGTCAACGAGGGCGG
>JBEKEI010000282.1:0-3291 GCA_050013915.1 Roseiarcus sp.
AGCGCCGCGCCGCCCTTTACGCATCGAATGCAGGCGGCGGGACGAAGCCGCCCCATTCGCGCTCGATCAATTCGGCGAGCTTCAGCGCCGTGCGGTCTTCGAACCGCGGCCCGATGATCTGGACGCCGATCGGCAGGCCCTCGGGCGAGCGGCCGATCGGCATCGCGGTCGCCGGAAGGCCGGGCGTCGTCGCGACGCCGGGCCAGAGCAGGACGCTGAGATAGGGATGCGGCTCGCCATTGATCGGGATCCGGCGCGCTTCCTGATCGGCCGAGTGGTCGTGTGGAAAGGCGGGAGTGGGCGCGACCGGGCAGATCACCGCGTCAAAAGCGGCGAACAGCGTGCGCCAGCGCGCGCGCAAGGCGGCCCGCTCGAAGCTGGCGGCGATCCAATCGCGATGGCTGAGGACGGCGCCCCGCAGCCGCTCGGCGAGCAGACTCGAGTCGTCGCCGAGCGCCGCGGCCGCCTTCTGCGATCCGCCGTACGCCTCCGGCGGCCAGCCGGCGGCGATCACCGACATCAGCAGGCGCATATAGAGAGGCCCGCCGCGGGCGAGGTCGGGCACGAGCGGGCTCTCACGCGCGATTTCGACGCCCGCGCGAACCAGACGCCCGGCGAGCGCGTCGATCGCCGCGCAGACGCTGGAATCGGTTGGAACGAGCGGATGCGAGTCGAGAATCAGGACCCGGTAGTCGCTCAGCCGTTCGTGGCGCGGCGGCGGCAGCGCGAGCCTGTAGCCGACCGCGTCGTCCAGCTCGTCCGGTCCGGCGATGACGTCGAGCAGGCGCGCGAGATCGGCGGCGCTGCGCGCCATCGGGCCGATCACCGCCAGATCGACCGAGCCCGGCAACGCGGGAAACGGCGGCGGGCTGTGACCGCGCGAGGGCACGATTCCGAAGGTCGGCTTGTGGGCGAACACGCCGCAAAAATGCGCGGGCACGCGCAGCGAGCCGCCGATGTCGGAGCCCATCGACAGCGGGCCGTAGCCGAGCGCGAGCGCCGCCGCCGAACCGCCGGAGGAGCCGCCCGGCGTGCGGCCGAGGTCAAAAGGGTTGTTGGTGACGCCGTAGAGGTCGTTGTAGCTCTGCCAGTCGCCCAGATGGATCGGCACGTTGGTCTTGCCGAGCACCACCGCGCCCGCCGCCTTCGCCCGCGCGACCGCCAGCGCATCCTCGGCGGGCTTGAAATGCTTCTGCCCCGGCATGCCCCAGGTCGTCGGCGTTCCCGCGAGATTGTAGGATTCCTTGACCGTCATCGGCACGCCGAGCAGCGGGCGCCGCTCGCCGCGTGCAAGCGCCGCATCGGCTGCGCGCGCCGCCTCGCGCGCGCGCTCGAAGTCGCGCACGCAGACCGCGTTGACCCGCCCGTCGCAGGCCTCGATGCGCGCGATCGCATCGTCGGCGAGTTCGAGGGCCGAGACTTTTCCGTCGGCGAGCGCCTGCGCCATCGCGCCCGCGGCGCCGAAGGTCCACTCGGATTTCGCCATGACCCGCCTCCCCGCTCGTCCGCCCGCCGACGCCGGATGCGCGATGATGCGCGGGTTCGACGACGCCCGCAAGTCGGCCGGCGCGGGTCGACGGCGCCGCCCCGGCTCGTGCTAAAGGAGGCGCCAGTCAGGACTCCGGACCGCCATGCCGCCGCCGCCCCTCGCCATCCTCTCGATCCAGTCCCACGTCGTCTACGGCCATGTCGGCAATTCCGCGGTCGCGTTCCCGCTTCAGCGGATCGGCTGTGAAGTCATGGCGCTCGACACCGTGCAGTTCTCCAACCACACCGGCTATCCCGACTGGCGCGGCCAGATCTTCGACGCCGCGATGATCGACGACTGCGTGGCGGGCGTCGCCGCGCGCGGCGCGCTCGCGCGCTGCGACGGGCTGCTTTCGGGCTATATGGGCTCGGCGGAGATCGGCGCGGCGATCCTGCGCGCGGTCGGCGCCGGCCGCGCGGCCAATCCCGCCCTCGTCTATTGCTGCGATCCCGTGCTCGGCGACGTCGGGCGCGGCGTCTATGTGCGCGAGGGGATCGAGGACCTGCTGCGCGAGCGCGCGCTGCCCGAGGCGACGCTGCTGACGCCCAATCATTTCGAACTCGACCGTCTCTCCGGCCTGCCCTCGACGACCCTCGCCGGGGCGCGCGCCGCGCTCGCCGCGCTGCATGCGCGCGGGCCGCGCACGATTCTCGTCACCTCGCTCGTCCTCGACGACACGCCGGCCGAAGCTGTGGACATGCTCGTCTCCGAGGCGGGCGCGCTGTGGCGGCTGCGCACCCCCCGGGCGCCGATCGAGGCGCGCGGCGCGGGCGACGTGATCGCCGGGCTGTTCCTCGCCCACTGGCTGCGCAGCCGCAACGGGGCGGCGGCGCTCGCGCTCGCCGGCTCCTCCGTCTATGGTCTGATCGCGGCGACCGCGCAGGCGCAATCGCGCGAGTTGCTGCTCGTCTCCGCGCAGGAGGAATTCGTCCGTCCGTCGCGACGATTCGTCGCCCAAAGCGTCTAGGAAAGCCGCTCCATGCGCCGCACATTCTACACGCTCGACGTGTTCACCGATGTCGCGCTCGCCGGCAATCCGCTCGCCGTCGTGCTCGATTGCGACGGGCTCGACGCCGCACGCATGCAGGCGATCGCGCGCGAATTCAACCTCTCCGAGACGGTCTTCGTCCTTGCGCCGCGAAATCCGGTCAACACCGCGCGGCTGCGCATCTTCACGCCGGTGCGCGAACTGCCCTTCGCCGGCCATCCCACCGTCGGCGCCGCGATCCTGCTCGCCCATCTGCGCGCGCCCGAACTGCTCGTGCGCGAGGATTTGCGCATCGTCGTCGAGGAGGGCGTCGGCGAGATCGTCTGCATCGCCCGGCATCGCCGGGGCCAGGCGATGGCCGCCTATTTCGCTTTGCCGCGGCTGCCCCGGCCGGACGGGGACGCGCCGCCCGACGAGTCGATCGCCGAAGCGCTCGGCCTCGACGTCGCCGAGATCGGCGCCGGCGCGCATCGGCCGGCGATCTATGACGCGGGAGCGCCCTATCTGTTCGTTCCGGTCGCCGGTCTTGCCGCGATCGCGCGCGCCCGGCCCGATCTCAGGCGCTGGGGCGCGGACGACGAGCCGGCCGCTTATCTCTACACCGACGAGGTCGCCAACGCGGGCGCAAACTGGCATGCGCGGATGTTCGCCGCCGGACTCGGCGTCCCCGAGGATCCGGCGACCGGCAGCGCGGCGGCGGCCTTCGCCGGCGTGCTGATGGAATTCGAGCGCCCCGGCGACGGCGAGCACATGGTCGTCATCGAACAGGGCGTCG
>JBEKEI010000283.1:0-3289 GCA_050013915.1 Roseiarcus sp.
TCGACGCGGCGGCCGGCGCCTATCGCGCGGGGGGCGGCGGCGAGGTCGCGATCAGCTTTGGCGGCTCGCTCGGGCTCGCGCGCCAGATCGTCGCGGGCGCGCCCGCCGACATCTTCGCGTCCGCCGACGAGGAATCGATGGACGAGGCGGTCAAGGGCGGCGCGATTCGCGGAGGGACCCGCTTCGATCTCTTGAGCAATCGCCTCGTCGTGGTCGCGCCGAAAGCCTCCCCGATCGATGCGCTCGCGCTCGACCGCGACGCGCTCGCCAAGGCGATCGGCGACGGGCGGCTGGCGACGGGCGAGGTCAAAACGGTGCCGATCGGCAGATACGCCAAAGCTTCGCTGACCAAGCTCGGGCTATGGGATATCGTCGAGCCGCATCTGGCGATGACCGACAACGTGCGCGCCGCGCTCGCCTTCGTCGCCCGCGGCGAGGCGGCGCTCGGCATCGTCTACGCCACCGACGCCGCCGCCGATCCGACGGTCAGGATCGTGGCGACCTTTCCCGAAGCTTCGCACGCCCCGATCCTCTATCCATTCGCGCTGACGGCGTCCTCGCATGATGGGGCGGCGGCGGCCAAATTTCTCGCCTATCTGAACTCGGCGGCCGGCCGGGCCATCTTTGAGCGGCAGGGCTTCCGGGTCCTCGCCGAACCAACGGGAGCAATCCGATGAAAGTCAGCGCGCGCAACGTGCTCAAGGGCGTGATTCTCGAAATCCACAAGGGCGCGACCACCTCGCACGTCCGCCTCGACGTCAATGGCGCGGTGGTGACCGCCTCGATCACCAACGAGGCGGTCGACGAGCTCGGGCTCGCCAAGGGCAAGCCGGCCTATGCCGTCATCAAGGCGTCCGACGTGATGGTGGCGATCGACTGAGGCCGCGCCCATGCGCAAGTCCGCCGCCGCGACGATCGCGCTCGCCGTTCTGCTCGGCCTGATCGGCGGCGCCGCGCGCGCGCAGGAGAAGGACTCCTGCGACCTGTTCAAATGGAGCGTCGCGCGCGAACGCGCGGCGTTCGGCGGCGCGCTCAAGCGCGCCGCCTCGGGCGCGACGGTCGCCGTCGGCCAGGCCTATGCGATCGCGCTCGGGCCGGGCGACGCAATCGCCTTCGCCGCGCCGCCGGAGCGGGCGGCGAAGGCGGGCAGCTTCGGCGCGGCGCTCGGGCTCGCCGAAATCGACAGACCGGGGCTCTATCAGATAACGCTGTCCGACGAGGCGTGGCTTGACGTCGTGCAGGGCGGCGCCGCGCTGAAGTCCGTCGACTTTTCCGGCCAGAAGAACTGTCCGGGCGTGCGCAAGAGCGTCCGGTTCGATCTGAAGCCAGGCGCGGCGACGATCCAGATCAGCAATTCCGCCGGCGCGGCGATCAACCTCGCAGTCGAGCCCGCGCCATAGTTGCCGCGGCCGGCGATCTGGCGCAGCATGAAGAGACGCCTGGGGGGAGCCATGCCGACGCGGCTGACCATTCGCCTCGATTTCGACGAGACCCGCCGGCTCGGTCCCGGCAAGGTCGCGCTGCTCGAATCGATCGGCGCGACCGGGTCGATTTCCGCCGCCGGCCGCGCGCACGCCATGTCCTATCGCAAGGCCTGGCTGCTGGTCGAGGAGATGAACCGCATGTTCGCCCGGCCGCTGGTCGCCGCCCGCCCCGGCGGGGTCAACGGCGGCGGCGCCGAGCTGACCGCGGTCGGCGCCAGAGTGGTCGCGCTCTATCGCGCTGCGGAGCGCAAGATGCGCATCGGCGCCAAGGGCGAGATCGCGCGCATCGAACGCGCCCTGGCGGCGGGCGGTTGAGACAGCCGGACGAGGGGGGACAAAGCTTGGCGTTCGCTCAATATCCCAGCCTGCGGGGCGCCGTCGTCACCGTCACGGGCGGCGCGTCGGGGATCGGACGGGAGATGGTGCGCGCCTTCGCAGGCCAGGGCGCGCATGTCGGCTTCGTCGACCTCGACGCCGAGGGCGGCGCCGCGCTGGCGGACGAGCTCGCGGGCGCCGGCTCGACGGCGCGCTTCGAGGCGTGCGACCTGCGCGACATCGACGCGCTGAAGCGCGCCTTCGCGGCGCTGAAGGGAGCGCTCGGGCCGGCCGGCGTCCTCGTCAACAACGCCGCGCGCGACGACCGGCACGGCTGGGGGGACGTGACGCCCGCCTATTACGACGAGCGCATCGCGACCAACCTGCGCCACATGTTCTTCGCGATCCAGGCGGTCGCGCCCGACATGATCGCCGCCGGCAAGGGCTCGATCATCAATTTCGGCTCCAATTCCTGGTTCGAGGCGGTCGGCGGCATGCCGGTCTACGCCACCGCCAAGGCCGCCGTGCACGGCATGACGCGGTCGTTCGCGCGCGATCTCGGCAAGCACCGCATCCGCGTCAACACGATCGTGCCGGGCTGGGTGATGACCGAGCGGCAGAAGGCGCTGTGGGTCAGCCCCGACGCGATCGCGCGCCACCTCGCCCGCCAGTGCCTGCCCGACCTCATCGAACCCGCGTATCTCGCCCGCATGGCCCTGTTCCTCGCCGCCGACGATTCGGCGATGTGCACGGGGAACAATTACATGGTCGAGGGCGGGTCGATATAGCGGGCGGGAGCGGGAGGCCGGAGCGATCCATGGAAGCGCTGTGCGGGAAGCGGCGATTAAATTCGTATCGGGGACAGGCCGAGCGCCGCATCGGCGGGATGCGCTGGCCGGCCCGCCGGGCGCTCGGGTGGGGTCGGGTCCGGAATCATCCCCATCCGCGGCCCGACTCCGTCCAGAGCCTACCCTTGCTTCTCGTTGGGCTGGCCTTTGCCGGTGGCGATCAGGTTGCGCAAACTGCCCTTGATGTAGGAGCCCCAGGCGTTGGAGCAGGCTTCGTAGCATTCGACCTCCGGCGCCAGGCCGACATGGGTGAATCTGACCTCGGTCTCGTCGCCCCGGGCTGCGATTTCGAACGTGACCCTGGTGCCGTTCCATTCGGTCTTGTCCTTGACGAAGCTGAGATGGCTGTCCAGGACGAGCCACGCCACCTTCTTGCCGGGGGTCATTTCTATGATCCTCTGCTTGCTGTAGTGGATGTCCTTGTAACGATAGGTCCACTCCGCGCCGAGCTTGTCGGTCTCGCCGTCGATGTCTCCGGACCACCATGCGCGGACGTCGTTGATTGCGGCGAAGGCTTCGTCCGGGGATTTGTCGACCGTGAAGACGGCAGTGAGATCGTGTTGGGTCATCGTCAGATCCTTTCGTTCTGGTTTGACGGGCTTTTGATCTCGCGCATAGCCCATCCCGCTTTGAAAATCGGCG
>JBEKEI010000284.1:0-3236 GCA_050013915.1 Roseiarcus sp.
CGACCCGGCCGGGCGGCGACGCGCCTTCGAAGCGAAGGGCGTCGCCGCCTCCTGTCCTCCGTTCCGATCGAGGCGACTTCCATGTTCTCCAGGACTTTCCTGGCCCTCGCGGGCGCCATCGGCGCTGCGATGGCCGCAATTCCAGACAATCCAGCCCTCGCCCATGCGATCGCCGGCAGCCGCGTCTTCCCGGCGACGCTCGGCATCGACGATCCCGGCGTCGGCGACGAACTCGCCTTGCCGACCCTGACCGCGCTCCCCTCCAATTCCGACGGCGTCCACGAATTCGATGCTTCGTTCAGCTACACCAAGACCATCATCGAGGGGCTCGGGCTGTCGATCACCGACGGCAAGACCTGGCTGAAGCCGGGCGGCGCTGGCTGGGGCAATATCGACACCGAACTGAAATACAATTTCTACACCGACGATCCCCATGAATTCATGGCGTCGATCGGCCTCGACGTGACCTGGGCGAATACCGGGACGCGGAATTTTTCCGACCCGTTCGACACGTTCACGCCGGTCCTCGACGCCGGCAAGGGCTTCGGCGATCTCCCGACCAGCCTCAACCTGCTGCGCCCGTTCGCGCTGACGGCCGAGGTCGGCCTGGCGATCCCGAGCGAGGCGCACACGTCGTCGATCGCCTTCGACGATTCGGGCAACCCCTTCCTCAGCGTCGCGCTCAATCCGACCGTTCTGAACTGGGGGTTCACGGTCCAGTACAGCCTGCCCTACATGAACGCGAACGTCAGCGAGATCGGCGGCCCCGATTTCGTCAGGCATCTCATTCCGATCGCGGAATTCGCGTTCCAGACCCCGGTCAGCAATTACGCGCCGGGCGGCCAGACGACGACCGGGATGATCCAGCCGGGCTTCATCTATCTCGCCGACAGCTGGCAGATCGCGATCGAGGCGCTCGTGCCGCTCAATGCGGCTTCCGGCCACCGGGTCGGCGGCGTCGCCGAACTGCACTTCTTCTTCGATGACCTGTTCCCCGATACGCTCGGCAAGCCCCTGTTCAACCCCCAATGAGGCCCGTCATGTCGCACACGAATACGCTCCGCATCGCCGTTTCGCTCGCCCTTGCGCTCGCCGCTTGCGGGGCGTCCGCCCATGCCCTGCTCAAGCAGGCCACGCCCGCCGTCGGCGGGACCGTCGCGACCTCGCCCAGCGAGATCAGGATCAAATTCAGCGAGGGGGTCGAGCCGCGCTTTTCCAGCATCGCCGTCGCGACGGCGGCGGGCGCGCCGGCGCCGATCGGCAAGCCGAGCGTCGATCCCGCCGACGCCAGCGTGCTGATCGCGCCGGTCACGCAGCCGCTGAAGCCCGGGGTCTACAAGGTGACCTGGCACGTCGTTTCGACCGACACGCACAAGACCCAGGGCAGCTTCGAATTCACGGTGGCGCCGTGAGCGCGGCGTCGAGCCCCGGCCTCGCGGCGCGCCTGCGCGGCGTCGCGCTCGGCGCGGTCGTCGCGCTGGCGGCTGCGCCCGGCCTCGCCGAGGAATTCAAGGCGGGCGACCTCACGATCGACGACCCCTGGTCGCGGGCGACGCCGAAGGGGGCGGATGTGGCCGCCGGCTATCTCGTCCTCCACAATCGCGGCGCGACGCCCGACCGGCTGCTCGGCGGCGCCGCCGATTTCGCCGAGGAGGTCTCGGTGCACGAGATGAGCATGGACGCGGGCGTGATGAAGATGCGCGCGCTGCCGTCCGGCCTCGAGATTCCCCCGGGCGGCGAGGTCAGGCTCGCGCCGAGCGGCTTTCACATCATGTTCACGGGCCTGAAGCGGCAATTGAAGAAGGGCGAGGGGCTCCCGGTCGCGCTGACGTTCGAACGCGCCGGCAAGGTCGCGGTCGTGTTTCACGTCGAGGGCGTCGGGGCGTCCGGGCCCGGCGGCGCGGCCAAGCCGGCTGACGGCATGAAGGGGATGAAGATGTGAGCGCCGGGCCGCCGCGGCGCCCGCGCGCCTGACCGTCCGATGGAGGCCGCGCTCGCGCTCTGCCGCTTCCTGCATTTCGCCGCCGCAATGCTGGCGTTCGGCGCCGCCGGCTTCGTGTGGGCGCTGGCGCCGCCGCCCCTCGCGCAGGCGCTGACGCCGGCGGTGCGCCGGATGGTCGGCGCGGCGATCCTCGTCGCGGCGGCGACGGCGCCGATCTGGCTCGCGCTCGAGGCGGGGCAGATGGGCGAGGGCTGGCGCGACAGCCTCGATCCCGACGCGATCGGCGCCGTCGCCTTCGAGACCGCATTCGGCCGCGTCTGGCTGTGGCGGATGGCGCTCGCCCTGGTCCTCGTCGGCGCCGTCGCGACCGGCCGGCACGATCGCTGGCCTTTCGTCACGCTCGCCGCCGGCCTGCTGCTCGCGAGCCTGGGTCTCGTCGGCCATGCCGCGATGATCGCCGGCGGCGCGGGCGGCGCGGACCGGCTCAACCATGCCGCGCATCTGCTGTGCGCCGGCGCCTGGCTCGGCGGACTGCCGCCGTTGATCTCGTGCCTGCGGCGCGACGCCAACGACCGACTGGGCACCGAAATCGGGGTTGCGCTGCGGCGCTTCTCGAAAGTCGGCAAGGCGATCGTCGCGCTGGTCGTCGCGACGGGCGCGATCAACGCCGCGCTGACGATACCGGTCTGGACGATCGACTTGTCCTCGCCTTATCAGGCCCTGCTCGCGGCCAAGGCCGCCGCCGTGGCGGCGATGATCGGGCTCGCGGCGGTCAATCGCTACGTGCTGGCGCCGCGGCTCAAGGCGGCCCGGGCCGATGCGCTGCGCGCCATCGCGCGCAACAGCGTCGCCGAGATCGCGCTCGGGATCGCCGCGCTCGGGCTGGTCAGCGTGTTCGCGATGCTGGCGCCGGCGTGAGGGCCGGACTCGATCGCAAGCTCGACGCGATCTTCGGCTCGGGCGACGTCCCGGCTGAAGCCGGAGCGACGGCGCCCGAGCGGCGCGGTTGCAAGTCTGCCTGCGACCGCCGAGGCGGCCGGTCGCTCGGTCTGCGCCGCCCTGATCGTAGTGTAAAAGAGAAATTTGAGAATGTTATTGCGATATTCAGAATGATCGGCTATGCTCCCACCATTGGTCCCCCCGGCAGGAGCCCCGCCATGCCCGACCCCGCAACACCCGCGCCGCCGCCCGCCGCTTGCCGCGGCGCGATCGAGCGGGGAGTCCGCCGGCATCGGATCACGGAGCGCGCGCTGGGCGGATGGAGCACCGAATTGATCGCTGAAGCCGAGGATCC
>JBEKEI010000285.1:0-3186 GCA_050013915.1 Roseiarcus sp.
GCCCAGGGCCTCTACGATCCCTCGAAGGAGCATGATTCCTGCGGCGTCGGCTTCGTCGCCGACCTCCACAATCGCAAGTCGCACGACATTCTGCAAAAGGGTCTGCAGATCCTCGTCAATCTCGACCATCGCGGCGCGACCGGCGCCGACGCCAAGCTCGGCGACGGCTGCGGCGTGCTCGCGCAGATCCCGCATGGTTTTTTCGGCCCCGAATGCGCCGCGCTCGGCGCGAGTCTGCCGGCCGCCGGCCATTACGCGATCGGCCAGTTCTTCATGCCGCGCGACCCCGCCGCGCGCGCCCAGGTCGAGAAGATCGTCGAGGAGGTCGTCGCCCAGGAGGGCCAGGCGCTGCTCGGCTGGCGCGACGTGCCGGTCGACAACCGGGATCTGGGCGAACGGGTGAAGGCGGTCGAGCCGGCCCATCGGCAGGTGTTCATCGCGCGCGGCCCGGGGGTCGCCGACGAGGACGAGTTCGAGCGCAAGCTGTTCATCGTGCGCAAGGTCGTCTCCAACCGCGTCTACGCGGCGGCTTCGCGGGATTTCGCCGAATATTACCCGGTGTCGATGTCGTGCCGGACGATCGTCTACAAGGGCATGGTGCTCGCGCCCCAGCTCGGGCCCTACTACCGGGATCTGCTGGACCCGCGCTTCGAGACCGCGCTCGCCCTGGTGCACCAGCGTTTTGCGACCAACACGTTTCCGTCCTGGCGGCTCGCCCATCCCTACCGGATGGTCGCCCACAACGGCGAGATCAACACGCTGCGCGGCAACGTCAACTGGATGGCGGCGCGCCAGGCGAGCGTCTCGTCGCGGCTGTTCGGCGACGACATTTCCAAGCTGTGGCCGATTTCCTACGAGGGCCAGTCGGACACCGCCTGCTTCGACAACGCGCTCGAATTCCTCGTCCAGGGCGGCTATTCGCTGACCCAGGCGATGATGATGCTGATCCCCGAGGCGTGGGCGAGCAATCCGCTGATGGACGAGGAGCGGCGCGACTTCTACGAGTATCACGCCTCGATGATGGAGCCGTGGGACGGGCCGGCGGCGGTCGCCTTCACCGACGGGCGCCAGATCGGCGCCACGCTCGACCGCAACGGCCTGCGCCCCGCCCGCTATTTCGTCACCGACGACGATCTCGTCGTGATGGCTTCGGAAATGGGCGTGCTGCCGGTTCCCGAAGAAAAGATCGTCACCAAGTGGCGCCTGCAGCCGGGCAAGATGCTGCTGGTCGACCTCGTCGAGCACCGCATCGTTTCGGACGGCGAGATCAAGCAGGCGCTGTCGCGCGCCAATCCCTACCGGAGCTGGCTCGAGGACACCCAGATCGTGCTCGAGGATCTCAAGCCGGTCGAGCCGCGCGCGGTGCGCACCGACGTCTCGCTGCTCGATCGCCAGCAGGCGTTCGGCTATACGCAGGAGGATCTGGCGATCCTGCTGGCGCCGATGGCCTCGACCGGGCAGGAGGCGGTCGGCTCGATGGGCACCGACACGCCGATTTCGGCTTTGTCCGACCGCTCGAAGCTGCTCTACACCTATTTCAAGCAGAACTTCGCGCAGGTGACCAACCCGCCGATCGATCCGATCCGCGAAGAGCTGGTGATGAGCCTCGTCTCCTTCATCGGGCCGCGGCCGAACCTGTTCGATCCCGCCGGCAACGCCAAGAAGAAGCGGCTGGAAGTGCGCCAGCCGATCCTCACCAACGAGGACCTGGAGAAGATCCGCTGCATCGGCCATTTCGAGGATTCCTTCGACACCAAGACGCTCGACATCACCTATGACGTCGACAAGGGCTCCGGCGGGATGGAGGAGGCGTTGCTGCGCCTGTGCGAGCGCGCGGAGACCGCGGTCCATGGCGGCTACAACATCATCATCCTGTCGGACCGGATGCTCGGCCCCGACCGGATTCCGATCCCGGCGCTGCTGGCGGTCGCCGCCGTCCACCATCATCTGATCCGGATGGGACTGCGCACCTCCGTCGGCCTCGTCGTCGAGACCGGCGAGGCGCGCGAGATTCATCACTTCGCCTGCCTTGCCGGCTACGGTGCGGAGGCGATCAACCCCTATCTGGCGTTCGAGACCCTGACCGCGATGGCGCGCGGCCTGCCCGAGGAGGTGAGCGCCTACGAGGTCGTCAAGCGCTTCATCAAGTCGATCGACAAGGGCCTGCTGAAGGTCATGTCGAAAATGGGCATCTCGACCTATCAATCCTATTGCGGCGCGCAGATTTTCGACGCGGTCGGCCTCAGCCGCTCGTTCATCGACCGGTTCTTCTTCGGCACGGCGACGACGATCCAGGGCGCCGGGCTCGCCGAAATCGCCGAGGAGACGGCGCTCCGCCACGCCGATGCGTTCGGCGCTTCGCCGGTGCTGCGCAGCGCGCTCGAAGTCGGCGGCGACTATGCGTTCCGGCTGCGCGGCGAAGCCCATTCCTGGACGCCCGAATCGGTCTCGCTGCTGCAGCACGCGGTGCGCGGCAACGCTCAGGACAAGTATCGCGCCTATGCCAAGCTGCTGAACGAGCAGGAAGACCACCTGCTGACGGTCCGCAGCCTGTTCCGCATCAAGGACGCATCCGAGGACGGCCGCGCGCCGGTCGCGCTCGAGGAAGTCGAATCGGCCGCCGAAATCGTCAAGCGTTTCGCCACCGGCGCCATGTCCTACGGCTCGATCTCGCGCGAGGCGCATACGACGCTCGCGATCGCGATGAACCGGATCGGCGGCAAGTCGAACACCGGCGAGGGCGGCGAGGAATCGGATCGCTACAAGCGGATGGCCAATGGCGACTCGATGCGCTCGGCGATCAAGCAGGTCGCGTCCGGCCGCTTCGGCGTCACCGCGGAATATCTCGTCAATTCCGACATGATGCAGATCAAGATGGCGCAGGGCGCCAAGCCCGGCGAGGGCGGCCAGTTGCCCGGCCACAAGGTCGACGCCGTCATCGCCAAGGTGCGCCATTCGACCCAGGGCGTCGGCCTCATCTCGCCGCCGCCGCACCACGACATCTACTCGATCGAGGACCTCAAGCAGCTGGTCTTCGACCTCAAGAACGTCAATCCGCGCGCGGCGGTCTCGGTCAAGCTCGTGTCCGAAGTGGGCGTCGGCACGGTCGCGGCGGGCGTCGCCAAGTGCAAGGCCGACCATGTGACGATCTCGGGCTATGAAGGGGGCACCGGCGCCTCGCCGCTG
>JBEKEI010000286.1:0-3177 GCA_050013915.1 Roseiarcus sp.
GACGCCCGCGACGTTCCCGGCGAGAACCGCTATGGCGTGATCGGGCCCTTCGCCGACCAGCCCGCGCTCGCCGAGACCGCCGCGCGGTTTCGCGGCGAGGCGGTCGCGCTGGTCGTCGGCGAGGCCGAGGCGATGCAGCGGCTCGACCTCGATCGATTCCCGGTGTGCTGGGATCCGCGCCCGGCGCTGACGACGCTCGACGCGGCGCTGGCGCCCGACGCCGCGCGCGTCCACGCCGCTCGCGCCGGCAATGTCCTCACCCGCGGGCGCGTCGCCCGCGGCGACGTCGAGGCCGGTCTCGCCGGCGCCGACGTCGTCGTCGAAGGAACCTTCGAGACCGGATTCGTCGAGCATGCCGCGATCGAGCCGGAGGCGGGCTTCGCCCGCCGCGTCGGCGCGCGGCTCGAAATCCAGGCCTGCACCCAGGCGCCCTACATGGACCGCGACGACGTCGCGCGGATCCTCGGGATCGCGCCGGAGCAGGTACGCATCCTGCCGACCGCCGTCGGCGGCGGCTTCGGCGGCAAGCTCGATCTCTCCGTGCAGCCCTTCCTCGCGCTCGCCGCGTGGCGGCTGCGCCGGCCGGTGCGGATGGTCTATTCGCGCCAGGAATCGCTGATGACGACGACCAAGCGCCATCCGAGCCGCATCAGCGTGAAGATCGGCGCCATGCGCGACGGGCGCCTGCGCGCGATGGATTTTGCCGCCGATTTCAACACCGGCGCCTATGCCTCCTGGGGCCCGACGGTCGCCAATCGCGTGCCCGTCCATGCGAGCGGCCCGTACCGCATCCCCGCCTATCGCGCGCAGACCCGGGCGATCCATACCCATCTCGTGCCCGCCGGCGCGTTCCGCGGCTTCGGTGTGCCGCAGAGCGCGCTCGCGCAGGAGCAGCTGTTCGACGAACTCGCCGGCCGGCTCGGCATCGACCGGCTCGAATTCCGCCTGCTCAACGCGCTGCGCGCCGGCGACGCCACCGTCACCGGCCAGGTCTTCGCCGACGGCGTCGGCATCGGCGCCTGCCTGGAGGCTCTGCGCGCGCCGTGGCGGCGCGCGCTCGCCGAGGCGGCGGCGTTCCATGCGGGCGCGCCCGGCCCGCGGCGCCGCGGCGTCGGCGTCGCCGGCATGTGGTACGGCTGCGGCAACACCTCGCTGTCCAATCCCTCGACGATCCGGCTCGGCCTGACGCCGGACGGCCGGCTGCGGCTGCACCAGGGCGCGGTCGACATCGGCCAGGGGTCGAACACCGTCGTCCCGCAGATCTGCGCCGATGCGCTCGGCGCGCCGCTCGCGCTGTTCGACTTCGTCGGCGCCGACACGGATCTGTCGCCCGACGCCGGCAAGACCTCGGCCTCGCGCCAGACCTTTGTCACCGGCAACGCTGCGATGCGCGCGGGCCAGGCGATGCGGCGGGCGATCCTGCGCCTCGCCAACGCCGGCGAGGACGCGCGCCTTGCCTTCGAGGACGGCGGCGTCGATGTCGCCGACGTCGCAGGATCGCGGCGCCTCGATCTCTCGCGCCTGCCGGTCGACGACGCCGGCCTCGTCGTCGTCGTCGAGGAGACCTTCGATCCGCCGACCACGCCGCTCGATGCGGACGGGCAGGGCGAACCCTATGCGGTGTTCGGCTATGGCGCCCATCTCGCCGAAGTCGAGGTCGACGTCGAGCTCGGCAAGGTCAAAGTGCTGCGACTCGTCTGCGCCCATGACGTCGGCCGCGCGATCAATCCGATGCTGGTCGAGGGCCAGATCGAGGGCGGCGCCGCGCAGGGGCTCGGCATGGCGCTGATGGAGGAATTCTTCCCCGGCCGCGGCGAGAACCTGCACGACTATCTCATCCCGACCATCGGCGACATGCCGCCCGTCGAATCCATTCTGATCGAGGACGCCTCCTCGGTCGGCCCCTATGGCGCCAAGGGCATCGGCGAGCAGGCGTTGATCCCGACCGCACCCGCGATCCTCAATGCGATCCGCCACGCGACCGGCGCCCGCCTCGACCGGGTCCCGGTGACGCCGAGCCGCCTGCGCGCGGGAATCGCGCAGGCGGAACCGGAGCGCGCGCATGACTGAGGCCGACGACAAGATTCGCTGCGACGCCTGCCCGGTGCTGTGCTGGATCCGGCCCGGCATGGCCGGCGCCTGCGACCGCTACGCCAACGAGGCCGGCCAGCTCGTCCGCGTCGATCCGCATGTGCTGCTCGAGCGCCGGCTCGGCGCCGGCGGCGAGGTCGTCCCCTTCCTCGATCCCGGCCGTCAATGGTCCGGCGAGATCGTCGACGGCCCCGCGCCCTTCGTCACCGCGATCGGCGCCGGCACCACCTATCCCGACTACAAGCCGGCGCCCTTCATCGTCGCCAGCCGGATCGACGGCGTCGACATGGTCACCGTGGTGACCGAGGGCATCTATTCCTACTGCGGCGTCAAGGTGAAGATCGACACCGACCGCCATCTCGGCGCCGAATGCAGCCTCGTGCGCGCCGACGGCGAACCGGTCGGCCATGTCACGACGGGCGAATATGGTTCGCAGATGCTGTCGCTCGGCGGGGTCAATCACCTCACCCATGGCGGCAAGCGCGAGGGCCGCGTCACCTGCGCGACCCTGCTTGCCCTCTGCAATGGCGAGGCGGTCGAACTGGCGATCGACGGCGGCGCCGCGGTCGTCGTCGAGGCCGGCCGGCCGCCGATCGTCGACGGCGTCGCCGAGGCGCGCATGCGCGTCGGCTGCGGCTCGGCGACGATCGGCATGTTCGCGCGCCAATGGTACGGCAAGGTCGACGAGGTCGTCGTCGTCGACGACCACATCACCGGCGTCCTGTCCGAGCATCAGGCGGGCCGGCTGCTCGGCGCCCGCGACACCGGGGTCAGGATCAAGGGCCGGCGCTCGACGCCCGGCCGCTATTTCCACGTCGCCGAACCCGGCTCGGGCTGGGGCGGCGCCGCGATCGAGGATCCCCTCGACATCCTCGGGCCCTTCGATCCCAGGCGCGCCTGGCCCGGCCTGACGATGCTGATGGTCTCGACGACCGGCGAGCAGCACGCCTTCTATCGGCTCGACGAAGATTTGCGCCCGATCGAGACGGAGCTGCCGGAAGCCTTACGCGAATCGGTCGAGCGCATCAGCGAGAATTGCGAGCCGGCGCTCTGCTCGGTCCTCTTCATGGCGGGCGCCGGGGGTTC
>JBEKEI010000287.1:0-3103 GCA_050013915.1 Roseiarcus sp.
CAAGAACCGAAGCGCGACCGAGAGGGCCTTTGACGGCGGCTGGTTTCATTCGGGCGACCTCGGCGTCAAGCACCCGGACGGCTACGTCCAGCTCAAGGACCGCTCGAAGGACATCATCATCTCGGGCGGCGAGAACATTTCCTCGATCGAGGTCGAGGATGCGCTGTTCCAGCACCCGGCGGTGCAGCTGGCGGCGGTCGTCGCCCGACCCGACGAGAAGTGGGGAGAGACGCCCTGCGCTTTCGTCGAACTCAAGCCGGGCCACGTCGCGAGCGCGGAGGAATTGATCGAATGGTGCCGGGCCCGGCTTGCCCGCTACAAGTGCCCTCGTCATATCTTGTTCACCGAAATCCCCAAGACATCGACCGGCAAGGTGCAGAAATTCGCGCTGCGCGAGCGGGCGCGCGCGATCGACCAGGGCTAGGGGATGACGAGCGCGACCGATCCGTGGCCGGAACATTGCCGTCGCCGGCTGGTCGCCGCGGTCGTTCGAGCCGCCGACGTCTTTCCCGAAGCGGGCCAAGACAGCGGCGCGCGCATCCACGACCTGCGCAAGGCGCTGAAGGCAGCGCGCGCGATCGCCCGCCTATTTGCGCCCGCGATCGGCCCACCCGCCTACGAGGCGATCAGCGCGCTGGAGGCGGCGCGCCGCAAGCTGGGCCGCGCGCGCGATCTCGACGTGATGCCGGCGGCGCTGGCCAGCCTGGGGACGGCGATCGACAGCAAGACCTCGGCGCGCCTTGCCCGCGCGATCGCCTTCGAGCGGGAAGTCGCGCGCCACGCCCATCGCAACATCGACGCGGCCGGCGAAATCGCGCAGTTGCGCGATCTCGCGCGCAAGATCGAAGGCTGGGACGTCGCCGGCAGCGTCACGACCGCCCAGTTGCTGAAGGCGCTGCGCGCGGCCTATCGGGCGGCGCGCCGGCGCGGACGGCGCGCGCTGACGCACGGCGGCGCGCAGGAACTGCACGAACTGCGCGCGCAGATCGTCGATCTCGGCCAAGGTTTCGCGGCCCTCGAGCCGGCGTGGCCGGCGCTGCTGGCGGCGGTCGGCGCCGAATTCCAGCGCATGCGGCAGACGCTCGGCGAGCACAACGACCTGACGGTGCTCGCCGAATTCGCGGTCGGCAGCCCCGATCTCTCGCTCGTGCAGCTGACCGATCTCGCGCTCAAGGTCGAGCGTCGACAGAAGCGCCTGGCCCATCGCGCGCGCAAGCAATTCGAGCGGTTGTTCGCGGACCGGCCGAGCGCGCTCGAGCGGCGACTCGCGGCCTATCTCGGTCATCCGAAGACGCGCGTCGCGGCGGACGGATAGGGCGCCGGGAGGACAGATCATCCTCCCGGCGCGCCGGAACCGGCAAGGAGGAAGACGACGATGGCCGACGGCTTCAGCAGGGACTGGGACGACGCCTATTCCAACGGCCCGCATATCCCCGGCGGCGCCGAATATCCCGCGCGGTGGCAGGCGGAGGCGGCGGCCCATCGCGAAACGATGCGGGCGACCGGACGGATGCGCGAGGGCCTCGCCTATGGCGCCGGCGCGCGTGCGCGCTACGATCTGTTCCTGCCCGAGGGTACGCCCCGAGGCCTCGCCGTGTTCGTCCACGGCGGCTTCTGGATGCGGTTTGACAAATCGTCCTGGTCGCATCTGGCGAAAGGGCCGCTCGCCCATGGCTTTGCGGTCGCCGTCCCGTCCTATGATCTGTGCCCGCAGGTCCGCATCGGCGAAATCGCCCGTCAGGTCGCGGCGGCGATCGGCGCGGCGGCCACCGAGGTTTCCGGCTCGATCCATCTGGCCGGACATTCGGCGGGCGGCCATCTCGTGACCCAGATGATCGTCGAGGCGACGCCGCTGGCCGAAGCGCTCCGGCGTCGCCTGCGCAAGGTCGTCTCGATTTCCGGCCTGCACGATCTCAGGCCGTTGTTGAAGACGGCGATGAACGCCACGCTGGGGCTCGACCTCGCCGAGGCGCGCGCGCAGAGCGCCGCCCTCCAGGAGCCGCGGCCGGGCGTCGACCTGACCTGCTGGGTCGGCGCCGGAGAGCGCCCCGAATTCGTCCGCCAGAATGCGCTGCTCGCCAATGTCTGGACCGGATTCGACGTCCTCGTCGATCGGGTCGAGGAGGCGGGGCGCCATCACTTCGACGTCGTCGAGGGCCTCGCCGAGCCCGGCCATGCCCTGACCGGCAAGCTTCTCGGGCTTTGATCGCGCCACCCGCGATCCCCGCGACGATCGACGGGCCCGGCCGCGCGGTCGCGCGCCGCCGCTGCGAGCGGGGTCGAGCGACTTCGCGATACGCGCCTCGAGATATTCGCGCGCCCGGCGCGCCGGTTTTGTTGATCCAGATCAAGACCTCGACCGCCGCCGCTCCCTAATCCAGAATGCGTCCGGAGGGCGACGCCGGTACGGCGTTCGGCGATGAGACCTTGCCGAGCGTCGGGTGTCGCGGGACGGACGCGCCATCGGCGGACATGCGTAGATTCCGATTCTGGTCACCGGGTTCGGGACGGGGCATGATCGATAAAGGCGCCGCGAAGCCAATCAGGGGAGACGGATAAAGTGAACGAACTCGAGATCAACAACCGCCTGAACCGCCGAGCGGTGCTGCTCGCGGCGGCAGGCGCGGCGCCGTTGCTGGTTCTGTCCGCCAACCGGGCGCAGGCCGCCTCGATGGCGCCGACCGCGGTCGGCTATCAGGACAGCCCGAAGGACGGCCATCAGTGCGACGGATGCAACCTGTTCATCGCGCCGAACGCCTGCAAGACCGTCAAGGGCGATATCAGCCCGAAGGGCTGGTGCAAAATCTGGGTCAAGAAAGCCGCGTGAGCAAAGCGGCGCGCTGCTCGTCGCGGCGCTTCATTTTTAGGGCGGTACGGTTTATTAACCATGAGTAGCATAGGCTCGAAGCTCGGCTTTAGCGAGACGGGCGAAATTGGGCAGGGGCTCTCTTGTTATGACCAATTTGTTTGGTTTCCGCGCCGTCCACGGGCCCGGCCGCGTTGCAGCGGCCGGGCTTTGTTTATTGCTGACGATGGTTCTGGCGCTGACGCTGGCGCCCGAACGGGCGTCCGCGCTGCCGAGTTTCGCGCGCCAGACCGGCCA
>JBEKEI010000288.1:0-3096 GCA_050013915.1 Roseiarcus sp.
AAGGGCGGCGCGTGAGCCGCGGCGGGGCGCCGGCGCGATCGGTCTGACGTTCGCGCAGGCGCCCCGCCGTGGCCGTCGCCCGCCACGCGCGCGGCCGCCCGTCTCGCCGGCTTGACCTTCGTCCTCGTTTCGGTTCCGGTGCACGCGCACGGCTGGACGCCGCCGGGAGGCGCCCGGACGATGGTCCTGCGGCGGCGTGGGAATCGGATGGAACCAAAAGCCCGCAGCGCCGTTCAGCACCGTCCCGGCGCGGCGCGCCTGGCGGCGGGGCTGGGCTCGCCGCCCGGGTTTTCGAGCGGCCTCCGGGCGAAGCGGAGCGGGGCGCGCCCATCGTCGGGCCGGCCGTGGCGCGTAATCAGTGCGTCCTGTCGCAGGAGGGGTTTGCGGGATCATGTCGGACGATAGGCGCGAGGCGGTCGTGCAAGGCGCGGACGTTGATGAGGCTGTCGTCGGGTCTTTCCTGGGCGAGGAGGGGGCCGCTGCCACGCGTCCGGGCGCCCCTTGGTAGCCGTGGTGACTGGGCAGGCCGATTTCCTCGCCGGCGGCGGCGAGATGGGCGCGCTGATGCGCGCGAGGAATTGGGCGGACGGCCCGCTCGGACCGCCGGACCGCTGGCCGCAGAGCCTCAAGACCGTCGTCGGCATTCTCCTGACCTCGCGCCACCAGATGTGGATGGGCTGGGGCGCCGACCTCACCTTCCTCTACAACGACGCCTATCGGCCGACGCTCGGGGTCAAGCACAGCCGCGCGCTCGGGCAGCCGGCGCGCGAAGTCTGGCGCGAGATCTGGGACGACATCGGCCCGCGCATCGCCCGCGTGCTGGAGAGCGGCGAGGCGACATGGGACGAAGGGCTGCTGCTGTTCCTCGAGCGCAGCGGCTATCCCGAGGAGACCTACCATACCTTTTCCTACTCGCCGCTCGCCGACGATTCCGGAGCCCGGGTGGGGATGCTGTGCGTCGTCACCGAGGAGACCGAACGCGTCATCGGCGAGCGCCGCCTCTCGAGCCTGCGCGAGCTGGCCTCCGAGATCGCCGGCAAGAACACGCGCGCCGAAGTCCTGCAGGCGGCCGAGCGCCAGCTCGCGGGCAACCCGCGCGATCTGCCGTTCGCGCTGATCTATCTGTTCGACCCCGAGGGTAAGGCGAGCCTCGTGGGCGCCGCCGGCGCGGCGGCGGGCGATCCGATCGCGCCGGCCGTGATCGATTCCGACGCGGCCGCCGCCGCCTGGCCGGCGGAGCGGGCGCTGGCCGGCCGGGCAGCATTCACGATCGACGATCTCGGGGCCCGCTTCGCCCGGATTCCGACCGGCGGCTGGGACAAGCCGCCGCGCGAGGCGGTCATCGCGCCGATCGCGCGCCAGGGCCAGGACGCGCCGGCCGGCTTTCTCGTCGCCGGCGCCAATCCCTACCGGCGCCTCGATCACGACTATCTCGGCTTCATCGGCCTCGTCGCCGGCCAGATCGCCGCCGGGCTCGCCAACGCCGACGCCTATGAGGCGGAGCGCCGCCGCGCCGAGGCGCTGGCCGAGATCGACCGCGCCAAGACCGTGTTCTTCTCGAACGTCAGCCACGAATTCCGGACGCCGTTGACCCTCATGCTGGGGCCGCTCGAGGACGTGCTCGCGCGGCCCGACACCGACGCGCTCGCCGGGCATCGCGCGCTCGTCCAGGTCGCGCACCGCAGCGGCGTGCGGCTGCTGAAGCTCGTCAACACGCTGCTCGACTTCTCGCGCATCGAAGCCGGGCGCGTGCGGGTGAATTTCGAGCCGGTCGATCTGTCCGCCTTCACCGCCGAGCTCGCCTCCGGCTTCCGCTCGACCGTCGAACGGGCCGGACTCCGTTTCGTCATCGACGGCGCGCGCCTGCCCGAGCCGGTCTATGTCGACCGCGAAATGTGGGAGAAGATCGTCCTCAATCTGGTCTCCAACGCGTTCAAGTTCACCTTCGCCGGCGAGATCGCGGTCGAGACGAGGCTCGCCGCCGACGGAGCGGGCGTCGAAGTCACGGTCCGCGACACCGGGACCGGCATACCGGCCGCGGAGCTGCCCCGCCTGTTCGACCGGTTCCACCGCGTCGACGGCGCCCGCGGACGGTCGATCGAGGGCAGCGGCATCGGGCTCGCGCTGGTCCAGGAACTGGTCAAGCTGCATGGCGGGGCGATTCGCATCGCCAGCGAGGAGGGGCGCGGCAGCGCGTTCACCGTCAGCGCGCCGTTCGGCGTCGCCCACCTGCCGCCGGAGCGCCTGAGGCCGAATCGCGGCGCCGAGACCGCCAATTTGCGCGCGCAGGCCTATATCGACGAGGCGCTCGGCTGGCTCGCCGGCGACGACGCCGATTCCGCGCAATCGCTCCCGCTCTCGGCCGCCGAGGCGCTCGACGATCTCTCGCCGCCGGCGGGCGCGGACGGTCGGCTCGTCCTGCTCGCCGAAGACAATGCGGACATGCGCAAATACCTGCAGCGGCTGCTGCGCGGCGCCGGCTTTCGGGTGGAGGCGACGACCGACGGCGTGAGCGCGCTCGACGCGACGCGGCGGCTGCGGCCCGATCTCGTCCTGTCCGACGCGATGATGCCCGGCCTCGACGGCTTCGGCCTGCTCGCCGCGCTGCGCGGCGACGAGACGCTGCGCGACACGCCCGTCCTGCTGCTGTCGGCGCGGGCGGGCGAGGAGTCCAAGATCGAGGGTCTTTCGGCGGGGGCCGACGATTATCTGACCAAGCCGTTCAGCGCGCGCGAACTGCTCGCGCGGGTGCGCGCCAATCTCGACATGGCGGCGCTGCGGCGCCAGGCGGTGCGCGCCGAGAACGAGCTGCGCCGCCAGGCGCAGATCGCGCAGGAACGCGCCGAGGGCATTCTGGCGAGCATCAACGACGGCTTCCTCGCGGTCGACCCGGAATGGCGCTTCACCTTCGTCAACGCCGCCGCCGAGCGGTTGGTCGGGCGCGCCGGCGAGCAGCTCGTCGGCAGAGGCTATTGGGAGATCTTTCCCGGCAGCGCCGGCGGCCCCGTCCAGGCGCACTTCGAGCGCGCCATGGCGGAGCGGGTCAGCGTCGCCTTCGAGAATTTCTCCGCGCCGCTGCGCCGCTGGTTCGACGTG
>JBEKEI010000289.1:0-3088 GCA_050013915.1 Roseiarcus sp.
TTGGCCAATCGCCCCGTTTCCCTTCCCCGCTCATCAAACCGGACGTGCGGATTTCCCGCATCCGGCTTTCCGACGGGTTTCATTGCACGGCTTTCGGCGCAGGGTTGGAATGCCTTCGCCAGAGCGACACGACGCCGAGGTCTCCATAGATGGAGGCTCGGGAGAATCGCGACGCCCCGCGGTTTCACATCTTGTGCCGTTTGGCGACAGTCACGGTAACAGTCCACTTTATCGACTCCTCGCGCCACGTGGCCCCCTTCGGGCCGTCGGCGGCTTCTCGCCGCTCAAGCCGCGGCAATGGTGATTTTGACGCCGAGGGCCTTGATCACGCCCATCAGCGTGCTGAGGCGCGGGTCGCCGTCCTTGGTGAGCGACTTGTAAAGTGCGTCCCTGGTCACGCCGGCGCCTCTCGCAACGCCGCTCATGCCTCGCGCACGGGCGACGTCGCCGAACGCCGCAGCGATGACGGCCGGATCGCCATCCTCGAAGGCGGCCTCGAGGTAGTGGATTTGATCCTCGACCTCGGCAAGGTGCTCGACCGGGTCCCAAAGCTTGGTTTCGATCGCCATCTGACTGATCCCTAGAGTTGGTTTGCGATGGATTTTGCGGCCTTGATGTCGTGGTCCTGCGTGGACTTGTCGCCTCCGCACAGGAGGATCACGACGGCCTTCCCCATGTGGACGTAGTACACCCGGTAGCCGGGTCCGTAGTCGACGCGCATCTCGTACACGCCGTCGCCGACCGATTTGGCGTCGCCCGGGTTGCCCATCTCGAGGCGGCGAATTCGGATGTTGATTCGTGCGATGGCGCGCCGATCGCGGAGCCCGGAAAGCCAAGTCACGAAGACTCCCGTTTCCCGAACTTCGATCATATGTATAATATGTTATACGATCGCCGATCTGTCAAGAGGCGCAATACGGACAGACACGCGCGGCTCGGACTTGAGGTGACACGCCTCGCCAACACCCGGCGCCGCGCAGCCAGGCCGCCGTCGCGCCGTCGAGACAGGCGAATGTAAGCATTCGCCGACTTCGCGCTGCTGCGCATCGCTTCGCCCCTGCCGGCTCAGCGCGACGCCTCGACCTGCTGGACGCCGCTCGACGCGATCTTGGGACCGTCGGGCGCGCAGGCGCTCTCGTCCGGCAGCCTGTAGCGCAGCGGGCTGTGCCCCAGCAGCGTGTGCACATAGGAGCCCGCTTCGAGACTGTCGTGCACGGAGCGGGCCCGCCCGAGGATCAGGCAGTGCAGCGTCTCGTCGGCGTTATAGACGACGCCCAGACGGTCGTATTGTCTGTCGACAAAAGCCTTGCGGTCCTCATCGGTCAGCTTCGGCGGCTGCTCGGCGTTGAATCCGCTGTACTTGTCGATATCGTCCTTGATGAGCCCGAAACAATGGTTGACGACCTGCAGCGCCGCCAGCGCCGAACCTGTGGGGACCCCGCCGACGAAGGGATTGCCGTGACAGGTCAGGGACCAGACGGGATCGAGTTTGCCGCGGACGTCGATCCGGAACGGCAGATCGGCGGCCATGAAAACCTGGAAAGCCGAATCCCCGAATTTGGTCGCCCAGTTTCTGTCCGCCTCGATGAATTCGGCGCGGGCGGCGTTCCATTCGTCGCCCGATTGCGCGGTTTCGATCGCCTTCACCACGCCGAAGAAGGCGTGGTAGCGGGCGTTGACGAGATCGGACACGCTCGCATTGGCCGCGGCGGCGCCGTCGGTGTCCGCCCTGATCGTCGCCGAGCGGCTCTCCCATTCCCAGCCGCGTTCCTGGATCCAGGTCGTCGCGGCCGTTCCCAGCAGGCCCGCGACGCCCAGCTTCGCCAGCAACGACCCCCCGTCGCTCAGGACCTTCCGCAAATTCCGGGGCCATTCGGTCAGCATCGTCGTTCCCCCTGGATTAGCCATGCGCCGCCTGATGATTACGGAATGGTCAACAGCCCGCCGAGGACGCCGGCGCGCCCCGATGTCGAAAGCGCCTCGGCCGCCCGGCCCGCCGGGCGGCGCTATTGGGCGGCTTTCATCCGCAGATGTTCGGCGAGAAATTGCCCGACCCGGTCGCGCGCATCGGCCCGGGCCGCTTCATTCGTGCCTTCGATCGGCGCCCAGTCGTCTCTGCGATAGGACTCGACCGTATGAACCGGGATGTCGGGCGCGTCGAAGCCGTGATAGGCGCCGGGGTAGATCTGAAACGTCACCGGCGCGTCGCGCGCCTGCGCGCCGCGCAGAAACGCCTCGCATGGCTTGGCCGGCGTCCAATTGTCCAGTTCCCCCTGCAGAACGAGCAAGGGGATCGACGTGGTCCAGCTCTGCGCCGGCGCGTCGAGATGGGCCGCCTGCAATCTGTCGGCGCAGAGGCCGGGATAGAAGGCGATCGCCGCCGCAAAGTCATGGGCGGGCGGAGGGTTCGGGCGCCCGAGGCTGTGGGCCGGGATCGTCTCCAGCACGACGCCCCCGCCCTGCGACCAGCCGATCAGGGCGATCGCGTCGGCAATGACGAAAGGCTGGGATTGGAGAAAGGTCAGGGCGGCGTAGGCGTCGGACGGGCGCTCGGCCCACATCCGCTCGGTCTGATCCTTGACCGTCGTCGTGCAGGTCTGGCCGAAGCCGCGCGAAGCGGCGCTGTCGACCATCAGCGTCACATAGCCCTTGTCGCCGAGGAAATCGCGCCAGTCGCGGTAGATCGCGAACGGCCCTTTCGAGGCGCCGAGCCCGCTGCATCCATGCAGCATCACCACGGCGGGCGCCGGCGCGACCTGCGGCGGTCGATCGAGCAAGGCGGTCAAGGCGAGCTTCCCATCGAGGCTGCGAAACTGCACGCGCTCGTCGGCCCACGCCGGCGGCGCCTGGAAGAGCGTGAGGCTCACGGCCAGGGCGAGATACGCCGACGCCAGGACGCGCCGCGCCGGCGGACAGCCTTCTGCGTTGCGATGGGAATCCGCCATCTTCGTCCTCTCCGGTTCGAGACAACGCAAACGCCCGGCGCCGCAGAGCCACGCCGCCGTCGCGCCGTCAAGCGCGACGCGCGGCTTCGCTTCGCCCCTTCCGGCGATCGCAAGCGATCGCCTTGGGGTGACTGCGCGCCGTC
>JBEKEI010000290.1:0-3036 GCA_050013915.1 Roseiarcus sp.
TTCGCGCACAAGCTCGGCGACGCGGCCGCGGCGCGCGAGACCATCGGCGCCTTCGCCGATTATTACGAGGCGCTGGCGCCCCATTGCGCCGTCGTCGACCTCTGGCGCACGACCTATGTCCATGTACTACTGGGGCCGGACGCGATCGTCGAATGGGTCAAGGCGACGGGACTGCGGCCATTTCTCGACCCGCTCGACGCCGCGGAGAAAGAGGCCTTCCTCGCCGCCTATCGTCAGGGAATCGCGTCGGCCTATCCCGCGCGCGCCGACGGGCGCGCGCTGCTGCCTTTCCCGCGCCTGTTCATCGTGGCGACGCGCAACGGTTCGCCTGGGGGTGGTTGAGGATTCGTCAAAGCAGGCCCGGCAATATCGCGCGGGCGGCATCGGGAACTGGCCATGGGATCGCTTGTGCGCGCGTTGGTTCGGACGGCGCTGATCGGCCTCGCGCTCTGCCGCGGCGCGCTCGCGCAGGACCTCGGCAGCGTCGATCCCGCGCCGCTGCCCCCGCTCGCCGATCCCGCCGACCCGAAGCTTCCCGCCAGGGAAGTGTTCGGTCGGGCGCTGTCGCCGACCGAATTGCAGGCGCGCTCGATCGGCTCCTACGCGCGCGGCTGTCTCGCCGGCGCCAAGGCCCTCCCCGTCGATGGCGAGAGCTGGCAGGTGATGCGGCTGTCGCGCAACCGCAACTGGGGCAATCCGGCGATGATCGCGTTCCTCGAGCGGTTCTCGCGCAAGGCGGCGCAGAAGGGCCTGTGGCCGGGCATACTCGTCGGCGACATTTCGCAGCCGCGCGGCGGGCCGATGCTGACCGGCCATGCTTCGCACCAGGTCGGCCTCGACGCCGACATCTGGCTGACCCCGATGCCCGAGCGCACGCTGACCCGCACCGAGCGCGAGGAAATGTCCGCCGTCGACATGGTGAGCGAGGATGGCCTCGGCGTCGATCCCGCCCATTGGACGCCGCGCCAGGCGGCGATCATCCAGGCGGCGGCGGAGGAGCCGGAGGTCGAGCGCATCTTCGTCAACGCCGCGATCAAGAAGAAGCTGTGCGAAACGGCCGCTGGCGCGCCGTGGATGACCAAGGTGCGCGCCTACTGGGGGCACAATTATCATTTCCACGTCCGTATCGCCTGCCCTGCGGGCGATGCGGGCTGCCAGCCGCAGGAGCCGGTCCCGCCCGGCGACGGCTGCGACAAGTCGCTCGCCTGGTGGTTCACCGACGAGGCGCTGCATCCCCATGTCGATCCCAACGCCAAGCCCAAGCCGCCGCTGACGCTGGCGCAACTGCCGCCCGAGTGCCGGCAGGTCGTTCTCGAGAAGTAGCGGCAACGAGCCAGCGCGCGGCGTTCAGTCGTGCGGCGTGGTGCCGCCGTGGCCGAGCCGGTCGGACAGCGCGAGCAGCAGGGTCGAGACGACGAAGGCGAGATGGATGCCGGTCAGGAAATAGAGGTCGCGGTCCGTTTCGTGGCCGATCTCCATATAGGATTCCAGCAGCTTGATCGCCGAGATCGCGACGATCGACGACATCAGCTTGAGCTTGAGTTCGCTGAAGTCGACCGCCGCCATCCATTGCGGCCAGTCCTTGTGCTCGCTCGCCTCGATGCGCGAGACGAAATTGACGTAGCCGGAAAAGATCACGATCACCAGCAGCGACGCGGTGAGGGTGAGATCGACGATGGCGAGCACGCCGAGCATCAGCCCGGCCTCGGTGAGGGCGGAAAAGCCGTTGGCGATCTCCCAGACCCGCAGGGCGACCTTGACCAGCAGCGCGACCAGGCCGAGCGCGAGCGCGAAATAGAACGGCGTCAGCAGCCAGCGGCTGGCGAACAGGACTTGCTGGAGGACGCGTTCGATCATTGGCGGAGGGCATGCCCGGGGCGTTCAGGCATCCTGCCCGATCGGCGCCCGCGCCGGCAAGCGCAGTCCGACGAGACGGTGGGCGAGCATGCCGGCCGCCATCGCCGCGACGAACACGACCGCGCGCGGATCGAGGAAGCCGACATCGACGATTCCGGGGCCGGGGCATATGCCGGCGAGGCCCCAGCCGATTCCGAACACGAGCGCGCCGACGATCAGCGGCGCGTCGATCGCGCGCGCCGCCGGCATCCGCATCGGCTCGCCGTCGAGCGCGAACCGGCGCCGCCGGGCGAGCCCGAACGCGACGAGGGCGACCGCGACCGCGCCGCCCATCACCAGGGCGAGCGAGGGATCCCAGAGCCCGGCGAGGTCGAGGAAGCCGAGCACCTTGGCGGGGTCGGTCATGCCGGAGATGCAGAGGCCGGCGCCGAACACCAGGCCGACGGCGAGCGAGACGATGTTGCGCATGAAATGTCCCCCGCTCGGTCTCAACCCAAAAGATGCCGCGCGACGAACACGGTGGCGAAGCCCGAGGCCATGAACGCCGCCGTCGCCGCCAGCGAGCGCGGCGACAGCCGCGCCAGACCGCAGACGCCGTGGCCGCTCGTGCAGCCCGATCCGAGCCGGGTCCCGAAGCCGACCAGCAGCCCGGCGACGATCAGCGTCGGCCAGGACGCGGCGATCATGGGCGGCTTGGCCAGCGAGACCAGCGACAGCAGCGTCGGCGCCAGCACCAGCCCGACGATCAGCGAAAGCCGCCAGCCGACGTCGCCGGGGCGCGGGTCGACGAGCCCGCCGACGATTCCCGCCGCGCCGAGGATGCGCCCGACGCCGAGGATCAGCGCCGCCGCCGCCAGACCGATCAGCAGCCCGCCGCCGAGCGAAGTCCATGGCGTGAAATGCGCCCAGTCGATGGTCATGCGGGGAGCTCCTTTGTCGAGCAAATCTATCGAGAGATTGGCGGGCATTCAAGCGGGTCGGAGGGGTGGGGCGAGCCGAGGTCATGGCCCGGCGCGTCGTGTGCATCCACGGCGTTCCCCCGCTCGACGTTCGAGCGGCGCCGTGCGCGGCGTGCGCGGCGTCGCATGGGAGGTCGCGCGCCCGGCGCCGGCAGCGCGGGCGGGGGCCAAGCCGCCGGGTCGCCGTCAAGTCAGGGCGCTTGCAAGCAATCGCCCGAGG
>JBEKEI010000291.1:0-2997 GCA_050013915.1 Roseiarcus sp.
GAGCCGCGCGAAGGTCGCCGCGAGGTCGGCCGGTCTCCATGGCCGCGCGAGGCGCGCGGCGACCCGCATCAGTCTCTGCGTCCGCATCCAGGGCGTCTCGCGCAGCGCCGCGCGCCGCCGCTGGCGCCGCGTCGCTGGCGGCGAGGCTGGCTCCGGTTCGATTCCCTCGGAAAACAGGCTGCCGAAATTGCCCGTGCGCAGTCGCGCCATCATGTGCCGCCCCGTCTCGATCGTCCCGGAGATCGCGCTCCGGGGCCAGACTAGGCGGCGGCCTGTTTGGGGAGGCTCAATCCATTCGTTCAAAATTGCGTGCATTTCCGTTCATTCGCGGCCCGGACGACGGACGGTTGCGCCCGATCGCGAATTTGCCTAATCGAACCTCAACGACCGGCGCGCCCAAGGCCGCGCCGCGAACGGTGCGTCGACTTCGACGACGCGCTCTCGGCCCGTGACCCGAAAGTCCAGCATGATCGCGCCCGCCGACCCGCTTTCGCCAGAGTCCGGCGCCGCCGCCGCCCACGAAAAGCTGCTGATTGTCGATTTCGGCAGCCAGGTGACCCAATTGATCGCGCGGCGGGTGCGCGAGGCGGGGGTCTATTGCGAGATCGCGCCGTTCCAGAGCGCAGCGCGCGCCTTCGCCGAATTGCGTCCCAAGGCGGTGATCCTGTCGGGCGGGCCGGCCTCGGTTCCGGACGAGGGAAGTCCGCGCGCGCCCGAGGCGATTTTCGAGTCGGGCGTGCCGGTGCTCGGGATCTGCTACGGCCAGATGACGATGGCGGCCCAACTCGGCGGTTCGGTCGAGAGCGGGCATCATCGCGAGTTCGGCCGCGCGGAGGTCGCGGTCGACGCCGCGAGTCCGCTGCTGGCGGGCGTCTGGGAGGCGGGGGCGCATTATCCGGTCTGGATGAGCCATGGCGACCGCATCACGCGCCTGCCCGAGGGATTCCGGACGATCGGCGTTTCGGCCAACGCGCCGCACGCGCTGATCGCCGACGAGGCGCGCCGGTACTACGGTCTGATGTTCCACCCGGAAGTCGTCCACACGCCCGACGGCGCGCGGCTCATCGCCAATTTCGTCCACCGCGTCGCCGGCATGAACAGCGACTGGACGATGGCGGCGTTCCGCGCCGAGGCGCGCGCGGCGATCAGGGCCAAGGTCGGCAAGGGCAGGGTGATCTGCGGGCTTTCGGGCGGCGTCGATTCGGCGGTGGCGGCGGTGCTGATCCACGAGGCAATCGGCGACCAGCTGACCTGCGTCTTCGTCGATCACGGCCTCATGCGGGCGGGCGAGGGCGAGGAGGTCGTGCGGCTGTTCCGCGACCACCACAACATCCCGCTCGTCCATGTCGCCGCGGCCGACCTGTTCCTGCGCGAACTCGCCGGCGTCGCCGACCCGGAGGCCAAGCGCAAGACGATCGGGCGGCTGTTCATCGACGTGTTCGATGCCGAGGCGAAGAAGATCGCGACCGACGGGCGCGGGCCCGTGCGGTTTCTCGCCCAGGGCACCCTCTATCCCGACGTGATCGAATCGGTGTCCTTCTCCGGCGGCCCCTCGGTGACGATCAAGTCGCATCACAATGTCGGCGGCCTGCCCGCGCGGATGAACATGACGCTCGTCGAGCCCTTGCGCGAGCTGTTCAAGGACGAGGTGCGCGCGCTCGGCCGCGAACTCGGCCTGCCCCAGCATTTCGTCGGCCGGCATCCGTTTCCAGGCCCCGGCCTCGCGATTCGCATTCCCGGCGAGGTGACGCCCGAGCGGCTCGACATCCTGCGCAAGGCCGATGCGATCTATCTCGACGAGATCCGCAAGGCCGGCCTCTACGATTCGATCTGGCAGGCTTTCGCCGTCCTGCTGCCGGTGCGCACGGTCGGCGTGATGGGCGACGGGCGCACCTATGATTTCGTCTGCGCCTTGCGCGCGGTGACCTCGAGCGACGGCATGACCGCCGACTTCTTCCCCTTCGACATGGGCTTTCTGGGAAGGGCGGCGACGCGGATCATCAACGAGGTGCGGGGGGTGAACCGGGTCGTCTATGACGTGACGAGCAAGCCGCCGGGGACGATCGAGTGGGAGTAGGGGGATTGCTGACGGACAGTCAGGGATAATCAGCGTCGTCGATGCGGTGCTTGCACAGCGAACGTCTCTGCGATAGCCGTCATCTGGGACACCCCGTCGATAGGGGTCTGCGCGCCTTCGTCGTCGGCGGGTCGGTCGGCGCAGGAACGCTGTCGGAGCGACAACCGACCGGCTGCGCATACTCGGCTGACCGCCTCGCCGCAGCGGAACGCCGCCCGACGCCGCCGCCGCGCCGGCGGTTCAGCGCTGGATCGGGCGCAACGCGGCCTCGAGCGCGTGAAATCGCGCCAGTTCTTCCGAATCGGTCTTGCCGAAGGGCTCCTCGCAGAGGGTGACCAGCACGGCGCCGTCGGCGAGCGGCTCGACCTCGACGTCGGCGGGATATTTCGCCCGCGCGGCGAGGTCGGGCGGCAGATAGGTGATCCACCCGATCCATGGTTGCAGCGTACGCTCGCCGGCGGCCCAGGTCGGGTCAGGGATCATCGGCGGGTCATAGAACGAGGGTATGGCGCACATTTCCGCGGGGTTCCAGATCTCGCGGGCGAAGCGCATCAGCGGCCTCAGCTCGGAGGCGCGCCACGGTCTTCCGGTCGAAGGACGGATCTCGGAAAGCCGCATGAAGATAGTGTTCGGACGGGGGGAGCCGCTCGGACCGTAGGCGCCGATAGTGCACCTGGTGTCGGCGTAGCTTGCCTCGCGGAAATCATAAGGCGGGGGCCCCGCGTGGCCGCCCCAGAAGGAGCATCCCAGTTCGGGCCAGGGGGCGGGCGGCACGTCGGGGCGGACGACGTCATAGTACTCCAGACTGTCGATCAGAAGCTGTTTCGCCGCGGCTTCGCTGAGCGGGACGGGAACCGTCTGCTCTTGGCCGTCGGGCGAATCCAGCCAGCTTCGATAGATCGGGTCGAAGTCGGGCAGGC
>JBEKEI010000292.1:0-2990 GCA_050013915.1 Roseiarcus sp.
CAAGGACCGTTGTGGAAGGTCGCTGAGCAATTGGTGTTCGGGAATCATTACTGTCCGGTGGTGGCGACAACTCGCAGCGCAGGCGAATTTGACGACTGGAGTGCTCTGCGCACGGTCGAGTTCTTGGAATTGCCTCCTTTCGCGATCGAGCAGATGGACGCGTTCCTCACCGATAGTGGCCTTGACGTCACGATGGCGCGCGCCGCAATCGAGGATGCGGGATTGCAGGATGTCGCGGCTAATCCGCTCGTATTGCGCCTCATCGTCGATTTGTTGTTCATGCCGAGGGAGGCGGGGGCCAAGCTGCCGCGCACCCGAGCCGGAGTGCTGATGCGGACATTTGAGCATGTCGCCGGCAAGCGCGGCCTGCTGCAGCAGGCGAAACCGCAGGCGCCCGAGGAGTTGGCGCCCGCCGTCGCGGCGGCGGCAAGCCTGTGCGCGATGATTGGCCGTAAGCAAGAGAGCGAGAATCGAGAACTTCGCTTTCGCCTCACCGATCTCGCCGACTTGCTCGCCCAAAGCTGGCCTGAGGCGGCGGAGCCGCAATGGACGCATATTCCAACCGATATGCATCTGGCGCGAATCGCGCCCGGATCGCCGGGCGAGGAAGCCGAATTCCTGCATCAAACACTGATTGATTTCGCGGTCGCGCTTTTGTTTCGAGGGCGCCAGCCGCCGGAGTTCCTGATTCTCGATCATCCTGATCTCGCACAGACGCTTGGCGACTGGGTCGGCTTGCACGCCGACCCAGAGGGCGCAGCGAAACGTGCGATCGAGTTCGCAAAGGAGCGCTATCGCCCCGACCTGTTGGTCGATGTCGCAGCGGCGAACGATGGAGCGCTGACCCCCGCCTCGCGCGAAGCGATTTGGAACGCAGTCGGGGGAGGCCTCGCTGGTCCACGCCACATGCGCGATCGAACCGCCGAACGCCTGGCCGAACTCTCCCCGAGCCTCGCTCGGAGCGCGATAGCCCACGGACTTCTCGCGGCGAACTCGCAGGACGCAGCGCTCACTGCCGAGATTCGAAAACTGCTGATGGGTCGCCGCTTTGGCGCGCGGACGTTTCAAATGGCGCGGCGGCAAACGGCTTGGCGATGGCGACAATCGCACGGGGGCGACAAGACCGGCCACGGTCGCTTGGGCGGCCGCTTCGCTACGCTCGATTGCGACGCCATGGTAGCCATTCTGCGGACCGCTGCGCGGCCAGCAGACCGCGGCTCGGCCGCCACGGCCCTCGGGGCGTTGGGCGACCGAAGCGCCGTGCAGCCGCTTTGCGACGCGCTGAAGGATGCCGCCGCCAATGTGCGCGGCTCGGCCGCCACGGCCCTCGGGGCGTTGGGCGACCGAAGCGCCGTGCAGCCGCTTTGCGACGCGCTGAAGGATGCCGCCGCCGATGTGCGCGGTTCGGCCGCCACGGCCCTCGGGGCGTTGGGCGACCGAAGCGCCGTGCAGCCGCTTTGCGACGCGCTGAAGGATGACGACCCCAAGACGCGCGGTTCGGCCGCCACGGCCCTGGGGGCGTTGGGCGACCGAAGCGCCGTGCAGCCGCTTTGCGACGCGCTGAAGGATGCCGCCGCCGCTGTGCGCGGTTCGGCCGCCACGGCCCTGGGGGCGTTGGGCGACCGAAGCGCCGTGCAGCCGTTGGTTGCCTTGCTCGCCGATCCATCTGACCAAGCGAGGCTTTCCGCCATAAATTCAATCGGCGCACTGGCCGATCATCTCGTGAGCGAAGACGTCATATCGCCGCTGATCGACGCCGCCGGACACAATAGCGAGCCGTCGGTACGAACGTCAGCAGTGATGACGCTCGCGCGGCATGACCGTGTGACCCTGCCGCTGGTGCGCTATCTGCTCGATCCCGACTTCGGGCGCCGCGACGGTCGTCGGCGCGACACTGATTGGGGCGTTCAAGGCCAGACAGCCGCTGCTGTGTTGCGCGGCTACGCGAGATCAGGCCCCGGCGACGCGGCACTGGCGATAGTCGCTCGTCTCCTAGGCGAGCCCGAGACTCGAAACGATGTCCTGCGCGCCGCGCTGGCGCCGCTCGCCGATCTGCCTGCGCCCGGGCTAAGACGCCTGCTCGCCGATGTTTCCGCGCGCCTGCCGAACCCGCCGGATCGTGTTGCGCGGCTGCTCGAAGAATCGCGCGATAAACTGAAGAGGTATGAGCGCGCCGAGCAAGACTTTAAAGAGCTTGCCTCCTCGGGGGCGGAAACCTTGCGCGCGGTCTTCCCTCCTGCGCCTCGCCCCTGGTTCAAAAAACAAGAGGAGTCTCGTTCAGTGACCCGCACCGCCGTATTGCTGACAGCCGCGCCCATCGAAGCGAAGTCGGTCTACGAAGACCTCGGGCGACGCGGGATTCGCCTTAGCCAAGTGCCCGTTGCCGGCCGCACGTTAGACCAAGGCAATTTCACCAGTGCCAAGGGCGCCTCCTGGCGGTTGCTCTTGGCACAGCCGGTTGAGAAAGGGCCGCACTCAATGCAGAGCATCGTAAAGGACGTGCTGGCTGAAGTGCGTCCGGAGCTGCTTCTGATGGTCGGAATGTGCGGTGGCATTGAAGAAAACGGAGCGACCGAGAATGCCGTCATTGCCGCTAAGCAAGTGTTGAACTACGAGCCCCAGCGGCTACGCCCGGCAGGGCCAAGCTTGACGCCATCGAGCTATCGTTGCGATCCGCGCATAGCCGATTGCATTAATGCAATCGCCCGCCGCGGCGAGATTGGTGCGGCTGTCGAAGAAGGCGACGCGCCGATCGAATTGCTACTCAAGGCCATCGGCTCAGGTGAAAAAGTGATCGACGACCTGAATTCGCCGGAACGCGCGAACATCGTTAGACTGTCGGGAGATCTAGTCGGCGTGGAGACGGAGGGGCACGGCCTCTATCATCCGCTGTGGGAAGACTTGCTAAAAGGTGCTCCGCCGCCTTACGCTCTTGTCAAAGGTGTCAGCGATCTTGTCGATGGCAAAATGAGCGAGAATAAGTTGATGCG
>JBEKEI010000293.1:0-2965 GCA_050013915.1 Roseiarcus sp.
GGTATAGCCGGCGATCCGGATGATCTCCATGCGGTCCATCAGCGGCCCCGGAATATTCAGCGTATTCGCGGTCGTGATGAACATCACGTTGGAGAGATCGTAATCGACCTCGAGATAGTGATCGTTGAAGGTCGAGTTCTGCTCGGGGTCCAAAACCTCAAGCAGCGCCGAGGACGGATCGCCGCGGAAGTCGGCGCCCATCTTGTCGACCTCGTCGAGCAGGAACAGCGGGTTCGACGACTTCGCCTTGCGCATCGACTGGATGACCTTGCCGGGCATCGAGCCGATATAGGTGCGCCGGTGGCCCCGAATCTCCGCCTCGTCCCGCACGCCGCCAAGCGACATGCGGACAAACTCGCGCCCGGTCGCCTTGGCGATCGACTTGCCGAGCGAGGTCTTGCCGACGCCGGGCGGGCCGACGAGGCAGAGGATTGGCCCGGTGAGCTTGTTGGCGCGCTGCTGGACGGCGAGATATTCGACGATGCGCTCCTTGACCTTGTCGAGACCGAAATGATCGGCATCGAGGATCGTCTGCGCCGCGGCAAGGTCCTTCTTGACCTTGGTCCGCTTCTGCCACGGAATCGAAAGCAGCCAGTCGAGGTAGTTGCGCACCACCGTCGCCTCCGCCGACATCGGCGACATCTGGCGCAGCTTCTTGAGCTCGCCCGTCGCCTTATCGCGTGCCTCCTTCGAAAGCTTGGTCTTCTTGATGCGGTCCTCCAGCTCGGACATTTCGTCTTTGCCGTCCTCGTCGCCGAGTTCCTTCTGGATCGCCTTCATCTGCTCGTTGAGATAATATTCCCGCTGCGTCTTCTCCATCTGGCGCTTGACGCGCGTGCGGATGCGCTTCTCGACCTGCAGGACCGATATTTCGCTCTCCATGAGGGCGAGGCATTTCTCGAACCGCTTGGCGACGGAATTGATCTCGAGGATCGCCTGCTTGTCGGCGAGCTTGACCGCCAGATGCGAGGCGATCGTGTCGGCGAGCTTGCCATAGTCGTGAATCTGACCGACGGCGGCGACGACCTCCGGCGAAATTTTCTTGTTGAGCTTCACGTAGCTCTCGAATTCCGAGACGACCGAGCGCGACAGCGCCTCGGCCTCGACCTTGTCGAGCGCCTCGTCGCCGATCGCCTCGGCGGTCGCCTGGAAATAGCCGTCGGTCGGCAGATATTCGCGCACGCGCGCCCGCGACAAGCCCTCGACGAGAACCTTGACGGTGCCGTCGGGCAGTTTCAGCAACTGCAGCACGCTCGCGAGGGTTCCGGTCTTGAAGATGGCGTCCGTCGCCGGATCGTCGTCGGCGGCGTTCATCTGGGTGGCGAGCAGGATCGGCTTGTCCGCCTTCATCACCTCTTCGAGCGCTCGGATCGACTTCTCGCGCCCGACGAACAGCGGCACGATCATATGCGGGAACACCACGATGTCGCGCAACGGGAGAACGGGGTAGATGTCGATCGAGCCTGGCGTGACGGGCTTGCGGTTGCTTGTCATGGCTGTTCCTGTTTCGTGACGACCCGGGCGCGGGACGCATCCCGGTCCGGGCTTGCAGAGCGCATGACGTCGACTTCGCCGGGCCCCCTCGGGCCTCGCCGCCGCCCGCCCGGCCTGCCGCGCAACGCGCTCAGGTCGCCGCGACGGCGCGCCGAAGCGAATCAACGCCCAAAGTCTACGCCAATCCGATCGCCGCCAACATGGCCGCGAAGCGCCGATATTTCAAGAACCTGACGCATCTCAACCCTAACCGGGGCCCATGCCCGCCCCGAGCGGCGACGCCCTCGCGGCCGCGGTTCGGCCGCCCGGATGCGCGCGGCGAGAAAGCCGCCGCGCCGCGGCGGCGGGCCGGGCCTAGCCGGCCTTCTCCGCCCGCTCGGAATAGATGTAGAGCGGGCGCGCCTTGCCGTCGACCACTTCGGGTCCGATCACGACCTGCTCGACGCTGTCGAGGCCGGGCAGATCGAACATGGTGTCGAGCAGTATGCCCTCCATGATCGATCGCAGGCCGCGCGCGCCGGTCCGTCGCTCGATCGCCTTCTTTGCGACGACGTTCAGCGCCTCGTCCTGGAAGGTGAGGTCGGTGTTCTCCATCTCGAACAGCCGCTGATATTGCTTGACGAGGGCGTTCTTGGGCTCGGTGAGGATCTTCTTCAGCGCCTCCTCGTCCAGATCCTCAAGCGTCGCGATCACGGGCAGACGGCCGACGAATTCGGGAATCAGACCGAATTTCAGCAGATCTTCCGGCTCGACGTGGCGGAAGACTTCGCCGGTCCGCCGGTCGTCGGGCGACTGCACCTTGGCGCCGAACCCGATCGAGGTGCCCTTGCCGCGCGCCGAGATGATACGCTCGAGGCCCGCGAAGGCGCCGCCGCAGATAAACAGGATGTTGGTCGTGTCGACCTGCAGGAACTCCTGCTGCGGGTGTTTGCGCCCGCCCTGGGGCGGCACGCTGGCGACCGTGCCTTCCATGATCTTCAGCAGAGCCTGCTGGACGCCTTCGCCGGAAACGTCGCGGGTGATCGACGGATTGTCGGACTTGCGGCTGATCTTGTCGATCTCGTCGATGTAGACGATTCCGCGCTGCGCCCGCTCGACATTGTAGTCAGAAGCCTGCAACAGCTTCAGGATGATGTTCTCGACATCCTCGCCGACATAACCGGCTTCGGTCAATGTCGTCGCATCCGCCATCGTGAAAGGGACGTCGAGAATCCGAGCCAGCGTCTGCGCCAGCAAGGTCTTGCCCGAGCCGGTCGGTCCGATCAGCAGGATGTTCGACTTCGCGAGTTCGACATCGTTGTGCTTGGTCTGGTGATTGAGGCGCTTGTAGTGATTGTGAACCGCGACCGAGAGCACCTTCTTGGCGTGACTCTGGCCGATCACATAATCGTCCAGCACCTTGCAGATTTCCTTCGGGGTCGGAATGCCGTCGCGCGACTTCACCAGCGAGGACTTGTTCTCCTCACGGATG
>JBEKEI010000294.1:0-2955 GCA_050013915.1 Roseiarcus sp.
CGCAGCGACCGTGGGGCGGTTCGCTGGGGCGTCGCAGAAACCAAAGCGTCCGGGAGGGTGATATGTCGGGAGAATATTCGCAGCCGCATTCGGGCGTGAGCGCGGCGAAGCGGCACGGTGAAGCGAATTCAGCGCGCGCCGCGCGGGGAGAAAACGGCGGCCGATCGTCGTCGCTGCCCGTCGTGGCGCTGGCAGCGGTCACGTTTCTGGCGGCCGGGCCGGCCGCATTCGCTTCGACCCTCCTGTTCAAGGCCGACCTGAGCGGCGGCGGCGAGGCGCCGCCCAACGACAGCGTCGGCAGGGGCCACGTCAACGCGGCGCTGGACACCGAAACCAAGACGCTGACCTGGACGGTGACCTATTCGGGAGTGACCGGGGCGCCGATCGGCGCGCATTTTCATGGGCCGGTCTCCTATATCGGCCTGACCTCGGAAGAGAATGCGCCGATTCAAGTCGGCACGCCGGGAAGTCTGGCGAGCCCGTTCAAGGGAAACTCGACCATCGACGACACGCAAATGAAGGACCTCAAGGACGGCCGCTGGTATTTCAATCTGCACACGCCGAAGTTTCCCGCCGGGGAAATCCGCGGGCCGGTCGTCAGGCAATGAAGCGGAAGAGCGCCGCGGCATGAGGACGCTGATGATCCTGGCTGTCGCGGCGCCGTTGACGGCGGTCGCCGCCACGGATGCCCGCGCTGGCGACCCGGCCGCCGGAAAGTTGATTTTCGAGCGGATCTGCCACACGTGTCATGCGGCGCTCCCATATACCGGACGCGTCGGCAAGGCCAACCTTCCGCTGTTCCTCGCCAATCCCCGCCGGTTCAACCCGAAGACCGCGATGACCTTTCCGGGCCTGCGGCAAAAGAAGGACATCGACGACGTGATCGCCTATATCACGGGGGATCGTTGAGGGGCGCCGCACTTCCGAGCGATCCCCGGGGGCGGCGAGGGCTTTCGTGCGCGGCGCAAAGGGATCGAGGTATGTCGCCGAGGCCTGGCGGGTTGGGAGGCGGCCGCGCGGATCGGCGTCTCGCGGTTGCGATCGCGGTAGCCGGTCCCCTCCTGCTGGCGACCGGCGTCGCGGCCGAGGACATCGAGCCCAAGGCGCTGCCCGACCGGATCGAGGACGTCCCCGCGACGAGGCCGGATCCGTTTCCCGCGTTCGCCAATTTCGCCTGGCGCGCCTTCGTCGCACTCGCCTGGCCCGCCCGGACCGACCCCGAGCGCCGCGGCCAACCAGACCGTTCGAAGCGGCTCGGCGACCCGGGGCCGCGGGTCTGGGAAACGTTCAAGTCGCGATTCGAAGTCTTCCAGCGCGGACCCGACGGCGGCGCGTCGACGCCTGCGCGATGGGCGAGCTACGGGGGCGCCAACCCGTGCGGGGCCGCCGCCGAAAATCGGGTCAAGACATTGGCCGCCTTCGACGCCTTCGCCGATTTCAACCAGGCCAGTTTCACGCCGGGCCGGTTCGAGGGTCCGCTCGTCGCGCAGAACCGCACCTACACCCGTTACGAAGTGCGGTTCAACCAGGCGGCGTTCGACTCCATCGTCGGTCACGAATGGTACAGGCGCGACCATCTGCCGACCCCGGAACAGCCGGGTCAGTTCGACGTCGGATCGATCTCGGTGAAGGCGGCGTGGCGCCTCCTCACCGAAGCGGACACGCCCGCCGTCCGCGGGCGCTATTACGTCGTCCATGACGCCGAGGTCGTCGACGTCGCCGGCAGTCTCGATGCGGGAAAGACCGTTTGCGCGAAGCGCGACATCGCCCTGGTCGGCCTCCATATCGCCGTCAAGACGCTATACCGGCCGCAATGGCTGTGGAGTTCGTTCGAGCACGTCGACAACGTCCCGCCGATCGGCCTGAAGGAAGCCCGCGAACCGGACGCCCGGGCCGCGTCGGCGCCCTATTCCTACAACGATCCCGGGCGGGAGCAGGCGCTGACCCCGCCGCCGCCCGAAGCCCGCGCGGCGCGACCCGTCTCATGGGACAATCCGCCCGAGCGCGACCCCGACCCGACGCAGGTTGTCCGAACGCATCCGATCAACGGCGAGATCATGGCGATCAATCAGGCCTATTGGTCTCTCCCCGAGGTTCGCGACACCGTATGGAGCCATTATATGCTGGTCGCGACGCAATGGCCGACCGTCACCCAGCCGGTCGGCCCGCAGAACGACGGCCGATTTTTTCCCGGTCTGCCGGTCGAGCCGAACACGCCGGTCGAGCCCTATCAGACCGCTGGCGGCGGCGAAGCGCGCGACAATCTCGCCAACACCACCATGGAGACTTTCGCCCAGGCGCCGCCGGCCAGTTGCATGGCCTGCCACCACGTCGTGTCGAACGCGCTCGGGCGCGACTTCGGCGCCGTCATGGAATCCGACGCCCGCTGACGGACGTCTATTTTTCCCGGCCGATCACCTTGACGTCGAGGATGGTATAGCTCTTGGCGTCGAGCCCGAATTCGATGCGGTCGCCCGTGCGCAGCCCCGCGCTCAAGGCGGGCGACCTGACGCGGTACATCATGATCATCGCCGGCATCAACCCCTTGATCTCGTCGTGATCGAGCGTCAGCGCGCCATTGGCGGGATCGATCGCGGTGACGTTTCCGGTTCCGCGAAAGTATCCGGTCGGCTCGCTCGGCTGGGCCTGCGCCGACACGAGCCAGCCGCGCGTCGCGCCGGGTCCCGAGCGATCCGGCGCCAGCGCGGCTTCCGCTGCGCTCGAACCGATCGCCGCCGCCGCCAGAGTCGCCCAAAGGCGCAACCCGTCCATTCGCTCCTCCCGCTTTCGGGCGCGCGAGGCGACTTGGCCCGCCGCGCTGCGCCGCCGTTTCCCCAACGCTGGCAATCTGTACGCAGCCGGACGCAAACGCCACGAACCCTTGACAACGGCGCCGCCGCGCAGCGATCCTTCCGGCGCGATGCGGCAATCCTCTCATCGGCCTTGCGATCGCTG
>JBEKEI010000295.1:0-2954 GCA_050013915.1 Roseiarcus sp.
GGCGGACGCGTCGAGGCGAGCGATCGACGGATGACCATCGCCGGCCCGCTCGACGCGATCGTCGAGGAAAAGCTGTGCGCGCATACCCGGCGTCCGTCCCCCGCCTTCGCGCGCGCGCTGGCGCTCGCCGCGATCCGCGAGACGTTCGAGGAGACCGGACTCGCGCTCGGCGTGACCGATCATGGCGCGCCGGCCGGCGCGCCCGCCGGCGCCTGGGCGCGCTTTGCGGCGACCGGCGTTTTTCCTGCGCTCGACGGGCTCGATTTTCTCGCCCGGGCGATCACGCCGCCCGGCCGCCCCCGGCGTTTCGACGCGCGGTTCTTCGTCTGCGACGCCGCGCTGATCGCCCATCGGGCGCCGGGGATCGTCCATGCCGAAGCCGAACTGGTCGAACTGATCTGGACGCCGCTCGACGAGGCGGAGCGGCTCGACCTGCCGCTCATCACGCGGGTCGTGCTGGCGGAGCTGGCGGCCGCCGGGCGTGCGGGAATGAGCCGGTTCCGCGCCCGGCCGTTCTATCATCACGAGCGCAAACGCTGGCTGCGCGACGAACTCTGATCGTCACGCCGCGCGCAGCGGCGGCGCCAGCCGGCCGGCCAGGGCGATCAGCGCGAGATGATAGTGCTTGGCGGTGCGCATCGAGCGCTGGTAGCGCGACATCACGATCTCGAGCAGCTCGGCGAGGATGCGCGCATCCGCGTCGGCGAGATCGGCAATGTCGAGGCGGCACTCGTCGAGCGCCTCGACCAGATTCTGGCGCAGGACGGCATAGGCCGGCATGTCGCCGGCCATCAGCGCCCGCCACAGGCGCGCGTGCAGGCGCGCAAGGCCGCGCGGCAACGGCCCGGGTTCGAGTCGGGCCTCGTAGGATTCCACGAGCAGGTCGTAGATCACCGGCTGGGACCATTCGAGGAACCCGGAAAGTCCCACGGCGGCGTCAGAATTGATCATGGCAGGATCCCACGGGCATCGCGAACGCGGCCGAATCACGCCAACCAGAGAGCGCCAGCGTCTCGCATTATGGTTAGCCGTTGGTTAACGGCGCTCATCGCGGCGCGCCCGGGCGTCGGCTCAGACGGATCAGCGCGGGGGACAGGAGATTGAGCGCGAGCGCCAGCAGCGCCTGGCGCGAATCGACGAAGCTCCAGCCGATCGCGATCAGCGCGGAGCCGACCAGCATCGCTTGCCCGATCTCGCGATCGCGCCGGGCCGCCTTGTCGGTCAGGCCGGGCGTGTGGCGCAGCAGCGCGAAGGACAGAAGGCCGAGCAGCGCGGTATTGCCGGCGTATAGCCAGATCGCCGGCGCGAGGCTGGCGTGCTGGCCGACGGCGGTGGTCGTGAAGGGCACGCAGGTGACGAGGAACAGGAACGCCAGCAGGTAGCGGGCGTACGAGGGCCCGTAGTCCTCCGCGCCGCCGCGCAGCCGCAGCATCGAGAGCCAGCGCACGCCCAGCACGTAGAAGCTCAGCGCGTAGGGCAGGAACTTGGGCCAGAGCGCGAGGATCGCCCTCGCCATGTCGGCGGAATCGGCGGGCGCGAAATCATCGGGCAGCCGGACGTCGAGCGCCAGCAGCGTCATCGAGACCGCAAAAATCGCATCGCCGAAGGCGTCGAGCCGCTGCCTGGGGTACAAGGAAGCCTCCCCGCCCGGTCTGGCGCGATTCTGGGCGCGGACGCAATGATCGCGAGGCCCGCGGCGCGAAATTCATCGCCGCGCCGCGTCGAACCCGATCGTCTTGACTTCCCGCTTTCCGCCTCTATGGTGCCGGCCAATCGGCGCTGGCGCTTTCTCCGCCGGCGCGGTCGCGCTCAAAGAGCCATCCTCCCGCGCCTTCGGCGCCGCGTCATACGGAATCAGACCATGGCCAAGGCCGCCTCCATCAAGATCAAGCTGCTGTCGAGCGCCGACACCGGCTTCTTCTACGTCACCAAGAAGAACGCCCGCACCAAGACGGAAAAGTTCACCTTCAAGAAATACGATCCGGTCGCGCGCAAGCACGTCGAGTTCAAGGAAACCAAGATCAAGTGACCGACCCGGCGCCCCGCGCGCCGGCCTGCCGAGCCGACCGACGGGGCGCTCCTTGGAGCGCCTTTTTTCTTTGGCCGCGCCGCGCTGGTTCCGGGATCGACCGAGGCCGGCGCCGCCGGGCGTTCGCCCGTCTTCGCGCGCTCGGGGGCCGCCGGCCGCTCCAGGCCACCATGCCCGGTTTATTCCGATAATCAGAAATTCTGCTGGACATATTTCAGATTTCTGTATAGATTTCGGTGGTTCCCGACGACGCGCCGGCGACGACGGGGCGGGAATCGCGACGGGAATTCGAAAGGCGCCGATCTTCGCGTAACTTCCGAGGCTCCCGCTCTTTCGACGTCGAGAAGCGCCCGTCGAGGCGGTCCTCGCGCGTGGCGATTCCTGTTCGTTCGTGGCGCCATTCGGCGCGCCCGGCGCGCTGACGGCGGCCGAGGCCGCGCTGTCGGCGGGCGCCGAGGCGACCGGGCGCTCCGTCTGCGCCGCCGTGAGCATAGTGTAAAAGAGAAATGTGAGAATGTTGTTGCGATATTCAGAATGATCGGCTATGCTCCCACCATTGGTCCCCCGGCAGGAGCCCCGCCATGCCCAACCCCGCAGCGCCCGCGCCGCCGCCCGCCGCCTCCGTCGGCGCAGCCGAGCGGGAAGTCCGCTGGCATCGGATCATCGAGCGCGCGCTGGGCGGATGGAGCGCCGAGTCGATCGCTGAAGCCGAGAATCCGCCGCCCCGCTGGATCGGCCGGGTCGTCGGGCGGACGCTGGCGTTGCGCGAGGTCGATCCGGCGGGGACGCGTGTCCGCCTGCAGACCGCCCGGCTCGACGAACGCGCCAACAGGGCCGACGGGGACAAGGCGCGGGCCGCCGCCGCGCGCGGCGGCCGGACGGCGGCGCGCCGCCGAGCCCCGCGCGGGTTTCAATTTGCCTGCAA
>JBEKEI010000296.1:0-2921 GCA_050013915.1 Roseiarcus sp.
CCAGCAGGACGCGCGCGGGCGGCGGCGCGCCGGCGCCATAGGCCGGCCGCGCGGGCGCGCCCAGGGCGAGCGCTCCGCTCATCGATCGCACGACGCGTCTTCCACCATCCATGAAACAAGCTCACCAAAGGACATGCCGGCATGCGCGGCGATTTCGGGCACCAGGGAGGTTTCGGTCATCCCCGGCTGGGTGTTGACCTCGAGACAGACCAGTTCCTCGTTCGGTTCGTCGTAGCGAAAATCGGCGCGGCTGACGCCGCGGCAGCCGAGCGCGTGATGCGCGGCCAAGGTCAACCTTTGAACTTCTTGGTAAATTTTTGGTTTAATTTCGGCCGGCAGGACGTGAATCGAGCCGCCAGCGGCATATTTGGCGTCATAACCATAGAATTCCTCGGTCACCGGGCGGATATCGATGACGCCATGCGCCTCGCCGCGGATGACCGCGCAGGTCAATTCCAGCCCGCCGACATATTTCTCGGCGAGCAGCCGGTCGCCATAGGGCCAGTCCGGCCGGCCGACCTCCTGCGGCGGGTGGCTGCGCCCCGCCTTGACGATCACGACGCCGAACGACGAGCCCTCGGCGACCGGCTTCAGCACATAGGGCGGCGCCATCGCATGGCGGCGCGCCGCCGCGTGGCGGTCGATGACCAGCCCGTCGGCGACCGGCACGCCCGCAGCATGCAGGACGATCCGGGCCAGCGCCTTGTCCATCGCCAGCGCCGAGGCCAGCACGCCCGAATGGGTATAGGGAATCTGCAGCACCTCCAGGATCCCCTGGATCGCGCCGTCCTCGCCGACCCGCCCGTGCAGCGCGTTGAACGCGACGTCGGGCTTCAGCCTGGCGAGCACGTCGGCGATGTCGCGCGCCACGTCGATCCGCGTCACCCGGTAGCCGGCGCCTTCCAGCGCCGCCGCGCAGCCGCGACCCGAATTGAGCGAGACCGGCCGTTCGGCCGACCAGCCGCCCATCAGCACCGCAACATGTTTCATCGACGCCGACGCCCTTTCCGCCCCCACACACCCGCCTTAAGCGACACTTAATGCCAGTGCGTTAACGACCCGTTAACCAGGGGTCGGGCGGGGAGGCAAATCGGGGCGCGCGGCGTTGCGCGACGAGCGGCGGCGCGCGGAAGCGGCGTCGACAGGAAAAAGCGCGCCCAACATCGACCCCACCATTCGCGCCACACGAGATTCTGATCCCATTGGGGTCTGATCCGATCGAAACAGTCGCGAATCCGCGCCGGCTTCAGCGATCAGCCCGTCCCGTAAGCGCGAAACGATGGGCTTCGACAACGGGAAGGGTTTGGCCATGAAATGGATCGTCCCTGTTGCGGCAATGCTGATCGCAGGCGCAGCGGCCACGCGCGCCGAAGCGGCGGGTGAGACCTACTATGATTTGATCAGGCCGAACGGCCATCCCCGCCCCGAGGCAGTTTGGCAAGCCGCTCTCGATTATTGCTACAACCAGACCGGCGCCGATCGGACCGCCCGGGATACCGCCGAATTCAGGCAATGCATGCTCGGTCGCCACTACCGCTGGATATACTATCGCCCCGTGGGCGCCGCCTCCCCGTCTCCGTCGACGATCTATAACAAGGACTCGAAAAATCCTGCCGTCGGCTGGCATTGGGAAGGCGGCAACAGGGTCTGCCACAACGACTGCGACAACCCTGAAATCGCCGGGTCGGGATACACCTGCACGAACGTCGTCTGGATGGGTCAGCCGACGAGAAAGTGCGTACGCAGCAATCATATGTGATTGCACGCGACCGACTTCCACCACCGCGGATTCCGCGCCGGTCCTCCAAGATCGCGCCCAGCGCGCCGCGAAAGCGGCGACAATGGGCCTATGGCCTGGCCGGGGGCGCCGGTGAGGCCGGCAACGGCTGACGCCGCTCCGCTCTCGAAGACGTGAACCCGCGCAACGACGAGCGGCGCGAAGTCGGATCGCCGCCCGGCCCGTAATCGATTCTCGAGCGACCCTCCGGGGCTGTTCACCCGGCGATCCCGATGATCTAGACCGGCGCCGGGCGCCGTCGATGTGGGGCGCGATTTTGCGGGACGGCTATGAATGATAGTCCGATCATGGGCGCCCCCACCGCGGAGCTTGCGACTGGAATCGCCGCCGAGGCGACCGGGCGCCATCCGGTCAGCGCCAGCCGTTTCACGACCGGGGCGCGCCATTACGTTTTCGATGTGACGTTCGCCGACCGCCCGCCTGTCGTCGTGCGCATCGGCAGCCGATCAGCCCGGGCGGAGATGGCGGGCGCCGTTCGCCTGTCCGGGCTGCTGAGGCCGCTCGGCGTGCCGCTTCCCGCGATTTTGGCCCAAGACCCCGGCGCGGAACTGCCGTGGCTGGTCCTGGAGCGATTGCCGGGTACGGACCTCGGCGCCGTCATCGCCGATCTGGGCGCCGGGCAGCTCGAGCGGATCGCCGCCGGAGTCGCGAACGCTCAGGCCATTACCGCCAGGACGCCCTCGACGGGCCGTTATGGATATGCAGCCCAGTCGGAGCAGGCGCCCCATTCCACCTGGTCACAGGTCCTGGCGGCCAATCTCGAACGCTCCCGCCGGCGGATCGCCTCTGCTCGCCTGTTCGACGCGACCGTGGTCGATGTCGTGCAGGCCACGCTGATGGCCCGGCGCGGCCAGATCGACGGGATCGCGCCGATTCCGTTCCTGCACGACACGACGACAAGAAACGTCATCGTCGCGCCGAATGGCGAGTTCTCCGGCATCGTCGATGTCGACGATCTGTGTTTCGGCGATCCGCGATATCCGGCCGCCCTCACCCTCGCGGTCCTGCTGGGTCAGGGCGGCCCGATCGACTATGTCTGGGCCTGGTTGCGGCATGCCGGGCAATCGGACGATCCAACCTTCAGGCTCTATGTCAGCATCTTTCTCCTAGACCTGATGGCCGA
>JBEKEI010000297.1:0-2913 GCA_050013915.1 Roseiarcus sp.
CCTTCCATCGTGGTCGAGGCGGCGCGGCCGTCGGTCGCGGGATACGATCCCAGCGTCTGCGGCGCGAGAATGGCGTAGGGCGATTGGCTGGGCGAAAGATTGCCGCCGCCGCCCATCGCAAAGGTCTCCGTTGCGAGGCAGGCGAGCGCGACGGACAGTGATCCCGACAACAACAATCTGGTCATGACACCCTCCAGGTTCCCGCATTTCGATCGGCTCGGTCCACGACCGGAGCGACGCCGCCGACCGCAGCTGGTCTTCCACGGTCGCCCTTGGATCGGATTGAAGCCCCTTGCGATCGCGCGCGACTCTCAGCCGCGGTCGCGCATCCCCGGACGGCCGCGGCTCGGGAGCGCGCCGCAGATCATGGCACGGTACGGCGGCCGAAATTGGTTCAATTTACCGTGAGCTGCGGCGCCCGACTTCGGGACAGACGCTTTGAGTTACGATTGCCGGGCCGCCGACCGGGCGGCCGCGTTCGAAAGCAACCTGCAACGTCATTCAAAGCCTGCGCGATCATCGCCGTCGCCTGCGGATGCGAATCGTGAGAGTATGTCGCCCAACGACGATCCGGAGGAGGCAAGCGCCATGTCCCCAACGATCAGGCGCTCGAGACTCAACGAAGAGGAGCTGCCGACGCCGGACAACTGCGCGCTCGCTCGGCTCGACCTGCAGCCGCGGATGTTGTGCGCGGTCGCCAATTTCGACCGGCATTCGGTGATCAACCGGAACGTTCCGCTGGCAAAGGCGGCGCGGGTCTTGAGCGCCCACGCCGGCGCCGTATGATCGGGTGGGGCGCCCGATTCTCGTTCGCCGAAGGCGCGACGAATGTCGCCGCTCGGCGTCATCGCGGCGGCGCTGGCGGCGATCGACGATCCCGATCGGCGGGAGGGCGGGATCGCATCGCGGGCGCTCGCGTTCGGATCGGGATGATCGCTCGTCTGCCCCGGACTGCTGCGCCATCGGACACCGCCCCCTCGCACGCCAGGATCCCGCTATGAAAATCAGCAATGTTGCCGATCTCTTCGTCGAAACGCTGCAACAAGCCGGAGTCCGACGCATTTTCGGCGTGGTCGGCGACAGCCTCAACGGCCTGACCGAATCCCTCCGTCGGCGCGGCTCGATCGAATGGGTTCACGTGCGGCACGAAGAGGTAGCGGCCTTCGCCGCGGCCGGCGAGGCGCAGATCACCGGCGAACTCGCGGTGTGCGCCGGTTCGTGCGGACCCGGCAATCTGCATCTCATCAACGGTCTGTTCGACGCCCACCGGAGCCGCGCGCCGGTGCTGGCGATCGCGGCGCAGATTCCTTCGGCCGAGATCGGCGGCGGCTATTTCCAGGAGACGCATCCGCAGAACCTGTTTCGCGAATGCAGCCATTATTGCGAACTGGTTTCCGACGTCGGCCAGCTTCCCCACGTCCTGGAAAACGCCATCCGCGCCGCGGTCGGCCTGCGCGGCGTCGCGGTGATCGTGCTGCCCGGCGACGTCGCCCTACGGCCCCTGCCCGATCGCGAGCCGACCTCGAGGCGCGCGCTGTTGCCCGCGGCGCCGATCGTGCGTCCGGCGACGCCGGAACTCGACGCGCTCGCCGGGCTGCTCGACGACGCCCGACGCGTCACCCTCTTCTGCGGACGCGGCTGCGCCGGCGCGCATGCCGGACTGCTCGCGCTGGCGGAGACGCTGAAGAGCCCGATCGTTCATGCGCTCGGCGGCAAGGAGCATGTCGAATACGACAATCCCTATGACGTCGGCATGACCGGCTTCATCGGCTTCTCCTCGGGCTATGCGGCGATGCACGCCTGTGATGTCCTCCTGATGCTGGGGACCGATTTCCCCTACAAGCAGTTTCTGCCCTCCGACGCCAAGATCGCGCAGGTCGACATTCGACCGGAGAACCTCGGCCGGCGTTGCCGACTGGAGCTGGGTCTGGTCGGCGACGTCGGGGCCACCATCGAGGCGCTGCTGCCCAGGCTGACCGTCAAGACCGACCGTCGGCATCTCGACGCCAGCCTCACCCACTACGCAAAGGCGCGCGAGGGCCTCGACGAGCTCGCCGAGGGCACGCCGGGACGCAAGCCGATCCATCCGCAATATCTCGCCCGCGTCGTCAGCGAAGCGGCCGCGGAAGACGCGATCTTCACCGCCGACGTGGGCACGCCGACGATCTGGGCCGCGCGCTACCTGAAAATGAATGGGCGGCGACGGCTCGTCGGCTCCTGGGTCCACGGCTCGATGGCCAATGCGATGGCGCAAGGCATCGGCATCCAGGCGGCGCGCCCGAACCGGCAGGTCGTCTCGCTGTCGGGCGATGGCGGCTTCACCATGCTGATGGGCGATCTCATCACGCTGACCCAGATGAAGCTGCCGCTCAAGGTGATCGTCTTCAACAACGGCGTGCTCGGCTTCGTCGCGCTCGAAATGAAGGCCGCCGGATTTGTCGAGACGGGCGTCTCGCTCGAGAATCCAGACTTCGCCGCCATGGCGCGAGCGATGGGCGTTCACGCCGTTCGCGTTGAAGACCCGGGCGAACTGCCGGCGGCCGTGGCCGGCGTGCTCGCCCATCCCGGGCCGGCCCTGCTCGATGTCGTCACCGCGACCCAGGAGCTCTCGATGCCGCCGACCATCGCGCTCGAACAGGTCAAGGGCTTCGGCCTGTGGGCGATTCGCGCCGTCATGAGCGGGCGCGGCGATTGCGTGGTCGATCTGGCGAAGACCAACCTGTTGCCGCGGTGAGTCCCCATGCGTCGGCCGCGGCTCGACGCGCCACCCCGCGCGCGATCATCGGCGCGAGCCGCGCCCAGGACGCAACCCGGATCGCGTGCGCGACCCTGGCCGACCGGGTAAGAGGGTCCCTGGACGAAGGCGCCTGGTTCGGCCGGCACTGGGGCGTGCTTGTTCGTCCCATCGTGATC
>JBEKEI010000298.1:0-2897 GCA_050013915.1 Roseiarcus sp.
GCGCAACGAGGGCGGCGGCCTGGCCGCCGTGATGGCACAGCGCGCAATCGTCGCAGCAATGATGAGGATCGTGGGCAGGCGCGCCCGGCCCTGAGCCGTCCTCGTGCAGGCACAGCGCGACATTCGGGCCCAGCAGCGCCTGGAGCGCACCGAGCGCCGCGACCGCCTCGCCGGCGTTCGCGGGCGTGCGTGGCGCGGCGGTCGCCCCGAGCTGGACGACAAGAGCGAGGGCGGCGAGCCAGGCGACGAAAAACGACCCAAGCCGCGCAAGGCCGCGGCGCTGCACCGTCGTTTCTCGATCCGTTCCGCGCACCGGCGCCGCTCGCCCGCCCCGAGTGAGGCCAGACTAGTCCAGTTCGCGCGTTCTGTTAAGCGTCGCTTCGTCGGCCCGAATCTCGCTTGGCGTCGCAGTCCGCCGCCGCGCCCGCCGGATCGGAGAAAGCTGCTTGGAAACCTCGCTCTACGTCCCGGTGAAACGCTTCCTCGAAGGGCTCGGCTTCGCGGTCAAGGGTGAAATCGGCGGCTGCGACCTCGTGGCGCTCGGCGCCGATGCGGCGCCGCTGGTCGTGATCGGCGAACTGAAGCTGAGCTTCAATCTCGAACTCGTGCTGCAGGGCGTCGATCGCGCCGCCGCCTGCGACGAGGTCTGGCTCGCCGCCCGGTTGTCGAAGCGCGGCAAGGGGCGCGAGAGCGACGCGCGCTTCCGCAACCTCTGCCGCCGGCTCGGTTTCGGCCTGCTCGGGGTTTCCGCGACCGGCGAAGTGCAGGTGCTGGTGACTCCCGAGGCGCCGGCTCCGCGCAAGAACCCGCGCCGCCGCTCGCGCCTGGTCGAGGAGCATCGGCGCAGGCGCGGCGATCCGGCCGCGGGCGGGGGCTCGAAAGTCCCGATCATGACCGCCTACCGCCAACAGGCGCTCGCCTGCGCGCTCGCGATGGCCGACGGGCCGCGCCGGCCGCGCGATCTCAGGACCGCCAGCCCGGACGCCGCCAAAATCCTGCAGGGCACCGTCTACGGCTGGTTCGCGCGCGCCTCGCGCGGCCTCTATGGCCTGACCGACGCGGGTCGGGCCGCGCTGGGGCGATGGCCCCAGCCGCGGCCCGACCCGGCCGACCAAGCCTGATGCGCGATCAGGCGCGGCCGGGACGCAGCGTCATCGAGGATACGCCCGCGGCGAGATCGAGGCCGGTCTGGGTCTGGATCGACAGCGGCTGCAGCGTGAAGGAGCGTTCGGAACCGCCGACCAGCGCATTGGCGCCGAGCCCGGCGCCGACCGTCGCCGAAGCGCCGACGCCGACATAGTCGCCCGCCAGCGCATGCCGCTTGGGCCCTTCGGTCGGCGCGAACACGTCCCAGGCGAGCGTGCCCTGGTTGGTGGCCCCGATGTCGAGGCCGAACTTCTGGATCGTCCCGAAATAATGCTCGGTGCGGCCATGCGCGGAAGTGAACCGGCATTCCATCTGCTTGGTGGATGCGATGATGAGGCCGAGGCCCGCGGCGACGTCGCAGCGCAGCGCGCCCACCTTGACTTTCTCCTGAGCAAGGGCCGGCTGGACGATGGCCCCCGCGGCGGCGAGGGCGGCGATGAATAAGGCGGCGCGAATGGTCATGAAAAATCCTCCTCGGCAAGAGCAGAACGTCCTGCCTCGGCCGCCCAACGCTTTTGGCGCGCAAAGGTTCCGCGCCGTCGTCACCGGCGCAGCGCGGCGAGCAACCTGACCGAAGGCCGGCCGTCGCGGTCGAGACCGTTCTTGCCCTCGAAATCGGCGATGGCGTCCGTCGTCTTCTTGCCGACGGCGCCGTCGGGTTCGCCGACGTCATAGCCGTGCGCGATGAGCAGCCTCTGCATCTCGCGTCGCTCGGCGCGCGACAGCCCGGGATTGTCGGTCGGCCACGGCGTCGCGAACGGGCCGCCGCCCGCGAGCCGGTCGGACAGCGCCGCGATCGCCAGCGCATAGGATTCCGAGGCGTTGTAGGAATAGATCGCGTCGAAATTGCTCGTCACCAGAAACGTCGGACCGCCGAGTCCGGCCGGCGCCAGCAGCCCCGCCTCGCCCTCGCCGAGCGGCCGGCCGTCGATCCGGGCGATCCCGCGCGCCGCCCATGCCGCCATCGGCGCCTTGTTGCGTCGCCCCGACGGCCCGGAATAGCCCGCCGGGACCTTGACTTCGAAACCCCACGGCACGCCGGTCCGCCAGCCCGATTTCATGAGGTAGTTGGCGGTCGAGCCGAGCGCGTCGGCGGCGGAATCGACGATGTCGCGGCGGCCGTCGCCGTCGAGGTCGACCGCCAGCCGCAGGAAGGTCGAGGGCATGAACTGGGTCTGCCCGAACGCCCCCGCCCAGGAGCCGTTGAGCCGGTCGGCGGCGACGTCGCCGTCGCCGAGGATCCGCAGCGCCGCCATCAGCTCGCCGCGGAAATAGCTCGCGCGCTCGCCCAGACACGCCAGCGTCGCGAGCGACTGGACGAGCGGCCGCTTGCCCATCGCGCGGCCGAAATCCGATTCGACCCCCCAGATCGCGGCGATCACGAAACGGCTGACCCCGAACCGCTGCTCGGCTTTCGCGAGCGCCGGCGCGACCTCCGCCATCTTCGCCTTGCCGTCGGCGACGCGCTCGTCGTCGACGAGGCTCGCCAGATAGTCCCAGACCGGAGTCTTGAACTCCGGCTGGTCCCGCTGGAAATCCAGAACCTTCGGATCGGGCTGCAGACGGTCGAACGCGGCGTCGACGACGGCGGCCGAAACCCCCCGGCCGATCGCCTCGCTGCGCAACGAGGCGAGGCACGAGGAAAAATCCGCGCGCGCCGGCCCGCAGGCCAGCAGCACGGCCACGCCGGCCGTCGCGAACAGCCACGATCGGTTCGGCAGTCGGGTTCCCATTCGCTTCACGCTGTCCGG
>JBEKEI010000299.1:0-2869 GCA_050013915.1 Roseiarcus sp.
CGCTGCGCCGCGGCCGAACGGGTCAGCACGCGTTGGGATACGGCGGCGAGGGCTTCGCGGGGGAGGTAGGTCAGTTCGTAGCCGAGCGCGGCGGCGGCGGCGGCGAGGCCGGGGTCGCCCTGCTTGTCGGCGAGCGTGAACAGGCGCGGCGCGCCCGCGAGGCTCCCGCAGTCGGCGAGCGCGCGCCGCACCAGCGCGACGATCGAGTCCGCAGCGCAGGCCTTGCGGCAGCCGATGCCGATCGCGATCATGCCGGCCACGGCTTTTCCACCGCCCATTGGACGACCGGCATCGCCGCGCGCCAGCCGCGGAAGCGGCCGACCGGGTCGGCGCGGGCGATCTGCGCCTGGATCAGATCGCCGCCGTGGCGCGCGTGGCGGGCGATCAGTTCGGCCTGGCCTTCCAGCGTCACGGCGTTGACGACCAGCCGGCCGCCGGGCGCGAGCGCGGCGAAGACGGCGTCGAGCAGCGCGCCGTCGCTGGCGCCGCCGCCGATGAAGATCGCGTCGGGGCGGGCGAGGCCTTCGAGCGCTTGCGGCGCCGCGCCTTCGGCGACGACGAGGCCGGGCGCGCCGAGCGCGGCGGCGTTGCGGGCGATGCGCGCGGCGCGCACGGGATGGCGATCGATCGCGATCGCGCGATTGGCGGGGTCGGCGAGCATCCATTCGATCGCCACCGAGCCCGAGCCGGCGCCGACGTCCCACAGCAACTGGCCGCGGCGCGGCGCCAGCGCGGCGAGCGTCATCGCGCGGATCTCGCGCCGGGTGATCTGGCCGTCATGCTCGAACCAGTCGTCGGGCAGCCCGCTCGCGCGCGGGACGACGCGCGCGCCGCGCCCCGCGACGACCTCGACGCCGATCGTGTTGAGCGCGGCGATCCTGACGAGGCCGAAATCCTTCGCGAGCGCGTCGCGCAGGCGTTCGCGCGGGCCGGCCATCGCCTCGCAGACGATCAGCCTGGATTCGCCCATGCCGCGCGCGGCGAGGAGGCGCGCGAGCCGGGCGGGCGTGGCGCCGTCCCACGACAAAGCGAGCAGGCGCGCGCCCGGCTGGAGATGCGGGATGATCGCCTCCAGCGGGCGGCCGTGCAGCGACAGCGTGACGCAATCCTGCTGGCTCCAGCCGAGCCGGGCGGCGGCGAGCGCAAAGGCCGAGGGCGCCGGCAGGCAGATCGTCTCCTCGACGGCGACGTGGCGCATCAGCAGCGCGCCGACGCCGAACAGGAAGGGATCGCCGCTCGCCAGCACGCAGACCGGCGCGCCGCGGCGGGCGAGGATCGCCGGCATCGCGTCCTCGATCGGCGACGGCCAGGCGAGGGTCGCTTCGCCCGACAGCCCCGCCAGCTTCAGATGGCGGGCGCCGCCGACCACCAGCGCGGCTTGCGCGATGAGGCGCCGTGCGGCAGGAGAAAGGCCTTCGAGGCCGTCCTCGCCGATGCCGACGATCGCCAGCCAGCGGTTGGGCGCGCTCATGGGGCGGCCTCGCGCGGAGCGAGCCGATGCGCCTTCTCGTCCTCGGCGGCACGAGCGAAGCGAGCGCGCTCGCTCGCGCGCTCGCCGGCCGCGCCGACATCGCGGCGATCCTGTCGCTGGCGGGGCGCACGCGCGCGCCGGCGCCCGCGCCGATCCCGGTCCGCAGCGGCGGCTTCGGCGGCGCCGAGGGGCTGCGCGGCTATCTCGCCTCCGAGCGCATCGACGCCGTGATCGACGCGACCCATCCGTTCGCCGCGCGGATGGCGCGCCACGCCGCGCAGGCCTGCGCGGCGGCGGGGGCGCCGCTGCTCGCCTTCTCGCGTCCGCCCTGGATGCGGCAGGACGGCGACTGGTGGATCGAGGTCGATACGATGGAGGAGGCCGCGCTTGCGCTCGGCGCGGCGCCGCGCCGGGTCTTTCTTACCCCGGGCCGCCAGCAGCTCGCCGCCTTCGCGGCCGCGCCGCAGCATTGGTATCTCGTGCGCGCCATCGACGCGCCGGAAGACCTCGAGACATTGCCGCGCCGCCGGCTGATTCTGGCGCGCGGGCCCTTTTCGCGCCCTGAGGAGGAGGCGCTGATGCGCGCGGAGCGAATCGACACGCTGGTCAGCAAGAACAGCGGCGGGGAAGCGACCTATGCCAAGATCGAGGCGGCGCGGGCGCTCCGGCTGCCGGTGGTGATGGTCCGCCGGCCGGAGCGGCCGCCGGTTTCGCAGGCGACCTCGGTCGCGGAGGCGCTGGCCTGGCTCGACGGCCTCGAGCCCGCCCGTCATCGCCCCGCCCCGTAGCTGCGCGGCGTCAGCATCCAATCTCGCCCGCCGTCGCGCGCGACCCAGCGCGTCTGGCTCGAGCCGACGATCACCAGCGTGCTCATGTCGGCGAGCCCGGGATCGGCGGCGCCGAGATCGGTGGCGACGATCCGCTCGTCCGCGCGGCCGACCGCGCGCGCGAAGGCGACCGGCGTCCGCGCGGCCTTGCGGGCGCGCAGCAGATCGAAAGCCTCGAATATCTGGCGGGGCCGCGCAAGCGAGGCGGGATTGTAGAGCGCGATGACGAAATCGCCGTCGGCCGCCGCCGCCAGCCGGCGCGCGACGACCGCCCAGGGCTTCAGATTGTCGGACAGCGAGATCGCGCAGAAATCATGGCCGAGCGGCGCGCCGAGCCGCGCGGCGGCGCCCTGCATCGCGCTGATTCCGGGCGCGACCTCGATCGCCAGCGCGCGCCAGCCGGCGGGGCCGCGGTCGATCGCCTCGAGGGCCGCCGCCGCCATCGCGAACACGCCGGGATCGCCGCCCGAGACCAGCGCGACCCGCCGCCCGTCGGCGGCGAGGCCGAGCGCGCGCGCGGCGCGCTCGGCCTCGACGCGGTTGTCGCTGGCGTGGCGGCGCTGCTGCGCGC
>JBEKEI010000300.1:0-2843 GCA_050013915.1 Roseiarcus sp.
AGCAGATCGCGTTTTCCATCGCCAAGCTGAAGGAATACGGCATCGTCGATTCCGGCGACACCCTCAAGCTCGGCATCGGGGCGATGACGGACGAGCGGATGAAGGACTTCTTCGACCGGATGGTGAAGGCTGGCGTCCTCAAGGCCGGCATCGACTACAAGAAGGCCTATACGCTAAGATTCGTCGACAAGGGCGTCGGCCTCGAGCTTCGACCAAAGTGAAGGCTTGCCGTTGAGAGCGCCGCAGCGAAGCGCCCCACGCCCGATCGCGCGAGCGGGTTGGGGCTGGGTCTTCGCGTCCCCATATCATGGGCGGCGGATGCGGACGGCGCGCCGGCAGCTTCGCCGCGCCAAACCGCGCGGGTCTCGCCTCCCGCGCCCGAGAAATAGGGGAACCGTTCGATGTCTTCGCTAGCCGAATCCGCCTCGCCGCCGTTGGGTTCGCCAGACGTGGGCGCGACGTCGCCCGTTCTGGCGACCCTCCGCGGCGTCCACAAGGTGTTCGGCAACAGCGTCGTCGCGGTCGAAGGGCTCGACCTCGACGTGCGCGAGGGCGAATTCCTGTCGCTGCTCGGACCGTCGGGGTGCGGCAAGTCGACGGTGCTGCGGATGCTGGCGGGCCTGTCCGAGCCGACGCGCGGCGCCATCGAATGGCGCGACGGTCGGCCAGAGCTGGGGTTCGTGTTCCAGGATCCGACGCTCATGCCGTGGAGCACGGTGTTCTCGAACGTCTGGCTGCCGCTGCGCTTTCGCGGCGTCTCGCGCCAGGCGGCAAAGGCCCGCATCGAAGAGGCGCTCGAACGCGTCGGCCTCGCCGGCTTCGCCAACGCCTATCCGCGCGAACTCTCGGGCGGCATGAAGATGCGGGTTTCGATCGCGCGCGCGCTCGTCACGCGCCCGGCCCTGTTGCTGATGGATGAACCGTTCGCCGCGCTCGACGAGATCACACGCACCAAGCTGAACGACGATCTGATCGCGCTGAAATGCGCGCTCGGCGCGACGGTCGTGTTCGTGACCCATTCGGTCTACGAGAGCGTCGCGCTGTCGACGCGGATCGTCGTGATGGCGGCGCGGCCGGGACGCGTGGTCGCCGACATCCCGGTCGATTCCGCCCTGCCCCGCGCCGACGAGTTCCGGCTGTGCGCCTTCTACGCCGATCGCTGCCGGGAGACCTCGATGGCGCTTCACGGGGCTATGGAGTCCAAGCCGCGCGCCGCGCTGACGGCCTAAGGACGCAATGCGCGTGAACCGCCAGAAGATAATCGAGAATTTGCTGCCGACCCTCGCGCTCGTCATCGCGTTGCTGGCGTGGGAGTTGATCGTCTGGTGGAAGGCCGTGCCGCCCTACATCCTGCCGTCGCCGAGCCTCATTCTCGAGACCCTGCACAAGGACTGGTGGACGCTCTACGCCTCGCTGCTGGTGACGCTCGGCATCACCTTCGAGGCGCTGGCGGCGGCGATCCTCGGCGGGGTCGCGCTCGCGATGCTGTTCGCCCAGTCGCGCGTCATCGAGCGCGCGTTCTTCCCCTTCGCGGTCGTGATGCAGGTCACGCCGGTGATCGCGATCGCGCCGCTGCTGCTGATCTATCTCAGCGCCAGCACCGCCGTGCTCGTCTGCGCGTTCCTGGTCGCGTTCTTTCCCGTCCTGTCGAATACCGCGCTCGGCCTCGCCTCGGCCGATCACAATCTGCTCGACCTATTCCAGCTCTATGGGGCTTCGCGCTGGCAGCAGCTGATCTGGCTGCGCGCTCCGTCCGCCCTGCCCTATTTCCTCGGCGGCCTGCGCATCGGCGGCGGACTAGCGCTGATCGGAGCCATCGTGGCGGAAATCGCCGCGGGCTCGGCGGGCAAGGGCGCCGGCCTCGCCTATCGGATCGTCGAATCCGGATTTCGCCTCAACATACCGCGCATGTTCGCAGCACTGCTGCTGATTTCCCTCGCGGGGATCCTTATCTATCTTTTCCTGACCGCGTTCTCGTACCTTCTGCTGCGCCGCTGGCACGATAGCGCACGCGGTCGCGAGCGATGAAATGAGCCGGGCCTACGACATCGCGGGCGCCCCGCGCTACGTGATCGCAGACGCGCGGGTTCCGCGCTCCCTGCTGGCGGCCCAGCCTGGCGAAGTCGATCGCGACGGCCTGGCGCGCATCGATCTGCTGATCGAGGACGGGCTGATCGGGGCGGTCGCGCCGGCTGGCGCCGGCCCAGGCGCCTGGGCCGCCGACGCGCCGCGCCTGCCGCTCGGCGGCGCGATCGTTCTGCCGCGGTTCGTCGACGCGCACACCCATCTCGACAAGGGTCATATCTGGCCGCGCGCGCCAAATCCGGACGGAACCTTCGCCAGCGCCATCGACGCAGTCGGCGCCGATCGCGCGGCCAACTGGAGCGCGCCCGACGTCGCCGCGCGGATGGATTTCGCGCTGCGTTGCGCCTATGCGCACGGGACCGGCGCGATCCGCACCCATATCGACAGCGTCGGCCGGCAGACCGCGACGAGTTGGCCGGTGTTCGCGGAAGCGCGCGCGCGCTGGCAAGGCCGGATCGATCTGCAGGCATCGCCGCTGTTCGGCGTCGACCACGTGTTCGACGAAGAGCACATGCGCGGCGTCGAGGCCATGGTCGGCGCCCACGGTTCGGGCGTGCTCGGCGCCGTCACCTATATGATCCCGCACCTTCGCGAGGCGGTCGACATTCTGTTCACACTCGCCGCGCGCAAGGCCTGGGACCTCGACTTCCACGTCGACGAGACCGCCGACCCGGCCGCGGTGTCGCTCGGCGTCGTCGCCCAGGCGGCCCTCGACCATCGTTTCGCCGGCCGGATTCTGGTCGGCCATTGTTGCTCGC
>JBEKEI010000301.1:0-2689 GCA_050013915.1 Roseiarcus sp.
ACGATGCGGTCGCACAATGCCCCCGCGCGCGCGACGACGTCGAGATGGCCGTTGGTCGGCGGATCGAACGAGCCGGAATAGAAGGCAATGCGGGGCATCGCAAATGGGTAGCGCGCGCGGGCGGCGGCGACAAGGGGGCGCGGCGGGCGCCCGAACGAGCGCCGCCCGCCAGACACGAGGCGCGCCTTGCCGGGGCCGGCGCCCGCCGTTATAAGCCGCGCGAACCCGCCGCCCCAAGCAAAACCCGGACCGAACCCATGGCCATCGAGCGCACCTTTTCGATCCTCAAGCCCGACGTCACGCGCCGAAATCTGACCGGCGCGGTCAACGCCGTGATCGAGAAGGCGGGGCTGCGGATCGTCGCGCAGAAGCGGCTGCTGATGACTCGCGCGCAGGCCGAGACCTTCTACGGCGTCCACCGGGCGCGGCCGTTCTTCGGCGAACTCGTCGAGATGATGACCGCCGCGCCGGTCGTCGTGCAGGTGCTCGAGGGCGAGGACGCGATCGCGCGCTATCGCGACGCGATGGGCGCGACCAATCCGGAAAAGGCGGCGCCCGGCACGATCCGCAAGGAATTCGCGCTGTCGATGGGCGAGAATTCCGCGCATGGGTCGGACGCGCCGGAGACGGCGGCGCTCGAGATCGCCCAGTTCTTCGCCGGCAACGAAATCGTCGGCTGAGGCGCGCCCTTCTCCCGCGCCGCGGGAGCAGGCGGCGAGCGCGGCGAGCCGGATGAGGGCCTGCCCGGCGCGCACCGCCCGTCGGCGGCGTACCGAGCGGTCTCACGGCCCTCGTCCGTCGCGCCTGCGTCGCGCCACCCTCTGCCGCGTTACCGGAGCAGGGCAAATCCGCGGAGCCTGCCGATGTCGACCGAGTCCCAGCTGCGCGACAAGCTGCGCAAGATCGAGGCTCTGTTCGCCGGCGCCGGAACGGCGGGCGAGCGGATGGCGGCGGAGGCGGCGCTGGGGCGGATTCGCGCGCGGCTCGCCGAATTCAGCCGCGCCGACCCGCCGATCCCGATGCAGTTCACCATGCCGGACCAATGGTCGCGGCTGCTGTTCCTCGCGCTGGCGCGCCGCTTCGGCTTGAAGCCGTACCGGCTCCATCGCCAGCGGCGCAACACCGTGATGATCCAGGTCCCGCAGAGCTTCGTCGACAATGTCCTGTGGCCCGAATTCGTCGAACTCAACGAGGCGCTGACCGCCTATCTGCATCAGGTGACGCTGCGGGTCATCCGCGACGAGGTCTACGCCGATGCGAGCGAGGCGGCGGAGGTCGGCTGACGCGGCCGGGGTGCAGGCATGGGTCATGATCGCGCGGCCGCGGCGGGCCGCTTGCAACGCCTCGCGATAGCGCTAGAGTACTTCGCGCAACAAGGCCACAACGGCCGAGCGATCGTCAGGGAGAACGCCGATGCTGAGCCGTCGTGGAATGTTGCAGGCAACCGCCGCGCTGGCCGTCGCCGCGGCGACCCGCGGGGCCTTCGCGCAAGGCGCGGCCGCGCTGCCCATCGTGTTCGTCCACGGCGACAGCGACGCGGCGGCGATCTGGCAGACGACCTTCTGGCGCTTCGAGACCAACGGCTATCCGCGCGACAGACTGTTCGCGATCAGCATGACCGATCCGCAGGCGCGCGACGACGACACGGTCGCGCAGGCCAACCGCTCCTCGACCCAGGACCAGCTGCGCGAACTCGGCGCCTTCGTCGCCGCGGTCCGGGCGAAGACCGGCGCGGCCAGGATCGCGCTCGTCGCGCTGTCGCGCGGCGGCTACGCGACGCGCGGCTATGTCGCCGCCCACCCCGCCGAGATCGCCGCGGTCGTGCTGTGCGGCACGCCCAACCACGGCGTGTTCGCGATCGACGCGCTCGCGGGCAGCGAATACAACGGCCGCGGCGCATTCCTGAAGTCGCTGAACTCCGGCCCGAGCGAGGTCGCTGCGGGCGTGCCGTTCCTCACTTTGCGCAGCGACGGCTTCGACCTCTACGCCCAGCCCGACGGCGCCTATCTCGGCCATCCCGGCATGGCGACCAACGTCACCGCCGAGGGGCCGGCGCTGCTCGGGGCGACCAACCTGACGCTCGGCCAGGTCGACCATCGGGAGACCGCGACGAGCCCGCGCGCTTTCGCCGAAATCTATCGCTTCGTCGCCGGCGACGCGCCCGCGCGGATCGCGATCGCGCCGGAGCCGCAGGTCACGCTCGACGGCCGCGTCACCGGAATCGTCGACGGCACGCCGACCAACCGCCCGGTCGCGGACGCGACGGTCGAAATCTATCGCGTCTCGCCCGATTCCGGCGAACGGCAGGGCGGCGCGCTCGTCTCGAAGAAGACCAGCGCCGACGGCGTCTGGGGTCCGCTCGCCGTCGATTCCGCGACGCCGCTCGAATTCGTGGTCGCGGCGCCGGGCGCGCCGGTCACCCACGTCTATCGCTCGCCGTTCCCGCGCTCCTTCGCCCAGCTCGACCTGCGGCCCGCCGCGCCCGCCAAGGAGGATTCCGACGCCGCCGCGCTGGTGCTGATGAACCGGCCGCGCGGCTATTTCGGCCAGCCGCGCGACGTCGTGCTGCTCGACGGCAAGACCCCCGACGGCATCCCGCCCGGCGTCCCCGCGACCTGGCGCGCCAAGCTGAAGCTCGCCGCCGCCGATGCCCGGCCGATCGTCGCCGAATTCAACGAGGAGCGCATCG
>JBEKEI010000302.1:0-2641 GCA_050013915.1 Roseiarcus sp.
CGCGGCGATGATCGCGTCCTTGTCGACCAGATCGGGCGAGGGAGTCATCCGAACGTTGATTCAGATTCGCGGCCCCGACTCAACAAAAAAATCGCCCGCCGGAGCTCACCCGGCGCCCGTCAGAAACCAAGGGGGTGAGCAATTACCCCAATCGAGTGAGAAGGCGGTATCAGCTTGTAGTTGGCGGTTGCGGGACTGGCCAAGTTTGGGTTCGAACTCAATCACCGATTGGTCGTCAAGCGCCGGGTGCAGGCGCGGAGTGTCGCAGACATACTCGATGAATGCGCCGATCTCGCGGCGTGCTTTCTCCGGGGCGCGATACGCCTTGCCGTTCGCTCCCTCGGCCTTCAGCGTCGTCATCAAACTCCCGGCCCTGGCGTCGTCGCAGGGACTGCCAAACCCGGCTCATGCCGAGAGCGAAGCCGCGCGCTCGCCCCCCCCCGCCGGCCGTTATTTGAACTTTGAACTATCGCGCGCTAAAGCACCCGTCCCGCTTCGAACCGGAGCCACCCTCCCCATGCGAGCAGCCGTCGCGCGCACCAGCGCCTCCAAGGCTCGGCCCAAGCGCCCGCCCCCCGCGCCGGCGGCGCATCTCGAAATCCGCATCTGGCTGCGGCTGCTGGCCTGCGCCAACCGGATCGAGGCGGCGTTGCAGCGCAGGATCGTCGCCGCGTTCGGCATCACGCTGGCGCGCTTCGATCTGCTCGCCCAGCTCGAACGCGCCGGCGGGGTCCTGACCATGAGCGAGGCCTCCCGGCGGATGATGGTGACCAATGGCGCGATCACCGGCCTCGTCGACAAGCTCGCAGGGGAAGGCTTCGTCGCCCGCGAGGGCCATCCCGAGGACCGGCGGGCGATTTTCGTCCGCCTCACCGAGGACGGCCGGGCCCGGTTCCTCGCCATGGCGCGCGAGCACGAGGGCTGGACGGTCGCCCTGCTGGCGGGCCTGCCCGCGCAGGACAAGAAGCGGCTGCTCGCCAATCTCGACGGGCTGAAGCGGGCGCTCGACCGCGCCGAGGGTGAGGCGCGCGGCCTCGTCGCGGCGGCTCAGGGGCCCTGAAGTCGCGTTGCTGTTACGTCAGCCGGACCGACGCCGCGCCGAAATCCTCCCTCGCCGATCGCCATCGTCGTGCGCCGCGCCAGCCGCGGCGCCAGCCGGCGCATATCGGCGGGCAGGATCGCGACGCAGCCGGCGGTCGGAGTCAGGCCGGGCCGGGCGAGGTGGAAGAAGATCGCGCTGCCCGCGCCCCTGACTCGCCGCGTGTAATTATAGTCGAGCACATAAGTGAGGTCGTAGAGGCAGTCGGCGCGCCACATCGAATCGCAGGCGAGCGCGAAGGGAAGCCGCACCGGCCGGTTGTAGCAGGGACTGCGCGGATCCTCGCACCATCCGGCGTCGCGGCGCAGCACGCGGCTCGGCACGCCGCCGGCGACGGGGCGCGGGCGGTCGGGCCGGTGGAACGCCCACAGCAGCGCGAACCGCCCCGCCGGCGTCGCGCCGTCGCCCTCGCGTTTGCGGCGGACGATCCCCGCCGGCCCGAGCGCGCAAGGGATGCGCAGGTCGCCGGCGGTCAGCCAGCCCTGCGCGCGGGCCCCCGGGCGGGTGCGGACGTGGAGCGTGGCGAGCGGGTGGGCAGGCATCGGCGGCGCCCGGCCGGCCGGATGCGATCCGCCTATTTCAGCCCCGCCGGAATCTCCCGGACCGCGCCGCGCGCGGCGCTGGTGGTCAGCGCGGCATAGGCCCTCAGCGCGGTGGTGACGTTGCGCTTGCGCGGCTGTTCCGGCCGCCAGGCGCCGGCGCCCTTGTGCTGCATCGCCGCGCGGCGATGGGCGAGCGTCTCGTCGGAGACGACGAGCTTGATCGTGCGCGCGGGAATGTCGATCGCGATCCGGTCGCCGGCCTCGACGAGGCCGATCGCGCCGCCCTCGGCCGCCTCGGGCGAGACATGGCCGATCGACAGCCCCGAAGTGCCGCCGGAGAAGCGGCCGTCGGTGACCAGCGCGCACGCCTTGCCGAGCCCCTTCGATTTCAGATAGCTCGTCGGATACAGCATTTCCTGCATGCCGGGGCCGCCGCGCGGCCCCTCGTAGCGGATGACCACGACGTCGCCGGCGACGACCTTGCCCGACAGGATGCCGGCGACCGAATCGTCCTGGCTCTCGAACACTTTCACCGGCCCCTCGAATTTCAGGATGCTCGCATCGACCCCCGCCGTCTTCACGATGCAGCCGTCCTCGGCGAGATTGCCGTAGAGCACGGCGAGCCCGCCGTCGCGCGAGAAGGCGTGGTCGAGGTCGCGGATCACGCCGCCGGCGCGGTCCTCGTCGAGTTCCTCGAAGCGCGATGCCTGGCTGAACGCGACCTGGGTCGGCACGCCGCCGGGCGCGGCGCGGAAGAATTCGCGCACCGAGGCGCCGGCGCCGCGCTTGATGTCGTTGCGCTCGAGCGCGGCGCCGAGGCTCTCGGCATGGACCATCGGCGTGTCGCGGTTGATGAGGCCGGCGCGGTCGAGTTCGCCGAGGATCGCCATGATGCCGCCGGCGCGATGGACGTCCTCGACATGGACGTCGGGGACCGAGGGCGCGACCTTGCACAGCACCGGCACCCGGCGCGACAGCCGGTCGATGTCGCTCATGGTGA
>JBEKEI010000303.1:0-2623 GCA_050013915.1 Roseiarcus sp.
CGCCGGCGGCGCCGGCGCGGCCGCGCCGACGCCGGCCGCCGGCAGTCCGGCCAACGCCCCGGTCAAGGAGCTCGACGTCAAGCTGAATCCGGCGAGCCTCGGCGGGCTGACGATCGAAATGCGGCTGTCCGACGGCAAGCTCGCCGTCACGATCAGGGCCGACAAGTCGGACACGATGAAGCTGATCCAGAGCGAGAGCGGCGCGATTTCGGACCGGCTCCAGTCGCTCAACTTCTCGGTGGAATCGCTCACCGTCAAGGCGTCGGACGGCGCGACCTCGGCGCCCGCCGGCCCCGATGCCTCAAATGCAGGAAGTGCGAACAATGGCGCGGCGCAGCAGGGACAATCCGGACAGGCCGAACAGGGCGCGCGCGACGGCCGCCCGCTGGGCGGCGACGGCCGGAGCGAGCCGGGGGCGCCGGCGCGCGACGGCTCTGGCGAGCCTGGCGGCCTCACTGATCTTGGCGAGCGTCTGTTCTAGCGCGCCTTGCCGCGCCGACCAGGCGGACGCGCACGCCTGCGAGCGCGAAATGGTGCGCGCCGCCGCGGTCAACGACATCCCGCTCAACGTCCTCTATGCGGTCGGCCTCACCGAGACCGGGCACCGGGGAACGCTCGGCCCGTACGACATGAACGTCGACGGGCGCGCCGTCGTCTCGACCAGCCTCGCCGAGGCGCTCGGCAAATTCGCTTCCGAGCGGGCGCGCGGCGCGCAGCTGATCGACATCGGCTGCATGCAGATCAACCACCATTGGCACGCCGCGGACTTCCAGTCGGTGACCGAAATGTTCGATCCCGCCAAGAACGTCCGCTACGCCGCCAATTTCCTCAAGGAGCTGCGCGCGCGCGAGGGCAACTGGACGCTGGCGGTCGCCCGCTACAACGCCGGCCCGGGCAACGAAGCGGCCCAGAAGAAATATGTCTGCGCCGTCATCCGCAACATGGTGGCGAGCGGCATGGGGCAGTGGACGCCGAACGCGCGCCAGTTCTGCGAATGAACCGCCGGCCGGCGCCGGTCACAGAAGCGCCGCCAGCCGCCCGACCTCGGCGACGACCCGATTGCGCGTCTCGTCGGGGGCCGGGGATTGCGCGAAATAGACCGCGACGACGATCGGCGCCCGCCCGGGCGGCCAGAGGACGGCGATGTCGTTGGTCGCCGCATTGCCGCCGCCGCCGGTCTTGTCGGCGACCCGCCAGTCGCCCGGCACGCCCGCGCGCAGGCGCCGGTCGCCGGTCCGGTTGGCGAGCATCCAGGCGGTCAGCTGCTGTTGCGAGCGCGCCGAAAGCGCGTCGCCGAGCAGGATCTTGTCGAGGTTGGCGGCCATCGCCGCCGGGGTGGTGGTGTCGCGCGGGTCGCCGGGCGTCGCCTCGTTGAGGCCGGTCTCGAAGCGGTCGAGCTCGGTGACGTCGTCGCCGAGCCCGCGCGCGTAGCGCGTCAGCGCCGGCGGGCCGCCGAAGCTGTCGAGCATCAGATTGCCGGCGGTGTTGTCGCTGAGCGTCAGCGCCGCCTTGCAGATTTCGCCGAGCGTCATGCCTTCGCCGGCGTGATTGCCGGTCTCCGGGGAATAGGCGACGACGGCGGCCCTGTCGTAGAGGATTCGCCGCTCGAGGCTGTCCTGCCCGCGTTCGACCCGCGTCAGCGCCAGCGCGGCGGCGAGGACCTTGAACGTGCTGCACATCGCGAAACGCTCGTCGGCGCGGCGCCCGACCCGGCGCCCCGCGCCGGGCCCGAGCATGCAGACCCCGAGCCGGCCGCCATGGCGCGCCTCGAGCTCGGCGAGGCCCGCCTCGATCGCGCCGCCCGCGTCCTGCGCGCGAGCGCCGAGGGTGGCGAGGGCGGGCGCGGCGACGAGGCCGCCCAGCAGCAATCGGCGCCGGGTGATCAAGACTGACGTTCCTCCCGAGGGAGAAGGCCCCCGATTTCTCCTTCCGTTCGCCCGGCTCGGACCGGACGTCGATCGAGCCTGCATTGTGGGCCGGCGGACGGCTGGAGTCGAGCAAAATTCCGTAAAAGCGAAACGAGCGCGAGCCCATCGCCGTAGTCGGCGCGCCATCCCCCCGCGTCGCTTGGGGCAGGAAGCCGGCGGAAATTTTTGGCAATTTTTGGCAATCTCTGGAAGTCCTTGGTAGCTCCTTGAAACCCTTGGAAATGCTCTATCGCCCGGGCTTCTCCATGGTATCCCTTTCTTATTTCAATGGCTTGCGAGAGGCCGAAAGCCCTTTTTTGACCCCGGGGCTGCCGCGCTGACGACTCGCGTCACGAACAAGCCAGAGCTGGCCTCCGCCGGGATCGCCTCGGAGGGGGCGCCTCGGGAGTTGCGCGCGGTGGCGGCTCCGGCGATTTTCGCGGCGGGTGAATCTCCTTGGGTTCGCCTGGCTGGGACCCTTGGTCGGTCGGAGTTGCGTTATAGACCGGGGGAACGGCTGGAGTCAAGCGATTTTTCTGTAAAAGAGAAAAGCGCGGGGTCGGGGCAGCGGGGCCGTGCGCCCGAACAGGCAACCGTCCGTGCTGCCAGGGCCGGGCCCGCGCCTCAAGGTCAAGCCGGCTACGCCGGTCGCGGCGCGCCAAAAGGCGCGTCGCGAACCTTGACCCGCGCGCCCGGCCCCGGCCGTTGGCAACCGT
>JBEKEI010000304.1:0-2622 GCA_050013915.1 Roseiarcus sp.
ACCTGTTGGTGAGCGCCGCGGCCCTCGGGCGCCGCGACGCGCACCAAAGGGTCACGGTTGCGAACGGCCGGGGACGGGCGCGCGGGTCGATGGTTGCGCGGCGCGACCGCCGGACCCGACTCGATTTCGAGGCGCCCGCTCCGCCCTGCCCGCGCGGACGCCGGTTCGGCGCGTGGCGCGCCGGATCCGTTGGTCAGTCGATCAGACCCCGCTTAGGCGGCGTCGGCGGTCACGCGGTTGCGTCCCTCCGATTTGGAGCGGTAGAGCGCCCGGTCGGCGCGCCGGTAGAGCGATTCGGCGTCGGCGTCGCGGCCGCGGCCCGCGACGCCGACGGAGACCGTGATCGCGATCGTTCGCCCCGTCCCGTCGATGATGAAGGGCTCGCCCTCGATCGCCGACCGGGTTCGCTCGGCGACCTTCGCCGCGACGTCGACCGGGGAATCGGGCATGACGATGACGAATTCCTCGCCGCCCAGTCGACACAGCAGGTCGCCGCCCCGAATGATCCGTCGAAGGCGGTTGGCGAAGCCCTTCAGCACCTCGTCGCCGCAATCGTGGCCGTGGGTGTCGTTGACCTGCTTGAAGTGGTCGATGTCGAAAATCATCAGCGACAAGGGCGCGCGCCGGCGCTGCGCCTGGTCGAGCATGGTCGCCAGGTGATTGTCGAGGAACCGGCGGTTGTTCAGACCGGTCAGCGGGTCGACCAGGGCGAGTTCGATCGACTGCTGGACCTTGTCGCGCAGGCTGTCGGCGTAGCGCTTCTGGCGCAATTGCGTGCGCACGCGCGCCACCAGCTCGTTGCGGTCGATCGGCCGGGACAGATAGTCGTTCACGCCGAGGTCGAGCGCGCGCAGCACCCGGGCGCGGTCTTCGGCCGCGGCGATCGCCAGAATCGGCAGATTCCGCGTGCGCTCCAGGGACCGGATCTGGCTGCAGACCCGCAAGCCGTCGTAGCTCTCCAGCCCGAGGCTGACGATGAACAGATCGAAATCGTCCTCGACGGCGCGGAACAGGACTTGCTGCGCGTCGGTTTCGAGGGTGAGGTCGTGCGACGCATCGAGCGCCTTGACGATCTGGTCGGACGAGCTGGCGCGATCGTCGACGAGCAGGATCCGCCCTTTCCGGCCATCGTCGGCGGTCATCGCGAAGGCGGCGTCGCGCGGACCGGGCGGCAGCGCCTTGCTGGCGCCGCTGCGCAATTCGTCGATCACCGCCTTGAGGCGGGCGAGCGAGCGCACGCGCGCGACCAGCGCGACCTCGTCGAGCGGTTTGGTGAGGAAATCGTCGGCGCCCGCCTCGAGGCCGCGCAGCCGGTCGGCCGGCTGGTCGAGCGCGGTGACGATGACGACGGGCAGATGCGCGGTCGCCGGATTGGTCTTGATGCGGCGGCACACTTCGAAGCCGTCCATACCCGGCATCATGACGTCGAGCAGCACGATGTCGCAGGTCCCTTCGTTGCAGATCGAAAGGGCTTCGGCGCCGCTGGAGGCGGTCAGAACGTCGTAATATTCCGCCGTCAGACGCGCCTCGAGCAGCTTGACGTTCGGCGGAGCGTCGTCGACGACGAGGATGCGGGCAGTCATCGGATCACTTGTCTTTCAGGAAATGGTCGACCGTCTCGAAGAACTTGGCGACCGAAATGGGCTTCGAGAGATAGGCTTCGCAGCCGCCCTGGCGGATTTTCTCCTCGTCGCCCTTCATGGCGAAGGCGGTCACGGCGATCACCGGGATCGAGCGCAATTCCTCGTCGTCCTTCAGCCATTGGGTCACCTGGAGCCCCGAGATTTCGGGAAGCTGGATGTCCATCAGGATCAGGTCGGGCCGGTGGATGCGCGCCAGTTCGACCGCCTCCACCCCGTTGCGCGTCTGAACGATCCGGCAGCCCTTGGATTCCAGGAGATCGTTGAAGAGCTTCATATTGAGCTCGTTGTCTTCTACGATCAGCACGGTCTTGGCCATTGCGAGTTCCAGATCGAGCCTCGGCGCGTCGCCGAGCATAGACGAGCGGAGACCAATTGCGAACCTAAAGCGGAGGCGTTTACGAAAGGGAAATCTTAATGACCAAACGGACGGCAACAGCCGGCGCCGCGGCGGGCGCCGAACTGGCGGCGCAGACGGCGATCGCCGCGCTCGGCTGGCTCGCCGCGGACGCCCAGCGGCTCAGCCGCTTCCTCGCCCTGTCGGGCCTCGGGCCGGACAATCTTCGCACCGCCGCGGCCGATCCTCGGTTTCTCGCGGCGATCCTCGATTATCTCGCCTCCGACGAATCGCTGCTGGTGGAATTCGCCAACGATGCGGGCCGCAGCCCCGACGATGTCGCGCGCGCCCACGCCGCCCTCCGGGGGCCGGAGGGCTTCGATCCGTGAGCGGACCAGCGCCGCCCGCCGGTCGTGCGATCCTGTGCCGGGATTGCCTCGCCGATTCGCCTGGCGAGCGCCCGGCGCGGTGCGCCGCCTGCGGCTCGCCGCGGCTGCTGGCCTATCCGCGCGGCGGCGCTCTCACGATCGCCCATGTCGATTGCGATGCGTTCTACGCGGCGATCGAAAAGCGCGACCGTCCGGATCTGCGCGATCGGCCTGTCATCGTCGGCGGCGACGGACGGCGCGGCGTCGTTTCGACCTG
>JBEKEI010000305.1:0-2613 GCA_050013915.1 Roseiarcus sp.
CGGCGGTCATTTCTCGTCCTCGCCGCGCACCAGCGTGAAGAAATCGACCTTGGTCGCCGCCGTGCGCGCCGCGCGCGCCGCGCGCTCGGCCTCCTGGCGGCCGCGCGACGGCGCCAGGATCTGCGCCTCGACGGCGGCGCGGAAATCGGCGCGCTGCCAGAGCGCGTCGACCAGCGCAGCGAGCCGCGCGCGCTCGGCGTCGCGCCCGAGGATGTAGGAGGCGCCGACCTCGCCGCTCGCAAGCCGGACCGAGGCGCGGGTCACCGTCGCCTCGCCGACATTGAAGCGGGCGCCCTGCCCGGCGATGCGGCCGCGCAGCATCACGAGGCCCGTCTCCGGCCGGCGCAGCTCCGAAGGCTGCGGCGGTTCGGGCAGGCGCGCGAGGCCGAGGCGCAGCTCCGCCGCGGTCGCGCCGGCGAGCACCGCCATCGCCCGCCGCCGCGCGGCGGTCTGTCCATCGGAGGGTTCGGATCGATCCTGCATCATGGGTCCGCGTTTCGCGAAGGCCGCCTCGAGGGTCCGCCGCTTTCTAGCGGCGGCGGACGCCCGCGGCCAAGCGCAGTGTGATCGACTGACCAGCGGATCGGCTGCGCGACGCGCCGGGCCGAGTTCGCCAATCGCCGCGCCGACGGCGCGCCGTCGCCCCGAGGCGATCGCTCGCGATCGCCCTGACCTGACGGCGCGACGGCGGCGTGGCTCCGCGGCGACGGGCGTTCAGCTTCGCGTCTCTCCGATCGATGGCTCATCCCCTCGCCCTCCTGCCCCCGCCAACCGCCTCTGGCGCCTCGACGACCCAGGTCGGCGGCTGCGCCCCGCCTCGCCCGACAAGTCCTTTCGTTGTGGCAACAATTGGCAATGGATTTCTCGCCCGATCGAGGCAAATCAGAGGGTTGCAGGCAAATTGAAACCCGCGCGGGTCTGCGGCGCGCCGCCGTCCGGCTCCCCGCGCGCGGCGGCGCCCCGGGCCTCGTCGCCCGACAAATCCTTTCGGTTTGGAAACATTCGGAAATAGATTTCTCGTCCGATCGAGCAAAATCAGAGGCCTGCAGGCAAATTGAAACCCGCGCGGGGGCCCGCGCCTTGTCCCCGCCGGCCCTGCGGGCGCGTTCGTCGAGCCCGGCGGTCTGCAGGCGGACATGCGCCCCGGCCGGATCGACCCCCGCCCAGCGCGCGCTCCGTATTTCGATGCCGGCGGACTTCCCCCTCCGCTGCGCTGACGGAGGCGGCGGGCGGCGGCGCGGGCGCTGCGGGGTCGGGCATGGCGGGGCTCCTGCCGGGGGGGCGAATGGTGGGACTATAGCCGATCTTTTTGAATTTCGCAATAACATTATCAGATTTCTGTTTTACAGACTGAACCGCGGCGCGGACCGCGCGGCCCGGCCGCCGTCGTCGCGACAGGCGCGCCGAACGTGAACGCTCCACCGTCGGCACGCCGCGCCGACCAGGCCAGCTCCGGCGCCAAGCGCACGCGCGCGGCGTCGGCGCAGCCGCGAATCCCTGCTCGGCCCGCCACCGGCGGCGCCGGACCCCCCGGGCATGAAACGGTTGGTCTGCCGTTGCATGCTGCGGGGGCGTCCCAGGCGGCGAGACCGGCGATGAGTTTCTTTCTAGGCCGGCGGAATGACGCCCTTCTTCAGGATGATGTTGCCGTAGAAGCGCCGTTCGCCGGTGACGACCATTGCGAAACATTCGCTCGCGCGCTCGTAGAACCTGTGGCGCTCCAACTTGTGCAATTTGAAGCCCGGCCCTTCGTGCTTTCCGATCAGGGCGCGAAATTCGTCGAAGATCGGCTCCTCGCGCGCGGGCTTGCCGACCACCTCCATCCGCACGCAGGCGTCGGGCACGAAGGAATCGAGCGGCATCACGGAGAGCACGATGTCGAGCGCCTGCGTCGCGCTCAGCGCATCGAGGCGGATGACCTGCGGACCCGCCGATTCCGCGGGGTAGTTGGCGTCGACGATCACGATCTCGTCGCCGTGCCCCATGGCGCGCAGCGCATAGAGCAGGTCGGGCGTCAGCAGAGGGTCGATGTTCTTCAGCATTGTGGGTCCCCCGGGGCGATCGGTCGGCGAACGGGCGTCCGCCGGAAACTGGCGCTATCGGACGTCCGGCGGCCGGCCCGTATCTCCTACCGCGGCGTCGGCGCATCGGCGCGCATCAGGCCCGCCGCCTTCAGGTCGCGCCACAAAGCGGGCGGGATCTTCGTGCCGATGATGGCGGCGTTGCGGGCGACCTCGGCCGGCTTCTGGCCGCCCGGAATCACCGAGACGATCGCGGGATGGCTGAGCGGAAAGCGCAGCGCCGCCTCGGCGAGCTTCACGCCGTGGGCCTTGCAGATCGCCTGGATCCTCGCCACGCGTTCGAGCACGTCGGGCGGCGCCGGCGCATAATTGTAAAAGGCGCCCGGCCTGGGGCCGGTCGCGAGTATGCCCGAATTGAACGGGCCGCCGATCACGACGCCGATGTTCTTCTCCACGCAATAGGGCAGGAAGCTCGTCAGCGCCTCCTGCTCGAGCAGCGTGTAGCGTCCGGCGAGCAGGAACACGTCGAAATCGCCTGCGCGCGCGAGCCGTTCGGCGACCTCCCATTCCTTGACGCCGGCGCCGATCGCCT
>JBEKEI010000306.1:0-3100 GCA_050013915.1 Roseiarcus sp.
GATCGCAATGGTCGAGCCGTCGTCAGGGTGGTCGACGCTCCCGGTCGGCGACCGAGCTTGGTCGCCACGGTCGAGGCCCTCGACCGCGCAGTCGCCGATCTGAGCGGCGAGGACGGCGCGCCAGTCGCCGCGCCGACCAATGACGATCGCGAGCCGAAGCTTTGCCCGAGGCCGGAGAAAGAGGCGAAGACGAACAATTCGGCGAACGCCATCGCCTATCAATATCATGTTACCGGATTGCCTTACCCGTGGGCGATCAAATTCGGCGGCGTCTGGTTCGACGGTTGCGATCCTCGGACGGGCTTGCTGCTCGACGCCAAGGCGAACATGGACTTCCTGTTTGACTTGAACGATATCTTGAATGATTGGGTCAAGGGGGACAAGAACCCCGCAAATCAAATGAAAAGACAATCGGATGTCGTGACCGCGGCCGGCCGCGCGGTCGTCTGGCACGCGCAAACAGAGAAGACCTATAGAGGACTGAAGCTGATCGCGGACCGCAAGAAGTATCCAAACCTATCCGTCATATACGATCCGAACTGAGAGGAGGGCCGCGATGACGAAACTTACACTCCACCTTTGGTGGGAGTCGCGCGACCCGTGGCAAGACGAGGACGCGCGCAGGCTCGCCCGTTTCGTCAATGGCCTGCCCGACTTCGACCCGATCTATCGAAGCTGGCTCGATTCGCCCGACACCAAGGATGAGACGGTTCCCGTCCCGCTCAGCGAAGCCGCGGCGAAACAGCTTCTGATCGACAATATGGAACACTATGACGTGGTCCGCCCGGACGTGCCGCCCACCCCCTGGCCCGAACTGGGATGCGCCTTCTGGGGCGGCCACGCGGGGCCCCCGCCTTATGATTTCCGCGAGGCGAGCTACGCCGACACCACATGCAATATCGGCGCCTTCGGTCGGCGCGGCTCCCCCCGTCCGAACACTATCTTCATGCGGCTGTCCGAGATCCGTCCTTCGACCGGAAGGCCGTGGCGCGCCTCGGAGCTGAGGCCGCTGATGCGATTCGCCCGCGAGATCTGGAACCCCGCCGAAATGTGCGTCATGCCCTCGTCCTACAACCCGCCGAAGATCCCCGACCCGACCTGGGCCGCCGGCGAGCGGACGCTCGAACCGTGGATCGGCTGGATCACCTATCTGCCGCCCGGCATCGCCGCGCGGGCGAAATATCCTACCGATGTCGAGGTCGAGCCGCTCGCAGACGGCGCCGTGCTGGTCACCCTCTGCGAGGAGCCTTTCGGCGAGACCGACTCCGCAGGAGTGGCGCGGTTGCACGCGCTCGAGGCCGCGTTGCGCCCGATCCAGAGCTGAGACGCCGGCGCAGCGATGGCGTTGGGGGGCATTGCGCTGCGGCGAGGCGGCCAGCCTCGCATTCACAGCCGGTCAACCGGCGATTTCGATGCTTTCACAGCCCTGCAGCGTCAGTGGCCGACGCGTCGACAACCGCCGAGGGGGATCCGGCCTCCAAGTCGTCCCAGTCGAGCCACCTGTCGAATAACGCTTGCAAACTTGTTCTTGTTATGTTCTTCTCTGTTTCAGAAATTGAACAGAGCATCCCATGGACGATTTGTCATTCGCGCGCCGCTTCCGGCTGCGTCCAGGAGGAATCGAGTGCGACGCCGAGGGGCTGCGGGTCGGCGGCGTCGCGCTGCTGGCGCGCGACACGAAAGGCGCATGGACGAGGCGCGACGAGCGTGATCTCAGCCGCGAACTCTCCAAGCTTTATGGCTTCCCGGTCGAGATCGAACGCAAGCGAAAGGGCGTCGAGGCAGTCGCCGCAGCGTTGGCGAAGGGAGAGCTCGCCCGCGCCCAAATCGCTGCGTTGCTGCTGCGACTTCCCGATCCTCCTCCATCCCAGGGCATTCACTCTGACGGGATGCAGAAACGGCGTCTCGTCGCCGAGCTCGACGCCTGCGGGCTTTTGAAAGCGGACGCCGACTGGGAGGAAAAACACCCCCGGACCGGGACGCCGCCGAACCCTGGCTGGTTCGCGCCGACATCGGAAGCGCCGGCGGCGGACGGTCCGAAAAGCGGTCCGGACTCGGCGCCGGCCGCACATCCCCCCGGCGGCGCGGCTTGGGCTTATGTCGCCCCGGGGCCAGCGGTCGAAGCCAACTCCGTGCTCGCCGAGGGCCTGTCGGAAACGGCCCTGCGCGGGTTGGCGACCCTCGCCGCGCGCCTTTCCGCCGCGACGATCCTGTTCGATGCGATCTTCGTGCCGAGCGACAACGGACTCGTCGAGGAGGGCCGCATCCCGGGGCGTCCCGACGTCGCCTATCGCTGGGCGCACGACGAAACCGAGACCGCGGTCACCCTCAAGGTCCTCATCGAAGGCGAGTGGCGAACGCTGGCCGTCGGCAAACCGGGGCCGAACGGACTTGTCTACGATCGCAATGGTCGAGCCGTCGTCAGGGTGGTCGACGCTCCCGGTCGGCGACCGAGCTTGGTCGCCACGGTCGAGGCCCTCGACCGCGCAGTCGCCGATCTGAGCGGCGAGGACGGCGCGCCGACGAACAACTCGGCGAACGCCGTCGCCTATCAGGAATATGTAAGCGGATTGCCTTACCCGTGGGCGATCCGATTGGGCGAGACCTGGTTCGACGGTTGCGATCCGCGGACAGGAGACATGCTCGACGCCAAGGCGAATATGGACTTCCTGTTTGACTCGAACGATAGCTTGAAAGTGTGGGTCAAGGGGGAAAAGAACCCCGCAAATCAGATGCAAAGGCAATCGCGCGTCGTGACCGCGGCGGGCCGCGCGGTTGTCTGGCATGCGCAAACCGAGAAGACCTATAGAGGACTGAAGCAGATCGCGGACGACAAGAATTTTCTAAATCTGTCCGTCATATACGATCCGAACTGGAAAGGAGGGCCTCGATGACGACGCTTAAACTCCACCTTTGGTGGGAGTCGCGCGACCCGTGGCAAGACGAGGACGCGCGCAAGCTCGCCCGCTTCGTCAGCCGCCTGCCCGACTTCGACCCGATCTATCGAAGCTGGCTGGATTCGCCCGACGGCCAAGAGCAGACGGTTCCCGTCCCGCTCAGCGAAGCCGCGGCGAAACAGCTTCTGATCGACAGTCTGGAG
>JBEKEI010000307.1:0-3974 GCA_050013915.1 Roseiarcus sp.
CGAAGCGACGAGAATTTCGTCGATTTCTTACTCAATTTCGGCGATTTTGCCCGACACCCACCTCGAAAAACTGAACAATATCAGAGCCACTCGGTTCCGAACCACCCACCTTGGGAGTTACGCTTTTTTCACCCCCGCGGCGCCCGCGCCCTGGGAGTTACGCTTTTGGGCGGCTCGGGCGCCGCCCCGACTCTCCTTCGGTTCCTGGCTCGAGCCCGGCCATTGATCGATTTGTGATTGTGGACCGGGGAATGGCTGGAGTCAAGCAAATTTCTGCAAAAGAGAAATATGGGCGGGGTCTGGGCGCGTCGGCCGAACGCGGCCAATCAACAACCGCCCGCGCGCCAGGGCCGCTTGCAACCATGACCTTTTGGTGAGCGTCGCGGCCCCAAGGGCCGCGGCGCTCGCCAAAAGGTGTTGGTCGCCAATTGCCGCGCCGACGGCGCGCAGTCACCCGGAGGGGCGGAGCGCAGCGAAGCCGCGCGTGGCGCTTGACGGCGCGACGGCGGCGTGGCTCCGCCGACGTTGGATGTTTGCGTTGGTATCACGTCTCCGAAATCGGGAATCGGAGTCGCCAAGCCGGCTCACAACCCCGCCGCCCGCCGCAACGCGTCGTTGATTCGCTCCTGCCAACCCGCCCCATCCTCCTGAAAATGGGCGATCACATCGCTGTCGAGCCTGATCGAAACCAATTCCTTGGACAGGGGAACGGCGCCTTGTCTTTGCACGCGGACGGGCTCGGCCGCCGGCGGCGTGGCTGGTTTGAACACGGCTTCGGCGACGGACAGGGCGTCGGTCGGTCGATACCGGTTCGGTGGTCTGGTCATGCGCATTCTCCGTTGCGGTTCTAGCCGATCCTGCGTCGCCGCGCCGCTGAAATCGATCGGCGACGCCCGACGATCAGCGAGTCTACTCAACCGTCGGCGGCGCTGGTTGGTGTCCCGGTGAGTCGACTACCTTGTTTTGGGCGTCGCGATAGGACCCGAAGGCAATGGCGCGATGGCTGAACCGGGAACGCTTCCCGCTCGTGTGAATTTGCCGCCGGGACGCTGCCCGCCAGTTCCCATCCCGTAGTTCCAGAAGACCGGAAATCGGTCGACGCCTGCGCGGGGGGCAGGCGCGAGGCGAACGATTCGGCCGCTGCGACGCCTTCGGATATCATAGACATCCGTACGCCAGTCAGACGCAATCTTCAGGACCGCCATGCGACGGCTGATCAAATTTCTCCACACGATGGGGGCGATCGGGTTCATGGGGGCGCTCGCCTGCCTGGTCGTTCTGGCCTGGCTGGCGCCGCCGCCGGCTTCGCTCGCCGGCTACGCCCTGATCCGCGGCGCGATGGCTGAGATCGCCGCCTGGATCGTTTTCCCCTCGCTTGTCCTGACGCTGATACCCGGCCTGCTGGCGATCGCCGTCACCCCCGCCTTTCACGAAGCCGGCTGGGCCTGGATCAAGGCCGCGACGGGAATCCTGATCTTCGCGGGCGGGCTGCATGCGCTCGCCCCGATCCAGGAAGAGGCTCAGCTCAGCGCGCAGGCGCTGGCGGGTGGGCTGGGCCCCGCGACGCTGAGCGGCATTTCCGCAGGAGAGATCAGCACGCTCTGCGTGCTGCTCGCGGTCTCGACCGCCAATGTCGTCCTCGGCGTCTGGCGCCCCCGTCTCGGCCGGTCGACCGGACGGGCGGCCGCGGCGAGGCGGAGCGGGGCCGGTTCGCTGGACCAGGGGGCGTGAGCCGGGCTTCCGCCGGCCTCGGTGGGTCAAGCGCGGCGAACATTGACACGCGTCCCCGGCCCCGGCCGTTTGCCGCCATGACCTTTTGGCGAGCGGCGCGGCCCCAGGGGCCGCGGGGCTCACCAAAAGGTCATGGCGCCCAATCGCCACGCCGACGGCGCGCCATCACCCCCCGGCGACGAAGTCGTCCGGCAGGGGCGAAGCGAAGCGTAGCAGCGGCCTGTTGGCCTCGGGCGATTGCTTGCAATCGCCCTGAGTTGACGGCGCGACGCCGGCGTGGCTCCGCGACGCCGGGCGTTTGCGTCGTCTCGAGCGGAGCAGGAACCCGTCGAATCGGTATCCTGTCCCCGAAAAACGCACCGACGGACGCTAACGCAACGTTGACTCGGATCACGCACGATCTCGTTTCGAGCCCGTCGATCATCGTCGCGAGCTTCCGAGGCGGGGGCAGGCGCATGAGGGGCATCGCCGCTGTCGCCGTCAACGAGTTTCTCATCGACGACGCCATCCAGCAGGGTTCGGGCGGCATGGTCGCGTTCGGCGACATGATCGTGTTTGTCCTGGCCTCGGGTTTCCTCAGCCTGGCGCCGACCTGGTTCCTGCTGAAGCTGTGCGTCGAGGAAATTCCACGCAGCCTGATCGCCGCCGAGCTCCTGTTCGCCGCGATCGGACCGGCGAGCTGGCTTGCGGTTGCGCGGATGGCGACCAGCGCCGGCCCCCAGCCGCTGCCTGCGACCTCCGGTGCGGCGCTCGGCCTCGTCATCGCCTTCGGCGCAATCCCACGCATGGTGTTCGGCCCTGTCCTGTTGGTGATCGAAGCAGCGACCTTCGTCCTGATCCGCGGGCGCCTCGTCCGCGCGCTCCTGGCCGGGGCGATCCTGATGGATGTGATCCCGCTCGGCCTTTTCGCGCTGCATTTGGCGGCCGCAACCCATCGCTAGGCGCCGGCGAGCGATCGTCCGAGCGCGCCCTGACGGCAATTGGGCCCGCGGGGCCGGGCCGAAACCCGCGATCGAGAGCGACGCAAGGCGAATGCAATGGAGCCGGACCCACCCTGCGCCGTCAGCGCCTACGTAAGGCTGGATCGACAGCGGAGCGTGTGGTGTATGCTGGCCGCGATTCGGGCCCAGACTGCAACAGGCTTCAAACCTCAAGGCGACCCTCGTGACCACGAGACTCCCGACCTATTTCATTTCTCATGGCGGCGGGCCCTGGCCCTGGATTCCCGACATGCGCGCGATGTTCCACAATCTGGAGGCCTCGCTCGCCGCGATGGCGGGCGAGATCGGCGGCGCGCCCAAGGCGGTGCTGATGATCTCGGGCCATTGGGAGGGGCCGGACTTCGCCGTGATGGCGAGCCCGCATCCGCCGATGGTCTACGACTACAGCGGGTTTCCGCCAGAAACCTATGAAATCGCCTATCCCGCGCCCGGCGCCCCCGAACTCGCGCGGCGCACGCTCGCCTTGCTGCGGGGCGCGGATCTGCCCGCCCATCTCGACGAACAGCGCGGGTTCGACCACGGCGTCTTCGCGCCGATGGCGGTGATGTTCCCGAAGGCCGACGTGCCGACGTTCCAGGTCTCGATCAAGGCGGGCTACGATCCCGCCGCGCACTGGGCGCTGGGCCGCGCGCTCGCGCCATTGCGCGACGAGGGCGTGCTGATCGTCGGCTCGGGCCTCAGCTACCACAATCTGCGGATGTTCGGTCCCGCCGCCAAGGCGCCCTCCGCGGCGTTCGACGCCTGGCTCGGCGCCGCCCTCGCGAGCGACCCGGCGCCGCGTCGGCAAAGCCTGATGGCCTGGGAGCAGGCGCCCTACGCCCGCGTCTGCCACCCGCAAGAGGACCATTTCATTCCCCTGCTGGCCGCGCTCGGCGCCGCCGAAACGGAAACGGCGACCCGCGTCTACCATGACACCGACATCCTCGGCGGGGTGACGGCGTCGAGCTACCGGATCGGGTGAGGTGCGATCGGGGTCAGGGATGGGGAGGAGGCGCGAGGCGAGTGGCATGCCGGGCGGCGGCGCCAAAAGTCCGAGGTCCGACGGCTCGGGGAGCCATTCGGCTGACGGCGATCTGAAATGGCCGAATCGGTAACACTGTAATTCCGGCCATTTACCGCCATGACCTTTTGGTGCGCAGCGCGGCCGATCCCGGCGGCATCGCGCACCAAAAGGTCATGGAGGCCAATTGCCACGCCGACGGCGCGCAGTCACCCGAAGGGGCGTAGCGAAGCGGAGCAGCG
>JBEKEI010000308.1:0-3270 GCA_050013915.1 Roseiarcus sp.
GCGTCGGCGGCCGCCGACGACGCCGTCGGTCGGACTGGGGCAGCCGACCATTTTGACCCCTTCGAACGAGGAACGGCGGTCGGCGTCGGTCGAGCGTTTGCCGCGAAGATCCATTTCCGCCTGCTCGGGAAGAACAAAGCCAAGTCGTCAGGAAGGAACGTCAGTGACAGCACAAGCCGCGCTTTCTGCGCCGCCCGCGACGACCCGCTCACGACAGGGCGGCCGCGTTCGAGCCGGCATTCTCGCTCTGTCGGCCGTCGGCGCGACGATCAACTGCCTCGATCGCACGGCGCCCGGCATCGCCGCGCCGACCCCCGGAGCGGATCTCGGCATCAACGCCGTGCTCACGGGCGCGGCGTTCTCCGCCTTCTCCCGGAAGTAGGCCGTGGCGCAGATCGCCGGCGGCGCCGCCCTCGATTCCTTCGTCGGCCCTTGCAGGCCGGGACGCGGGAGCCTCGGGTTGCGCGCGCCGCCCGGGGCCTGCGGCGAGCGGGCGCACCGAACCGTCGACATTCCTCCGCGGCGTCAGGAGCACGCGACATGATTACCGGCGACACGATCCTCATCGCGCATCTCGGTTACCCCACCAAGAGCTTCAAGGCGCCGATGATCTACAACCCCTATTTCGAGAAGATCGGCGTCAACTCAACGCCGTGGTCATGCCGATGGGGGTTCGGGCCGCGAACTATGGGGCATTGGTCAAGACGCTGTTCAAGCTCACCAACATCCGCGGCGCGCTGGTGACCATGCCGCACAAGGTCGCCACGGTCGAGCTCGTCGACGAGGTGTCGACGACGGCGCGAATCGCCGGCGCCTGCAACGCCATCCTGGTGCGGCCCGACGGATCGCTGCTCGGCGACATGTTCGACGGCGAGGGCTTCGTTCGCGGCGTTGCGCGCAAGGGACGGCGCATCGCGGGGGCGAGCGCCCTGGTCGTGGGCAGCGGCGGCGTCGGCTCGGCGATCGCTGCTTCGCTCGCCGCCGCCGGCGTCGCAAAACTGGGCCTGTTCGACGCCAATCCCGCTTCCGCCGACGCGTTGGGCGCGCGGCTCGGCGCCCACCATCGCGCGCTCGTCGTGCAGACGGGCTCCAAGGATCCGGCCGGCTACGAAATCGTCGTCAACGCGACGCCGATCGGCATGAACGACGGCGATCCGCTGCCGATGGACGTCGAGCGCATCGAGGCGGCGACGTTCGTCGGCGAAGTCGTGATGAAACAGGAAATGACGCCGTTTTTGCGCGCCGCGCAGGCGAAGGGCTGTACGATCCAGGTCGGCGTCGACATGCTGTTCGAGCAGATTCCCGCCTATCTCGAATTCTTCGGCTTCCCGACGACTTCGCCCGACCAATTGCGCGCGGTGGCGAAGGTCAGCTACTGACGCCGGGTTCGGCGCCACGCCCCGCTCGCCTCGGAGCAGCCCGACGCAGGCGATGACCGTCGCGACGAGGAAGCCCTGATCCAAAGGTGTCGACTGCCCCCTTTGCAATCGCATTTCCGATTGCGCGGCGTTTGCTCATTCAATACATGGAGCCCGCATTTCTCATAGCGCGGGGTGCATCGGGGCCACGAATCAGAGATAAGTTGTTTTGCGAGAATGACTTAGCCTGAGACGCAGAGGTTCCCCGATGGAAACGGAGTGTAGCGCGAAACCGAGCCAGTTTGCACGCGTGGAGGGGCGGCCGGTCGTGGCCGAATTTGACGGCGGCGCGGTGACCTCGGACGCGGGCGGGTTGCTGTTGGGAGCGGCGGAACACGGTGGCGACGCTGGTCGGTCAGCGCGTGTTCGGCATCGCGATGGGATACGAGGATCTCAACGACCACGACGAGCTGCGGCACGATCCCCTCATGTCGGTTCTGGCCGGCAAGCTCGTAGCTTGGCGTCCCGACTGCGCGCCTGTCGCGGGCAAATCCACGCTCAACCGGCTCGAACTTTCGCGCGACAAGCCAACCAAATACGCCAAGATCGCGCACGACCCGGAAGCGATCGAAGGCTTGTTCGTCGATCTCTTCATCGAGGCGCACGCCAAAGCGCCCAAGCAGATCACGCTCGACCTCGACGCCACCGACGATCCGCTGCACGGCGGGCAGGAGGGCCGGTTTTTTCACGCCTACTACGACTGTTACTGCTACCTGCCGCTGTATGTGTTCTGCGGCCGGCATCTGCTGGCGGCCAAGCTCAGGCCGTCCAACATCGACGGTAGCGCGGGCGCGAAAGCGGAGATCGCTCGGATCGTCGCGCAAATCCGGGCGCGCTGGCCACGTGTGCGTATTCTGCTGCGCGGGGATTCCGGGTTCTGTCGCGAGGAGCTGATGAGCTGGTGTGAGGCCAACCGCGTCGACTTTCTGTTCGGCCTGGCGCGCAACCCGCGCCTCGTCGGCGAAATTGGCGCCGAACTGGTCCAGGCCGAGGCCGAAGCGCGGCGGACGGGCAAGCCTGCGCGGCGGTTCAGGGACTTCTCGTATTCGACGCTCGAAAGCTGGTCGCGACGCCGGCGCGTGGTCGGCAAGGCGGAATGGACCAACGGCGAGGCCAATCCGAGGTTTGTCGTCACCACATTGAAGCCCATCGAGCAGGGAGCGCGGGAACTCTACGAAGACGTCTATTGCGCGCGTGGCGACATGGAGAACCGGATCAAGGAATCGCAGGCCGACCTGTTCGCCGACCGCACATCGACGGCGACCATGAAGGCCAATCAATTGCGCCTCTGGTTCTCCTCGTTCGCCTATGTTCTCGTCTGCGCCGTGCGCCGCATCGGCCTGCGTCACACGCAATTCGCCGACGCCGCCGCCGGCACGATCCGGCTGAAGCTGTTCAAGGTCGGCGCACTGGTGAAGGTGAGCGCGCGCCGGATCAAATTCGCGCTTCCCACCGCGTGTCCCTACGCCGACGAATGGCGCCTGGCCGCCTTCTACCTCGCCCGAGCCGCTCCAACCTGACGCGTTGCCGCAACGCGCCCAAATCGCGGCAACCCACCCCAGGCAAACCGGAGACCCGAGACACACCGAAATCCCGGCGCAAAAGGCGCAACGGACGCGCTCGCTCCTACGACCACGGGCTGTCCATAGCCACCAAGGCGCCGACGCTACCTATCCAAGTTTGAGAAATGCAGGCTAGGACGCTCGATGCCATCAGGAGTCATCCAATTTAGCGTCTCCGCCCGCCACCGGCGCATCGCGATCGGCGTTGCGTCCGCCCATGCCGGTGCCCGGACGTTAGAGCCTGTTGCGATCACAAGGCAGAGCCTGCTGGAGCAATTTGCAAGAACCGG